>CAZEBQ010000203.1:0-7953 GCA_964510295.1 uncultured Anaerolineales bacterium | reverse complement strand
TGATGCCCCGCCGCTCCCGCGGCGGGCTCGGGCCGGCGCAACCTACTTCACCTCGCCGGCGGCGGCCCGGTCGGGATCGAGTTCGACCTTCGCGAGGTAACCGTCGTAACCGTCCATCTGGTCGCGGTGCCACTCGGCAGGTGCGTCGAGACCGGCGTTCATGGTGACGGCGGCTTCCGTCACGTGGTAGCCGACGTACCAGGCGTAGTACCGCTCGGTCGGCGGATTGGGGACGGCGACGCGCTGGAGGTTCCGGATGAGGAAGTCGAGTCCGCTCTCGCCTTCGAGACGGGCGTCGATCGTCTGCCGTTGGCCGGCCACGATCGACGTGTAGACGGAGTTCCAGTGGGCGGCCGTGGCCAGCCAGGTGACGCGGTGACCGGTCCGCGCGTAGTCGGCAAGCATGATGCGAAGGCGTTTGTCCAGTTCGTCCGTGAACGGCTTCCACACCTTCTCGGGGACCGAGAAGGTCAGCAGGTTGGCGGTGCCGGCCCTGTGGAGCCCGGCCGCCTCGGCCATCGCGCGATTCCGCACGAGTCCGAACAGATACCTCGCCCCAAGCGCCCGCCGCAGGGGCACAGGGTCACCCGTGCTGGCGGCGTCGATGCCGGCGCTCAGTTCCCTCGACAGGACACCGGCGGCGGCGGCGTAGGCGCGACCGCCCAGCCGGTTGAGAAGACGGCCATACTCGGGCGCGGCGATCGGAAAGGCCGCCAGGTCCTCGAAGGGCTTGACGAGACCGCTGAGCGCCAGCCGCTGGGGCGCCGGCGACGCGTAGTTCAGGACCAGGTCCTGGGCGGCGCGCGTCAACTGGGCGGTGACGGCGAGCGCGCGGGCGGGCCGGTACTGCTTGACGACGTCGAGGACCCCCGCGGCGCGGACGATCAGGGCAAGGTCGTCTGCCCGCGAGACGGCGCTCGCCAGAAGCGGCAGGCCCTCGTCGGGCGTGTCGGGCAGTTGGAGGCCCGCCTGCTCGACCTCCTTTCTGAAGATGGCCGCCTGCCGCTTGTAGCAGCCGGCCAGTTTGGAGTTCATGCCTTCGGGCGACCAGTTCCGCATCCTCACGAGCCTCAAGCCGAGGGTCCGGCAGGCCCGGCGGGCCTGGGCGCCGAGCGATACGTCGGTGGTGACGTCCGACGCTTCGAGTTTTGGCGCGAGGACGTAGCAGGTCTGGACGAGGCCGCCGGCGGCCTGGTCCGTCAGGCCCGCCGCCTCGATCCGCCTCCGGAACTCGTCCTCGGCCTCAACGTTCTTGAGGTTCGCGAACCCCTGTGCGCGCGTCAGCGGGCTCTGCATGGCCTCGAGTGCGGAGGCCAATCCGTCCTGGCGCACCGCAAGATACTCCGGCGTGATGATCTTGCTCGTCTGCAGGCTTCGGACCAGGCTGGCCGCCTGCTCAATCTGACCGAGGAACTCGCGAGCCTGCGGCCGCGCGCTCACCACCGCAAACCCCGCCTCGACGGCGGCGGCAAAGCGTTCCAGATACCGGCTGATGGTGGTCCAGTCGTCGCCTTCGAGGTCGGCGGCCACCTGGCGGATCGCCGCGATGCGTGCCGTCTCCGCCTCGGTCATGGGCGGCGCCTCGGCGGGCGGAGCGGTGTCGGTCGCGGTCGCGTCGCCTTCGGCCGTGGTCTCGCCGTCGGCGGCGGCGCCTTCGCGGAGCACCCACTGGGCATCGCGCGCCGCCGTCAGCCCTTGCACGAATGGTCCGAGGACCTCGGCGGGAGACGCCTCGAGGATCGCCTCGTGCGGCATCGCCTCCAACTGCTTGGCGGCCTCACCCATCTGGTCGATACCCGAGCGGGCCTTGTCGAGAGCGGCCCGGGCGGCGGCGCGGTCGCCGGCCGCGGGGTCGGCCTTCGCCTCCCGGGTCTCGGCGGCCGAGAGCGACTCGAACAGGGCATCGAGAACGCGGATGTTGTTCGCCAGATACTGGCCGAAGACGTCCACCTGGTACTTCGGCGTGCCGCCGGGCATCCGCCAGCCGTGCTTCAGACAGGCGACGGCCATGCGGCGTGTGTGGAGACGGGCGTCGGCCGCCAGGGCCTTGGGCTTGGACCCGGCCGGCCGGCTCGACAGCCGCTTGACCTCCTTCTCCAACGACACCAGGGCCGTGTCGTGCCACATGGCCTGGCACTTGATGCGTTTGCCCCTGGAGTTGTACGGCCCCATCTGGTGCTTGACCTTCTCGAGTGCTCCCAGGAGATGCCGGCGTGCGGCGGCATCCCGGGTCCGGCGAAGGGCGGCGTCAAGATTGACGGCCTGGGTGGTCAGGTATTCGAGGGTCGGCGGGGCGGTAGCGGTGCTCTGGGCGGAGGCCGCCGCGCAGAACAAGCCCACGGCCACGGCAAACACGATGGTTCGTCGCACGGTCGTGTCCCCCAACCCGTCAGCCGCCTGTTGGCTCGAGGCGTCGGTCTCCATTCTCGGCGGCGGCCGCCGCGAAGTCCAGTGTCACCTTGCTTGAACGCGGGCAAAGAGGTTCCTGTACGTGTTTAGCGTTGTCATTCTGAGGCCCGCTTGCGGGCCGAAGAATCTCGCCGTGGTCTTTGCTGTTTCGTCGTTTCCACGGCGAGACCCTTCGCTTCGCTCAGGGTGACAGCCACAACCGACACGCTAAACACGTACAGGTTCCTGGAACCTTTTTGCCGCGCCCGCCGCCGGAGAAATGGGTCACACAGGTTGAACCCGCCGGGCAACCTGATAGACCCGCATGATTTCGGCGGTGGCCCGGCGGTAATCGAAGCGGCTGAGCACCTCCTCGCACCGGCGTTCGCCCATTTGTCGTGCCCTGGCGGGGTCCGACGCCAGGCGGGCCATCGCCTCGGCCAGCGGTCGCGCGACCGACGACGCCGCCTCCCCCGGGGCGGGCTGCGGCAGCAGGAAACCGTTCTCGCCGTCGCGGATGACCTCCCGGGCCCCGCCGATGTCATAGGTAACCGCCGGTCGGCGGCAAAGGCACGCGTACGGGAGCACGCGGGCGAGCCCCTCCCGAAGACTCGCGTGGACCACGGCGTCGGCCGCCCACAGGAGACCGGGTACCGCGTCGCGCGCAACGAGTCCCAGGAACCGGACGCGGTCGGCGATGCCGAGCCCGCGAGCCCGCCTCTCCAGGTCCCGCCGCAGGACGCCGTCGCCCGCCAGGACCAGCGTCGCGTGGGGGCAGTCCTGCGCCACCTGCGCGAACGCCGGCAGGACGAACTCGTGCCCCTTCAGACGGAACAGCCGCGCTATCTTCACGAAGACGAATGCCGCGCTTCCCACACCCCACCCCGCACGAACGCGCTCACGCTCGCCCTCGGCCGGGCGGAACCGACCGGTGTCCATCGCGCTGTAGACCACGTCGATTCGGTCGCGCGGCGCGAGATCCGCTGCGGCGGCGCGGTCGGCCATTGCAGAGCACACGGCAATCAGGCGGTGCGACCACCCGGCGGCACGCCGTTCCGCCGTCCGGTACACCCGGTGCGCCAGGCGGCCCTGGTACGCGTCGAAGGGCAGGCCGTGGATGGTGTGGACGATGCACGGCGCGCCGGCGGCACGTGCGGCCCGGCGGCCGAGAAAACCCGCCTTCGAGGAATGCGTGTGAACCACGTCGCCGCGCTCGTCGCGCAGGTGCTTGAGCAGATCCCAGTAAGCCACCAGGTCGCGGTACGGATGGACCGCCCGCTGCATGGCCGGCACCAGGACCGTTCGAAACGGCATGGCGGTCGCCTCATCGAGCAGGCTTCCCTCGCGGCCGTGCGGCGGCCCCGTCAGAAGGACCACATCGTGGCCGAGCCGCGATTGCTCCAGGCACGTCAGGATCGTGTTCTCCTGGGCACCGCCCAGGATGAGCCGCGTGATGATATGGACAATCTTCATGTTAGCCTTCGCGCCGTGTGCAGCCCGGCCGGCTTGTCCGGCCGGGGGCCGTTCGGCCCATCCTCCGGGCTGGAGGAGCCGGCCCGGCCGCGCTGGCGGCAAAAAGGCGCCCCGCCCTCAGAGCACGATCGCCCCCTGCCGCCGGAGCGTCTCGCGGACCTTCGCCACGTCGACCTCGGTCACGGCCACGCCGGCGTCGAGTGCGTGGTGGCACGCCACCCCCGCCGCCTGGCCCATCTGGTTGCAGTTGACCATGACGCGGACGCCGCCGAACGCCTCCTCGTCGGCGTCGAGGCTGCGGCCGGCGACCAGGATGTTCACCGATCCCCGCGGGACGAGGCTGCGATACGGCACCTGGTAGAAGGGTGCCTTCAGGCCGACGAACCTGACGCCCGCGCCGCGGGCGCTGTGCACGTCCACGCGGTAACTGCCGTTGGCAACGGCATCGGGGAAGCGGGTGCCGCCGATGACTTCCTCGCCCTTCAGTTCGTGCAGGCAGCGGGCGTGGCGCGTTTCGCGGATGCCGATGCGCGCCGGCAGCGTCAGCAGCGGCACGCCCTTGCCGCCCATGAACTGCTCGCGCAGCAGGTCGCAGGCGCGGCGGACCTGCCGGCGGCCGTCGATCTCGGCCCGCGTCAACTGGTCCGGGTCGCTGCAATCGGCCCCGAAGACGCGGGTGCCGGCCAGCATGATCTCGTCGTCGCCGCCGGGCACCGACGCCGACCACGAGAACCCCTTCTCCAGCGCCTGCGGGTACGCCTTGTCGAAGATGACCCGGTTGATGTTGAAGCCGTGCTTGCGGGAAAGGCCGCGGACGCCACGCAGGATGGCGCACGTGGTGGGCGGCTGAATCTGGCGGCGCGCGTACGTCGGCAGCCCCAGGCGGGTGACGGCGTCGGCGTCGCCGGTGGCGTCGACGAAGGCCCTGGCGCGGATGGCGCGGCGGCCGGACTTGTCCTCGATGACCGCGGCCGTCATGCGCCCGCCCTCGGCCACGGGTGCCGAGAACACGCTGTGCAGGAACGGACGGACGCCGGCCTCGACGACGAGGCGGTCGAGTTCGAGTTTCAGTTCCTCGCAGTTGAAGTAGATGCCGACCGCGTGGCCGCCGCCATGGATGACGGCGTCGCGCTTCGCGAGCCGCTCGATGACCTCGGCCGTCAGGCCGGCGATGATCTGCTGTTCGCCGTTCCAGTCGAGAAGCGAATGCCAGACGTTGACCATGCTGGCCGTGGCCGTGCCGCCGAAGAACCCCGCCTTCTCAACGATGGCGACCGTCGCCCCGAGCCGGGCGGCGGCGACCGCCGCAAAGACGCCCGTGCAACTGCCGCCCAGGACGCAGACGTCGACGTCGGCGGCTACGGGGACCGTGCGGGCGGGTTCGCGGACGACGTCCGGGCCGGCCGGCGGCTCGGCCTGCGCCGTCGGGCCTGCGGCCCGGCCGGCCATCACGCCCGCGGCCGCCAGGCCGACCGTCTTGCCGAACGCCCGCCGATTCATCCGTGTGGGCATCATCGCGGGCTGTGTGTCAGACATCGCCATTGGCGTTCCGCATTCCGCGTTCATTCGTATCTCACTTCCATCAGGCAGAGCCCCTTGGCGGGCGCGCACGGGCCGGCGGCGGCACGGGCCTCTGCCATCTGAAATCTGAAATCTCAAATCTCAGATGCGTTCAGTACCGGACCTCCATCAGGCAGAGCCCCTTGGCGGGCGCGCACGGGCCGGCGGCGGCACGGTCTTTGGCCTTGCGCACCTGGGTAACCCATTCGGGCGTTCGATGACCGCGCCCCACCTCGGTCAGCGTACCGACGAGGTTGCGAACCATGCGGTAGAGGAACCCGTCGCCTTCGACGTCGACGTGGAGTTCGGTCCCGTGCTCGGTCACGTCGAACCGGCCGATCTCGCGGACGGTGTTCTCGCGCGGCACCCCGCCGGTCTGGAAACTCTTGAAATCGTAGCGGCCGGTGAGCAGCCGGGCGGCGCTGCGCATCGGCTCGGCCTCGAGCGGCCGATGCCAGTGCCAGACGAACCGGTCCTCGAAGACGGGCTTGATCGGGCCGCGCCAGATCCGGTAGCGGTAGTGTTTGTCGACGGCGTCGTGCGACGGGCGGAAACCGGGCGGCGCGTCGGCCATCTCGGCGACGGCGATGTCGGCCGGCAGCCGGCTGTTCAACGCCGCCTGAAGACGGGCCACCCCGAGATCGCGCGCCGTCTTGAACGTGGCCGCCTGACCCATCGCGTGAACGCCGGCGTCGGTGCGGCTGGCGCCCTCGACGGCCGGCCTCTCACCCAGGATGGTCGCCAGCGTCTCGACGAGCGTGCCCTGGATCGTGTCCAGGCCCGGCTGCTCCTGCCAGCCGTGATAGTTCGTGCCGTCGTATTGAACGGTCATCCGGATGCATCGCATGGCCGGGAGTGTAGCGTGCGGGCGGGGCGCGGTCATCAAGAAAGCGCCGCTCTGCCGCCTCCGCCGTTGACTCGGTGGAACCCGCAGCGCATAAGGGCGTCTAATCCTACAACGCTACTTTGCCTTTTTGTCCGCCTGGTGGCCTTCCAAGGCCACCAGGAACAGGCATAAACTGCGTTCGCGGCGGCCTGGGAAGGCCGCCGCGCGGAACGCGTAAGGGCGTCTAATCCACCATGAACGAAAGGGGGGCTTCAATGCGCGCACCGGCAGGCGTTCTGGCCATTCTGGTTCTCGCCGTCACGGCCGGGGGCTGTGGCCCGGCGTCTCACGCCGACAGGAACGTGTCGCCCGGCCAAGCCGCACGCGACAAGGTGGACTCCGAAGACGCAGCGCGCCGGGCGGTCGAGGCCCACATCGAGCAAGAGCGGGTGGACGCTTCGGGCCTGGAGTTCTACTTCGCCCAGTTCCGTGACACCTTGGGCAAACAAACGACGTTCGCCGGCGAGTTCGGTCCCCGGGTCTGGACGGTCAAGTACGGCCACATGCGCGGCCCCGACGGCCTGATGGCCGCCGGCGCCGGCATCCTCTTCTATGTTGACGCCCGAACCGGCCAAGTCATCGCGTGGCGCGAGCGCGATTGAGCCGATCGGGCCCGGGCGGCATGGCCGGGTGTGGCAACGATTTCTTGCATGGGACGATTTCCTGCGGCTTGGCCGTAGCGCCGGGGTTCATCCCCGGGGCATCCTGGGCGGTGCCGCCGCCAACGGCCGCCGGGCATGAAGCCCGGCGCTACAACCGCCCGCGATCGCCAGAAAGAATGGCCCCACCCGCATGGCTTTGTCAGACCGCTCCGCCCTGGACGCTTCCCGCGCCGGCCGCTACAGTATCAAACCATGACCGAGACGGCTCATGTTGGCGCCGGACCCAGGCAGCACCCCGCATGGCGCGTCGCGAAGGCGTTCCTGCGCATCGCCGTCGGCGTGTACGTGGGAATCTGCCTGGTGCTGCTGGTGTTTCAGTCGCACCTGCTCTATCATCCGCTTCGCGAAATCGACCGCACGCCCGAGGCGGTGGGCCTTTCGTACGAGGAGGTGACCCTGCACACGCCCGACGGCCTGTGCCTGGCCGCATGGTACGTGCCGGCGGCCGAGGCGCGCGGCACGGTCCTCTTCTGCCACGGCAACGCGGGGAACATCTCGCACCGCGTCGGCACGGTCGAGATCCTGAACCGACTCCGGATGAACGTGCTCCTTTTCGATTACCGCGGCTACGGGGCAAGCGAAGGCAGCCCGAGCGAGGCCGGCACGTACCGCGACGCCGAGACGGCATGGCGGCACCTGGTCGAGCAGCGCGGCGTGGCGCCGGGCGACCTTATCATCCACGGCCGGTCGCTCGGCGGCGCGGTGGCGGCCGAGTTGGCCCGGAAGCACCCGCCGAGGGCGCTCATCCTGGAATCGACCTTCACGAGCGTGCCGGACGTGGCGCGGGGAATGTTTCCGTGGCTGCCGGTGCGGCTGCTCGCGCGATTCCGGTACGACACGCTCGAGCGAATCGCCCGCATCGCGTGCCCGAAACTCATCATCCACAGCCGCAGCGACGACCTGATTCCGTTCAAGCACGGCCGGCGCCTGTTCGAGGCGGCCGGCCGGCCCAAGACGTGGCTCGAGATCACCGGCCGCCACGGC
>CAZEBQ010000202.1:0-7982 GCA_964510295.1 uncultured Anaerolineales bacterium | reverse complement strand
TTTCTCCGCTCGCCCTCGCCTTTGGCGAGGGCTCGGTCGAAATGACATCGCTTCGGGAGCACGCTAAACACGTACACCGACCGTGTCCCGCCGCCTTGCGCTTGCACCCCGCGCCGGCCGCGCCTCGTTCTCTTGAACCCCTGCTCACGAGACGCCCCGGCTCAAACAGTCGGCCTGCCGCGCAGAAATACCTTGAAGGCAGCAACCTTCTTGGACATTATGAACGACGCACGCGGTTGCCTTGCCTCGGGGCCGCATTCAGGCCCACGACCGCTCCTTCGAAAGGAGGCCAGTCCGATGAAGCCCGACCTCTCTGAAATCAGCGAGTCCCAAGAGGCCACCGCGCACAGACCAGCACGCCCGAACATTGGCCGGCTGGGCCGTCGTGCGATCCTGTGCGCCGCTGTCCTCGCCGCGCCCCTGGCGATGGGCTGCGACGCCACCACGGCTCTCAGCCCGTCCTGCACGGCCGAGGGGATCATCGAGGTCCACCCCGGCTGGCCGGATCAGTCGGGCGCCGCCGCACAGGGCTATGCCTACGTGGTGCCCTCGGAACTGTACCCGTTGTACGTCATGTCGCACGTTGCTGGCATCAAGTCGGAGAAGGTGCTGGTAGCCGCCTTGGAGAACCTGAGGGGCCAACAGACCCTCTATACCGGACCCACGCCCATGGCTGCGCACGACTTGCAGGAGGACCTCAAGGTCGAACACGTGGCGGGTACGTTCCACATCTCGGTATCGCTCACGGGCGCCGACGGCATGCAGGTAAGCGATATCGTCCGCGAGGTGATGGTTCAGTACATCGAGCAATTGCGCAACGACCAGGTGCAGACCGCAGCAGACCGACAGCGAGCGCTCCGCGAGGAACGCGACGACTTGCGACAGCAACTGGACGAAGTGGGAAGGAAACTGGCCTCCTACCGCCATGAATCCGGGGTCATCGTGTCCCACGAGCCGCCGGCTCACCAATTGGCGCGCCTTACGGCGCTCGTCAGCCAACTGACCCAAGCCCAACTCGGATTGGCCAAGGTCAGGGCCGACTGGGCCCGTTTCCAGGAGGTCAAGAAACAGGCCGATGAAAAGGAGGGCGTCTCGCATGTCCTGGCGGAGTTCCCTGACATCGCCGAGAGGCTCGAAGGCCATCCTGTTCTCAGGGCACTGACGGACCGCGTGACGCATCTGGAACTGGACGTTGCCACGGCGCACGCGGGCGCCCCGAAGGGTGACAGCGCTTCCGGTGCCGAGGCTGCGCTCCAGGCTGCCCGACACCTGCTGGAAAGCAAGCGCGCCGAACGGACACAGCAGTTGGTTGGGCGCCACGCGGCCACGCTCAAAGGCCGGTACGAGCGGGCGCGCCAAGTGGAGATTCAATTGCAGACCCGCGTGGCCGAGGCCCGCGCGGCTGCGCTCTCGGCCGCCAAACTCGCTGAAGAGTTTCAGGCGCGCCGGCGCGAGTACCTCCGCGTCGAGCAATCCGTGAACGAAGTGATGGACCAAGGGTCCCGGATGCGGATCAGGGCCGCCCTCTCGGTCCCCAACGTCCGCATCGTCCAGTTGCCGACGATTCCAATCGAGTCGCGGTGAGCGCCCTTGATGCCCGGATTAACCGGGACCATCCCGCACGCTGCAAGAAGGCGCGGCCAAAGGGCCACGCCTCTGGTTTACCCACTCGACGCCCGAGTCCGGGGTGGTTGCGTCGAAGCGCGGGCGGGGTTTGACAAACGTCGAGCGTTCAGAGATAATCGGTTGTGGCAGTCCGAAGGAGACACGCCCATGAGTCCCACGGAGGCAACGGCAGAGGTCTTCCTGACGGCGTTCCGAGCCCTCTCGAAGAAGCAGCGCCAGGCCGTCCTCGCACGTCTGGCGGTGGAGCCGGACTTGCAGGAGGACCTTCAGGACTTGGCGCTCGTCGCCCGCCGGCGCGATGAGCCCTCGCGGCCGCTGCGCGATTACCTGGCGGAGAAGGGCTCGTGAGCCCAGCCCGCAAGTATCAGGTGCGTCTGAAAGCATCCGCCGAGAGGGAACTTGACCGCCTGCCGGCACAGGTGACGAAACGGGTTATCAAGACGCTCCTGTCACTAGAATCCCAACCCCGCCGGCGGCTCACGTCCGTCTGCGGCGCACCAAGGCGCCCAGCCCGCCGAGGATCAGGAGCGACAGCGTGGCGGGGTCCGGGACGATTGAGAGTTCGCCGACCTTCTTGGCGTTGGCGACGGATTTTTTCTTCTTCTTGGTAGCGGTGTAGACGCCGCCTTTGCCTGTCTTGACCTTCGTCGAGTCGAAACCGGCGTCCTTGAGCAGTTGCTCGCACGTGCCGTTTATAACGGTGAGGTGTTCCTTCTTGGTTGCCCAGACGGGGAACTCCACGTCTATCTTCTTCCCGCTCTCGTCGGCCTTGACCTTGGCCTTCTTCTGCATCCCGGCGATGTCCTCCAGGATGATCCAGATCTCCTTGCCCTTGTCGACCTCGGCCTCCTTCAGAAGCACCTTCTTTTTTGAGAGGTCGGGGTCCTGGGGGTAGTTGTAGGAGAGGCCGTAGATCTCGTCGTCGTCCTCAGGCTGCGCTCCCAGAAACTCGATGACCAGTTCGTCGGTGCCCGCGAAGATCAACGGCTCGACCAGAAGGCCGGCTTCGCCCGGGAACACGTTGTCGAGCCCATAATCCGCCCAGGAATCGACGACCGTCAACCTCCCGTCGGCAATTGCGATCTGCCACTCGGGCGTCACGTCCAGTGTGAACTCGCCGTCGGTGGGCGAACCCCGGACGGCCGACGCCGCAAGGCCCACCGCCACCAGTGCCAGAGGCCACATTCCTCTCATCGCAGTCATCCATCCTCTCCTGTTCCATCGGGCCGCCCGAAACCTTTCGGGTCGGCGGCAAAAAGGGCCGCCCCCCGGGAGTGCTTCCCGAGACCGGCCCTCTGGCGCGCAACATTACCATGAAAACAGGCCGGGCTCCGTCCCCGGAGTCCAGCCCCGCAACGCGCTGCCTTGCCGCCACAACGTCCTCCGGCGGCACGACAACTATAACGGAAAAACGGGGTTTGTCAAATGCACTCGGCCCAGGAACCGCTGTCCTGGGCCGCGAGCCCTGTTTGTGGCCGCTTTTTCTGAAACCTCCGCGCCGCCGGCGCATTAGAATGGGTGATGAATCCAGCGGACCGGAAGGCCGACTATGCCGGAAGCCCTCGCTTGGGACATCGTGAAACGGGCCGCACGAGGTGATGCCGATGCACGGCGAGACCTCGTCGAGACCACCATCGACGACCTCTGGCGCCTGGCCATGCGGCTAGTGCGGCGGGAAGACGATGCCGACACAATCGTCCAGGAAACCTACACACGCGTCTTCGGGGCACTCGACCGCCTCCAGCCCACGGGACGGTTCGAAGGGTACCTCGCCCGCACCGCCACCAATCTGGTTCTGGAACGCTGGCGGCGGCGCCGGCCCACGGCCGAGGTCACCGAGACGCTCGCGGCCCGGACGCTCGAGCCCTGGCAGACCGTGGCCGATGCCGAAGACGACCGGCGGCGGCTCGCGGCCGTCTGGGCCGCCGTCCACGAACTCAAACCCCAGCCGCGCGCTGCCGTTCTCCTCTTCTACGCACACAACCAATCCTGCGACGCCATCAGCCGCATCCTCGACGTGCCGAACGGCACCGTCAAAACCTGGCTCCACCGAAGCCGAAACCAGGTGCGAGAGAGAGCCCAGGCCATCCTTCACGGAGAGCCCGCTCTCGGTCCCACGCAGATCGGAGAACCCAGATGACCGGTGAACACGAACGGACCGACGACCTGCGTGAGCCGATGTTCAACGGCCTGGGGGATGGCGCCGCCATCGAGGCGGGCCGGCGTGCGGCACTCGTGGAACGGATCGTCGCGGCGCGAGGCCGGGCGAAGCGACCGCGCCGCCGCGCCCTGTTTCTCTCCGCCGGCGCGCTGGCGGCGGCAGCCGTCGTCCTGGCGGCCATCGTCTTCTGGCCGCAGCACCGGCCGCCCATTCCGCCGACCGAGATCTTCACTTACCTGTTGGGTCCCCTGACCGAGATGACGGCGACCGCCGACAGCGGCTCAGCCGTCCAGGAAGACGAGTCGGCGGCGGAGGCCGTCTTCGGGGCCGTCTGGAGCGACCTGGAAGGTCCCCTGGCCATCGGCATGGACGCCCTCGAAGCGCCACAGGCGCTGATGTCCGTCGAACCCGCCGGGCACAGCGCATCCGTCAACCATCCTTCTGTGAGAAAGGAGAAGTAAAATGAGAACGCTCCGAACCCTGATGACCACCGTCGCACTGCTGGCCGCGCTAACCGCCTGCGCCGCGGCCGACGGCCTCGAGATGGCCGGCCTCGCTCCCGCCAACGCCAAGGTGCTCGTCGAAATGGTGAATGCGGCGGGCCTGAGGCAGACGCTGCTCGACTCGCAGTTCTGGGCGGCGCTCGAAGAGACCGAGGCGTTCTCCCGCTGGCGCGCCAGCGACCGCTACGCCGAAGCCCAGGAGCGAATCGACCTGCTCCTGGCGGAACTCAAAATGGACCGCGAGACGGCCCTCACGACCTACCTCGGCGGCCGAAGCGCCCTGGTGCTGCTGCCCTCGGGCGAGAAGAAACCCTACGGCGTCTTTCTGACCGAGGCCACCAATGCTATGGCCGAGAAACTCGCCGTGGCCGTCGGCGGACAGAAGGTGGGCAGCCATCTGGACGTCGCCATCTGGGAGGTCCGCAAGGACAACCGCGTGGACCGGATGGCCTGGGCCGGCGGCGTGCTCATGATCTCAGGCACCCGCGGCGACGAACTCGAACAGGTCCTCGACGTGGTGGTCGGCGGCAGCCCCGCGCTCGGCGCCCAGGGCGAGTTCAGCCAGGCCACCAACGGCCTGCCCAACGGTTGGCGAACGCGGGTGTATGCCCCCGAATCCGGACCACACCGGTGCCCCGGCGCCGTGGCCATGTATCCCGAAGGCGACAGCCGCATCCACTTCGAGTGGCGGCTTGTCGGCGGCTCCGAAGACATCAGCCTGACCCGGCCGACCGTCCTGACCGGACCGAATTCCCTGCCCGAGACCGCTGTGGCCGCCGTTGCATCGGCGTTTTATCCTGCGGCCATCTGGGACAAGGTGCAGGCCAAGGTCGCGGACCAGGAGGACGGCCCGCAGAAGATTCAGAAGGCCCAGATGTTCGTTCGCGGCTGGTTCCCGGGCCATTCGATGGAGTCGATCGTCGGCGGGTTCGGTCCGGAGGCTGCGGCGGCGCTCGTCAAGGGCGATGACGGCGCCGCGCCGGGCCTGGTGGGTCTCGTGCGTCTCAAGGCCGGCGGCGCGGCCGTGGCCAACGCGTTCAAGAACGGTCTGGCCGCCAAGGCCATGATCCTGGGAGCCCTGAGCCAGAACCAGCAGGATCCGGAGAAACGCATCAACCTGAACGTCCGCGAAGAGACGCACGGCGAGGTGTCGCTGCTGGTGATTGAAGCGCCCAAGGTTCTTGAGAAGGTCCTCGGCGATTGGGCCGGCGACATCGGCCTGACGGTCGCCGTGACGAACGACTGGCTGATCGTCGGCACGACGCCCGCGGGCGTCAAGAAGACCATCGACGCCGCCGCCGGCAAGGGTGCAAGCCTTGCCGCCGACCTGACCCGCGCCGGCGAGACGATGCCCGCCGAGCCCACCACGCGGTGGGGCGTCCTTCGACCCGCCTCCGGGGCCGACATCGTCCTGGCGTGGGCCGAGAAACTCGCCGGAAAGGAACGCATCGAGAAGGCCAAGAAGGCCGTGAACCTGGCGGAACTGATGAAACTCGTCAAACGCATCATCTGGCAGCGGACCGACGAGCCCGAGGTCATCAGCGGCACCGCCGATATCCAGGCCATCGAGTAACACGACAGCGCCACTTACCGCGCGGCGGGTCTCCCGACCCGCCGCGCAAGACTTACGTAAGTCCGCTTAGACGACCGGCGCGTCGGGGGGGACGTTGGTCAACGCTAGCGCGGTGGGTCTCGCGACCCACCGCGCTAGCGTGTACTCGGCTGTTGCGTTTCGGCCTACTCGCCTTCGCAGCAGGGATGGCCGCCGGCCTTGCCGTGGCACTCTTCGATCTGCTCGGGCGTGCACTCTTCGGGTTTCTCAACCGGCTCATCCAGTTTCTGGCAACCGCATTCTTCGCACATGGTCGGCTCCTTTCGTTTTCAGAGTCGGTCATCAAGCGGCGGAGGCTCGTCCTCGTCGTCTTCCTCGCCGTGTTTCCAACTGTCGGCGTCGTCCATCTCGTCCATCTCGCGGCTCATGCGGCGGTAGAGTTTCTCCTGGATCGGGGCAATCTTCTTGTACTCGGCGATGGTGGCCATGTAGGCCCGCGTCATCAGGTCGAGCCGCAGCAGTTGCCACTTCAGCAGGCACTCCGGCTCTTTGATGTCGATGAAGGGGTTGCACTTGAGTTGGACGTTCCCCTTCTCGTCCACCTCGCCGAATTCGCATTCCTTGCACTGGATCATCGGTCAACTCCGCGACCATTATACCGCGAATCGCTCGCAAAGTGAAGTCAAAGACCCGGCGATGGCGCGAAAGGGCCTCTTAGTACGACTACGCTACGTTCCGCGCGGCGGCCTTCCGAGGCCGCCGCGAACGCCGTTTATGCCTGTTCCTGGTGGCCTGGGAAGGCCACCAGGCGGACAAAAAGGCGCACTAGCGTTGTAGGATTAGGCCGCCGCCCCTTCGGCCGCACGTTTCCTCCCGGCACCAAGCAGGATGACCAGCAGCACGCACGCCAGGCCCGCGCACACGCCGCCTACGCCGAACGCCAGCGCCGGGCCCGCGTACCCGTACAGGAACCCCAGGAGCAGACTGGCCGGCAGTTTGGCGATACCGTCGGCGAAGGCGTACAGGCCGTAGGCCGCGCCGCGGACCTCCGGCCGCACCAGGTCTGCCACCACCGCCTTCTCAACGCCCTCGGTGAAACCGTAGAACAGGCCGTACGCAACGAAGAGCGTCCACGCCTGCCAGGCGTCGGTGGCGAAACCGAACAGGACGTACACGACGGCGTAGACGGCCCAGCCGATGGCCAGCGTCTTCACGCGCCCGATCCGGTCGGCCACGATGCCGCCCGGCAGACTGAAGAGCATCTTCGCCAGCGACAGCACCAGGAACATCAGCGGCAGTTGCCACGGGAACGACCAGTTGCCCGCCATCCGGGCCCGCTCGGCCTCCGACAAAATAACCTTGTACCCCAGGATCTCGCCCGCGCGAACCAGCAGGAACATGTCGGAAGAGTTGCCGAGGGCAAACACCACGAGCGCCACGAGGAACCACCAGAACCGCCGGTCGTAGCCCGCCCGGAAATCCAGGGCGACGCCCTTCCTCCCGTCGCCCGCCTTCTCGCGGACCAGCACGACCGCCACCCCCACCGCCAGCGCCGCCGGAATCGCCGCCAACAGGTACATGAACCGGAAAACGTCCGCCGGCTCGTAGCCGGCCGTCTCGGCCTTCCAGCGGAAATGCTCGAACAGGTACGCCGCCAGAACCGTGCCGGCCAGCAGACCGAGCACCGCGCCGCCGTGGTCCATCATGCGGTGGAAGGAGAACGCCTTGCCGCGGTTCGCCTCGCTGACAACGCCCGCGATGAGCGCGTCGCGCGGAGCCGCACGCACGCCTTTGCCCATCCGCTCGATGCCCAGCAGCCCCAGCACGTGCCACGGCCCCGCCGCCAGCGCCAGCAGGGGCTTCGCGACCGTCGAGATGCCGTAGCCGAGCACGACGAGGGCCTTGCGCCGACCGACACGGTCACAGAACCAGCCGCTCGCCAGTTTCAAGAGGCTCGACAGGCTTTCCCTCAGGCCCTCGACGATGCCGACCCAGACGGCCCCGCCGCCCAACAGGGCGATGTAAAACGGCACCGTCCACAGGATCATCTCGCTGGAAGAGTCCGTCAGAAACGAGACGACGCCCAGCACGATGACGTTGCGCGGCAGCGAGGCCTTCATCTGCCGCCAGAAACCGGGCT
>CAZEBQ010000201.1:0-8025 GCA_964510295.1 uncultured Anaerolineales bacterium | reverse complement strand
TCGGCGGTGGGTCCGAAGCCGCGCATGTCGGCCCGGAGGCTGCCGACGTAGAAGACCGCATTGCCGCCGGCGCTGCCGTTGCCGCTCGGCAGGTCGAGACTTGAATCGTAGATGTATCCGAGACCGCTCGAGTCGGCGGCCGGTTCGCCGTCGAGGGCCTGGGCCGAGCCGTCGATGATCGTGTCGCCGAGCGTGATGCGGACCCAGGTGTCAACCATCTGCTGCCAGGAGTCGGCGAAGGTGATGGTCATCTCGTGTGTGCCGGAACCGTAGACGCCGGCGGGCGCGACGGTCACCGCGCTCGTCTGGTTGCCGAGTGTGTCGAAGGTGACCTTCTCGGCCATGACGTCCTCGGGCGCGAAGGTCACGTCCTCGCTGAAGGTGACGACGACGGTCTCGACGCCCAGACCGCTGGGGTCAATCGCGCTGAGTCCTCGTGCCGTGCGTCCGGGGCCGGGGTTGAGGGCGACGGCGGTGACGGTGGGGGGCGGATCGTCGTCGTTGTCCGCAATGGTTATGGTGGCCACCGTCTCGCCGAGCACGTAGTCGGGGCTACTGGTGACGGTCAGGATAACCGATTCGTCTGACTCGGGATCGACGTCGTCGGTGGGGTTGACGTGGATCGGGGCCGAGGCGACGCCGTCGGCGAGTTCGATCCAGTTCGTCGGCGCCGGCGTGTAGTCGTCGGCGTCGGCCGTGCCGCCCATGGTGTAGTAGACGACCATGGCCCCGGAGGTATCGTCGCGGCTGACGGTGAAGGCGCCCGGGTTGCCGAATTCCTCGGCGGCATCGGGGTCGGTGGCTGTCACGCCGACGGTCACGGTGGGCGCCCCGCCGTAGGCGGACAGGTAAGCGCCCGGGATGGGGCCGTTGGCCTGTGGCGTTTCGCCGGGCCGTGTCCAGGTGACGGCGAGGTTGTCGCCGCCGGTGCCCTCTTTCTGGAGGACCTCGATGTAGTACCGCCTGCCCGCCAGGAGGTGCTGGGGCGTCGACTGCTGCGACGGGAACTTGTCCCACTGCCGCGAACTGCTCCAGCCGGGCACGTTGGCGATGAGTCGCTTGTTGGCGGGGTCGGCGTCGGTGCTGAGCCAGAGTTCGGAGTTGTCGTCGCTGGAGACCCATAACGTGTAGTCGTCTGTAACGGGGGGATGGATGTACCCGGACATGCGCGTGCCGTACTCGTTGGCCCAGGTGGTTGGCCCTTCGAAGAGGGTCACATACTCGCTGCCGGACGGGTCGTTGGGGAAGCGGGCGTGCCCTGTCAATGCCGCCACCACCTGGCTGCCGCCGATACCCAGCCACCACTCGCGGAGGATGCTTCCCATGGTGAACGTCTCGTAGCCGAAGGCCTTCTGGCATCCCGGCACGACGGGCGAGCCCGATTCGGCCACGACGCCGGTCACGGTGAGGGCGTGGACGGCCCCGGATGTCAAAGGTGTCGACAACGTGAGTGAGACGGTGGTGCCGTCCGGCTGGAGGGCTGCCTCGTCGATGCCGATGGGGTTGCCCGCCCCCTGGATGAGGCTGTAGTTGGCAATGTTCTCGGCCGTGGGCTGCGTCACGGTGTGCGTGAAGGCCACCTCCACGTGGTTCGCGTCGGGCGCCAGGACACTGTCGGCCGTGACGATCTGGACGTTGACGGCCGGTGTGCTCCGGTCGCTTTCGACGGCGTCGCCGTTGACGGCCGCAATCTGGTAGGTGTAGAACTCGCCGGGCCCCACGTCGGTGTCGCTGTAGGCGGGCAGCGGGCTCTGGTCAAGGAGTTGGCTGTTGCGGTAGATGCGATAGGCGCTGATGCCGCTTTCGGGATCGGCGGCGGCCGTCCACGAGAGGTTGACCATCGAGTCGCTGACGATGTGGGCCGAGAGGTGGGAGGGGGTGGACGGGGCCGAGTAATCGATGCTGACGTTCGGCGTTCCGGGCGTTCCGCCGGTGGTGCTGGGCACCCAGTTCGCCACGTCGTTGCCGTAGTCTTGGGCCACCAGCCGGTTGAGCGACGAGCCGTTGCCGTCGGCCTGCGACGGCCACGGGTCCTTGTCGTTGTAGGTCACGCGGTCGGCGCGGATGTACGGGACGAAGGGCGGGGCTGTTTCCGGCGTGCCTGGCCGTTCGATCTGGAGCGTTTCGCCCTCGTCGGCGAGGCCGCCCGTGTAGGGTCCCCAGACGGGCACGTCGCCGGGGACGCCGTAGGTTGCGCGGAAGGTGGCGGGGTCGATGGGGACGACGAGCGCATAGCCGTTCGGGGCGATGGACGCCGCCTCCGGCACCTGGAACGTCACGCCCCGGGTGATGCGCCACCGGTTCTCGGTATGCAGGGGGTCGTAGAGGAGGACCTCCTGGTCGGTGATGTTCGCCAGTTCGATGTACTCGTGGCCGGTGAGCGGGTTGTACATGATTTCGTTGATGACGACGGGTCCGACGCGCGGCAGGGCGTTGTCGTCGTTGCTGGTGGGGTCGGCCATGGCGACGAAGTCCTTGGCGCCCGTGCTCTTGATGTAGCGGCCGAAGGTGACGCCGTTCTCGATGGCGCCGAAGTCCTCGTCTTCGCGGTATCCGGCCAGGACGCCCGCCGCGGGCGAAGCCGTCAGGTACACGTTGTCCTCGTGTTCGTCGAAGGCAAAGGGAGTGATGGCACCGGTGGCGCCGGAGCCGGCGCCGAAGTGGGCGGTCTCGGTGAGGACGAGGAACCCGCCGCCCGGGATGGTCGTGCCGTCGCCGATCCGGTATTTCATGAGGTCGCCGGCATCGTCCGACAGGTACCAGCCGCCGACGTTGATGGGTGCGCCGGTCGTGTTCTTCAGTTCGATCCAGTCGCCGTCGCTCTGGTCCTGGTGGCTGAGGACCTCGTTGATGACCACGTCGCCGGGGTTCAAGGGGCCCGGGTCGGCCTGGCCGGGGTTGCCGCCCGAGAGCCAACTCGCGCGCCAGCCGTCTCTTGAGTCCCACAGGGCCAGGTCCTGGCCGGCGTCGCGGACGACGAGGGAGAATCCGTCGCCGTCGGTGTGATCGAACCAGCCGGCCTTGTAATCGAACTCGTGGATGGCTGAGGTCAGAGGGTCTTCGAGCCGGATGGTCTCGCCGCCGTTGCTGAGCGACCCGTCGAGGAACGGGCCGACCACGTTGGAGACGCCTGGATAGCGGAGCGCGAAGGCGGCCGGGTCCTTTGCCACCACGATGGCGTTCCCCGATCCCAGGTTGATAGCGCCGAAGGTATACGTGAACCCGTTGGTGAACGCGATGCCGTCGAGTTGCAGCGTCGAAGAGCCGACGTTCTGGAGTTCAACGTACTCAAAGTCCTCGGCCGAGCCGATGCCCGCGGCGATTTCAGCCGCCGTCCGGGGGCCCGGGTGGTACATGATCTCGGTGATCCGCAGCGGCACCGAACTGCCCTGGGGCGGGCCGGCGACGAACTCCACCGGGGCCGACCAATGACTGTACCGGCCGCTCGAGTCCTTCATCCGGACGCGGACGCGGTATCGCTTGCCACCCTCGACGGCGCCTGCGGGAATCCGCGCGTCCGGGTCGAAGACGGTCAGTTCGCCGCTCTCCCACTCGCTCTCGATCTCGTACTTGCGGCGTTTGGTGGGATCGAACTCGGGCGTGCCCGGTATGGTGACCTCGGCGATACGCCATTCCATCGCGGCGAAGCCGGCGTAGGGACTGCTGAAGGCCGAGGCCTGGAAGGTCAACTGGTCCGCCGGGTAGAGGCCCGGCCCGGTGTACGTGACGGTGGGCGTGTTGGGCTGCTGACCCTCGTCGTAGGAGACGTTGGGGTCGATCGCGTTCATGCGTGAGGCGACGTAGTCCTTCTGCATTTGGAGCATGCCGGCGAAGTCGCCCGAGGCCCCGTAGAACCAGCCGGGGCCGGTCTTGCTCGTGTTGATGTAACTGGAACTCATGATGGGGTTGTAGTCCCACATGGCGCAGTCGGCGTCGACGAGAGACGGCTGGCCCGGCGTGTAGACGAAGGAGGCGACCTCGTCGAGCAGCATGCCGGTCTGTTCGGGGTTGAACAGCAGGTCGACGATCTCGCGGACGCGGTTGTTGTAGGCGATCCGGAGTTCCGGGATGTCCAGCAGGTGGACGTAGGGGTCGTCGTCGTAAAGTGGCCCCTGGCCGCCGCCCCCGCCGTACGTGGTGGTCCAGCACAGGTCGAGGTCCCAGTTGTGGACGGACCACAGGCCGGTCTCGGGGTTGTGGTAGTAGAAGTAGTTCTTGCCGGCGTGCATGTCGTAGTCGTGGATGGCCATGGCGATGGCGCGGAAGGAGTAGTAGTCGGCGAGGTCGAGGTTGGCTTCCCACCAGGCGGCGTCGGGGTTGTTCTTGTAGCCGTTCATGAAGGTGTTCAGGTCGGACTTGTCGGTGGGCTGGGTCGGCCCCTGGTTGTTGAGTGTGCCGGTGCCGCCTTCCATCTTGTAGAAGTTGCCGTCTGGCAGACTGTGCTTGTCGAGCATGCGGCCGTCGGGCTGTTCGAGGGTCAGGTAGAGGCCCTGGAAGTCGCCGCTGAACTGGTCCGTCCCGTTCTCGTCGGCGTCTTCGATGATGCGGAAGTGGACGAAGTTGGTGTTGGAGGCCATGTTGCCGGCGAGGTTATGGAGGGCGAAGCCTGCGGCCTCAAAGAGGCCCTGCTCGCCCCGCTGCCCGAAGTTGCCCTGCTGGATGATGGCCGAGAAGTTGAGTTTGTCCCACGTGACGTCGAACTTCTTGCCGTAGTCGTCGCGGGCCTGGAACCAGTGGTTCCGGTTGAAGTCGAACTTCCACATATTCTTGCCCATCGAGAACCGCCAGCACCCGCCGCGGGGACGGTAGCGGATGTGGTCGTACACCACGCCGTCGTAGACCAGCGTTCCCTGGTACACGTACTGGTCGCTCCAGTCCTGGCCGGCCGTCGAATCGGGGATGTACTGTGATTCCACGTGGTCTTCGTGCGTGGTGATGAGTTGGTAGACGGCGATGCTCTCGAGCAGGTCGCTCGAGTACTCCACCGCCGGCTCGACGCCCGGCCGGGCCGAACCGGTCCACGACCCGACGCCGTCGTATACGAAGTAGGCAAAGTTCGGCTGCGGATCGTCGGCGTACGGGCCCGTGACCGACGCCCCGAGCATGTCCGTGGCCGTCACGCGGTACCGGATCAGCCGGCGGTGAACCTGGACCGACCCCGGCAGGATGGCCGTGTAGATATCGTCGCCGGGGATGCCGTCGCCGTTCGTGCCGTCGTCATACATCCCGACGCCGCTGACCCAGCAGGCGGGATCGTTGTAGCGCGCATCGTCGATGGCGATGTAGTCGCCCGGCTCGACCACCTGGTAGGCGAGCGTGACGCTCCCGACGCCGTCGGGGTCGGTGACCTTCATGGTGACGGTCACGTCCTGGCCGGAAGCCGGCTGCGTCGGCGAGTGGTCCACCTGCCGCATCTGCGGCGGCGCGTTGGCGGCGTAGACGGAGTTGATCGCACCCGGGGTCACGCCGGCGGCGCCGCCCGTCATCGTCTGGAGGACGCCTTCGAAGAAGGCGTCGCTCGAACTGCCAACAGAGGCGTTCAGCAACTGCACGGCGATACAGTTTGTGCCCGGCTGCAGGTAGGTGCTCGGGGGCGGCAGGGTGTTCGGAACGAACTCGGCGTTGTCGATGGCGCCGCCGGCCGTGGCGGTGTACGGCAGTTCCGTGTCGGACACGTTGAGGTCCAGGACGGGCTCGCCGTTGATCCAGACGTTGATGCCGTCGTCGTACCGTGCCAGCAACTCCAACGCCGGGATGGAGCCGGGGTCGGTGACGGTGAACTCCTTGCGGAAGTACACGGTGCTGTACAGGCCGTTCATGTCGGTGAGTTCCGTCTCGATGAAGGCCTGCTCACCGGCCTCGCTGCTGTAGCCGACTGCCAGCGTGGCGGGGGTCCAGCCCGTCTCGTCGAAGCCGACGTAGCGCCACTGGTCCCCCGGCGACGGCTCCGACAGGCCCTTGAAGTACATCCACTCGGCGCCGTCCGGGACGAGCGCCACCGGCTCAACGATCGAACCGATCGAGGCCCGCCAACTGCCGGCCAGGTCGTTGTCGAGCGCCGGGTCGATCAACTCGATGGAGTAGCCGGGCGCCTCGCCGACCGTCGGCCAGGGGAACCCGGCGCCGTAATCGACCTCGTCCACCTTGGTGTCGGCGGCGTCGCGCAGGACGAGGCGCTCGCCGGTGTTCTCGAGGCTGCCGATGAACGGTCCGTAGGCCGTCACGCCGAACTTCCAGAGCGCCGTCGCCGGATCCTCGGCCACGACCACGTACCCGTAGCCGGGGAGGATGGTGGTCTCGGGGAACTCGAATTCGATGCCGTCGGAGAACCGCCAGTGGGAGATGTCGATCGGGTCGGCCGTCGGGTTGTGGAGTTCGACGAACTCCGACCGCTCTGTCTTCACGTCCGGGTCGTAGTGAATCTCGTTGATCACCACGCTGCCGTCGAGAAGCAGTCGCGGCTCAAGGGGCTCGAACCGGGGGTGCGGCCGGGTCGGAGGTGGAACGTCTCCCCTCATCATGGTCTCCTGCCGGAAACCGTCCAGCCAGCCTCACCACGCTTCCGGCAGCAGTGGTGCGGCCCCCGCAGACACTCTCCTGCATCCCAGACCGCCTTTTCCGGGCGTTCCGGGACTCTTGACCCTACTCTAATGTACCGCTTGCCAGGGCGAAGTCAAACCGGAGGAGGGTGGGTTTGGGGCGTGTGCCCCCTTTGCGGCCCGGTGCCGGCCGGATTCCAATAAACGTTTGACCTCCTCGGAGCCGATGGTATACTTGAACCTGTTATCGGCGCCCGGACGTATCAGCGACCGGCTGCCGGGGAGGATGTAGCGTGTCGGCACACGGTCATCGAGGCAAACGCGTACGCCTCGCTGAGGTTCCGGGTGCCGCGCGCGCCGGTATCGTCGTGGTCGTTGGTGCGGAAGGAGGGCCTCGGGTCTAGGCGTGGCCAGGCAGTAACGGACCCGGGGCCGGCGGCTCCGGGTTTTTTTGTGGCGTCACACGGGTCGGCCGCGCCACTGTGGCGTTTTCGGCCCGCAGGCGCACCCAACAAACGAGGCGCAAGCCATGAAAGCGATAACCGTTTACGACACGACGCTCCGCGACGGCACCCAGGGCGAGGGCGTCAGTTTCAGCCTCCAGGACAAGATCGACGTCGCCCGACGCCTCGACGACCTCGGCGTTGACTACATCGAAGCGGGGTACCCCGTCTCGAACCCCAAAGACGAGGCCGTCTTCGACGCCCTCAGGACCGAACCGCTGACCCATGCCGTACCGGTCGCCTTCGGAATGACGCGGCGCGTGGGCGCCAAAGCGGCCGACGACGTCACGCTTCAAGGCCTGGTTGCGGCCGGGACGGAGGCGGTGGCCGTCGTCGGCAAGGCCTGGGACTTCCACGTGACGAAGGTCCTGCGGACCGACCTTGACGAGAACCTGGCGATGATCCGCGATTCGGTCGCGTTTCTGAAAGGCGCCGGCCGCACCGTCTTCTTCGACGCCGAGCATTTCTTCGACGGTCACAAGGCCAACGCCGAGTACGCCCTCGGCGCGCTGCATGCCGCCCTGGATGCGGGGGCCGACTGGCTGATTCTGTGCGACACGAACGGCGGCTGCATGCCGGAAGAGATCGAGCAGATCGTCGCGGCGACCGTCGGCGAGGTCGGCGGGGCGTTCGGCATCCATTGCCACAACGACGCCGGCCTGGCGGTGGCGAACACACTGGCGGCCGTCCGCGCGGGGTGCACGCAGGTTCAAGGCACCATCAACGGTCTGGGCGAACGGTGCGGCAACGCCGACCTCTGCTCGGTGCTGCCCGATTTGGAACTGAAGATGGGCCTGGAATGCCTCGGCCCGACGGGCCTCGTGAAACTGACCGACGCGTCGCGGTTCGTCTACGACCAGGCGAACATGCTGATCGCGCACGGACAGCCGTATGTCGGCCGGAGCGCCTTCTCGCACAAGGGCGGGATGCACGTGTCGGCCGTCACGCGAGAGCGGGATTCCTACGAGCACGTGGATCCGGCG
>CAZEBQ010000200.1:0-8038 GCA_964510295.1 uncultured Anaerolineales bacterium | reverse complement strand
CGACCGTCTTGTTCTTGCTCTTGCGGAGTTCCTGCGCCATCGCCGTCACTTCCGCGCGATGCCTCTTACGGAGGTCCCATATCAGGTTGGCGGCCGCCATCTCCGCCTCGGCCTTTAGCGCGGGGTCGTTCATGTATTGCTTCAACATATTGAGCGCTTCAAGAGTTGGGGCACTCTGCAGCGCGCCGACGACCTGTTTCTTCTCGTCGGTGCGTTCCGCAAGCCCCATCGCCGTCTTGAGCATTTGCGTTCGTTTGGCGCCCGTCAGGCGGGCGGTCTCCAGGGCCGCGATGCGGATATATCCCCTCAACGCCACGAGACGGTCAACCTTCTCGGGAGCGCCTTTGGCGAGTTTCAGAAGGTCCTCCGCCGCAGACGCGTTGGGCCATGCGGCCAGGGCACGCAGGGCTTGGCCGTAGAGCGCCTTGTCTCCGGACGCCAGCGCCTTTCGTTCCATGGCCAGGGCTTCGGCATCGCCGCTTACCGCGCCGAGGCCGAGGATGACACCCTTGGTTGCGTCCGGCACGTTGTCGAAGTAATCGGCGATCGCCTTGAAACACGTGCCCTTGTCCTGGGCCCGCGAGGTGACCTTCTTGATGGCTTCCTCCGCATCGGGCAGGTCTTTTGCCTCCTTGGTCTTCACGACGGCCTTCATGATGGCGTCCATGTGGTCCTCGCCGGCGAGGGCGGCCAAGCCCGCCCAGGCCTGCTTTCTTATATCCGCATCTGGCTCTGACACTAACTTCAACAGGCCGGGCACCAGCGCCGTGCATCCGCGAGCGATACCGGCCTCGATCGCCACCTTCCTGAGTCTGCCGTCTTCCAGGGCGTCAACCAGGGCCCGATCGATGTTGTCGGCCTTCATCCTGGCGATGGCCTCCGCCACACTTGCGATGAGCGTGGGTGAATCGGCCATGCCCAGGAGGATTCGGACGGTTCCGGCGTCTCCCAGTTTGCTGACCGCCTTGATGGCGGCGTCGCGGACGACGGTCGCCTGGCTCTTGATGAGTGTCGTCAGGCTCTCGAGCGCCGCCTTGTCGCCGCGCGAACCGAGCGCAAGGATCAGCCCCGCCTTGCGCCCCGGCGAAAGATCGCCGAGCAGACCGAGCATCGCCCTGGTCAACGCTTCACCCTTGGTGCCAGCGACGATGCCCAGCGCGCCCTTGCGCAGTGTCAGGTCGTCGCCCTTGAGGGCACGGGCGATCAGGGGCGATGCCTTGGACGCATCCGCCGAGGCCAACGCCGTCAGGGCGGCGATGCGGCAGGGGCTGTAGTCTCCGGCGAGGACCTTCTCACATAGGGCCGCCGCCTCGTCGCCCGGCAGGCTCCCGGCACACG
Source organism: uncultured Anaerolineales bacterium (assembly GCA_964510295.1). Classification (GTDB taxonomy): domain Bacteria; phylum Planctomycetota; class Phycisphaerae; order FEN-1346; family FEN-1346; genus JAUVZF01. The sequence continues at coordinate 6,700 of CAZEBQ010000200.1, read as the reverse complement.
CGACCATCGCCCGCATCTGGACGGGCACCAGCAACTTGCCCGGCCTCAGGGCCGCAAGGCTCTGCCCCGCCCGGCTGCCGCCGATCTTTCCGAGCGTCTGGATGGCCGCCGCCGCCACGTTCGGATCGTCGCTCCGTGCGAGTTGGCCGGCCAACGGGACGGCCTTGGCGTCGCGGCCCTCGCCGAGGCTTCCGAGGAGGCCGACCTTGACCTTGGCGGGGGCCTTCTCGAGCGCCTCGCGCATCGCCTGGTTGGCCTTCCCGCTCTTCAGCCGCTCCAGCACGAGCCGCGCATAGTGCGACAGGACCTCGTCGCCCAACAGGCCCGACACGGCGGGAATACATTTCTCCGTTCCCACCTGCTGGAGCATGCGGCAGGCGATGGCCTTGCCGGCCTGTGTCGCCTTTTTCGAGGTCACGACGCCGATAAGCCCCTTTTCGATCAGGCCGTATTGGTTGACGGGCGTTTCCTGGAGCAACTTCTCGACGGCCTCGCCCGCCTTCGATTCGTCGCCGTACTCGTAGTTGGTCAGGTCTGCACCGAACAGCACCTGTGTGGCCAGGCCACAAATCATGAACGTGATCGCGATTGTCTTGGTCATCTCTTCATATCCTTGCTTTAACGGGTTCCGGAACACCGGCTCTCAAGCAACCGATAATCGTAGGCGTGGTCATATCTGCCACGGGCCGCGCCGAGGCCTGTCGACAAGCCGGTTGGCTTCGGCGTCACCGATGAACGCTTCCTTGTCGGGGTCCCATTTCAGGTCTCGCTTCAGCCGGTAGCAGATGTTGCCGAGATGGCACACCGTGGCCACACGGTGCGCGTATTCCACGTCACGGAACGGGCGCCTGCGTTCCACGATACAGTTGATGAGGTCCTGGTGCGGGGAGCCTGCGCCGTTCTCGTACCAGCGGAGGCCCGGCACAGGAACGGGCATGCCGGCGAACGGCTTCGCCATGCCCTTCTCGCACTTGTATCCCTGCCCGCCGCCGACCACGAGCCTCATGCCGTTGGCAAACACGTAGGTCAGGTGTTGGCAGTCCTGGTTGCCCGGGTAGATGATCTCGGTCGGTCCGGTATGGTCAACGCCCATGCCGTGCATGGCGCCGCCGAACTTATGACCGCCCCAGTCGGTCATCATCCCGCCGGAGTAGTCATACCATGTCCGGAAGCCTTTTCCGCCCAACCCATACGCCCTCCCGCAGCGGTAGGGATGGTACGGGACCCAGGGCGCCGGACCCAGCCACAGGTCCCAGTTGATCGTGTTCGGCGGAATCGGCTGGCCGGGCAGGTAGCACATGCGCGGCGGGCCGCCGGGCGAGGCATACGCCTCCAGTATCTTGCCGAACCGGCCGCTCCTTGCGGCACAGGCCAGCCGCCCGTAATCCCCGATCACCCGCTGGCTGCCGCACGAGAAGATGCGGCCGTAGGCGCGGGCCGCTTCGACCATCTTGCGTCCCTCGCGTATGGTCAGGCTGAGGGGCTTCTCGCAGTAAACGTCCTTGCCGGCCTTCATGGCGTCGATCGTGACCTGCGCGTGCCAGTGATCCGGCGTTCCGCACATGATCATATCGATGTCATCGCGTGCGATTAACTCGCGATAGTCCGTGTAGCCTCGTGCGCCCCGCTTTTCCCACGCCTGCAGGGCCGAGTACTTGACGTCGCACACGGCCGCCAACTCGACGCGCCTGTCACGCGTCAACTGGCCGGTGTCGCCGGAGCCTTGCCCCCCCATGCCAATGCCGCCCAGGGCGATACGCTCGCTGGCAGGCGGGGTGCCGTCGGCCGCCCCCAATGCCTTGGACGTAATGATGGTCGGCAGCGCCACCGCCGCGCCCGCGGCCTTGAGGAACCCTCGCCTGCTGATTACGGTGTTTCCCGTTTTCATTCGGCATCTCCTATAGGTACGTGTTCTCAGATAGACGCTCGGCGGCGCTTGCCACGGGCCTTCCGCGCGTCGGTGGTGAACGGCCGCCCGTTTATGCCGAGAATCCCGTAAAGTCCGCAGCCGGCGGCTGGTTGCGCGCCGCCATCTGCTTGCCGGTCAGCGTTTTCGGATCGTCACGACGCCCGCCGCCAGCGGCGGCAGCGTCAGGCGAATCGTCTGCCCGTCCACCGTCACCTTGCCCGGCTCCGGCCGGACGGCGTGGGGCTCTTCGAGCGTGTTCCGGGCCTCGAGCGACCCGGGGGCCACGCACCGCATCGCCGCCTCGCCGACCTCGAACCCGCCCGCGACGGTCAGCGCCACCGGCACGGCCTCGTCGGTCGGGTTAACGACCTTCCAGTAGATCGTCCGGCCGTCGGCCGAGACCGTGGCGACGGCATTCAGCGGCGTGGGCTCGCCGGCGGCGGCCACGCGCTTCGGGGCGTAGTGCTGCCGCCACAGTTTCATGACCACGTAGTTCGGGGCGGGGTACCACGTGCGGTGGTCGAAGTTAATGAACGCGTTGTCCCACGACTTGGCCGAGGCGTGCCGCAGGAACAGCGCCGGGCCGCCGACCGTCAGTACGTCGCCGCACCGCTCGAAGGCGTTCAGCAGGCCGCCGCAGTACAGGCCCGTCCGCCAGTCGGTGCTCTGGGCGTTCCACTCGGAGACGTAGATCTTGAGGCGGGGGTTCTTCGACTTGGCGATCAAGTCGGCCGTCTTGCGGAAGAAGGCCTCGTAGGCGCGCGGCCCGTCGGCGAACTTGTTCGGGTTCTCGTAGTGGTGGATGCTGAGGTAATCGATAAGGTCCGCGCACCGCTCGATGATCGTGCGGTTCCACGGCAGGCCGTTGCCTCTGTCGCCGTAGCCCGCGCTGCCGCAGGCGGCGATCCGAATGGACGGGTCCACCTCTTTCATCTTCGGGGCGAAGGTGCGGACGGCCTCGGCGTAGCCCTCGGCGCCCATGTGCCAGGTCTCGTTGTCAATCTCCCAGTACCGGACGCCGTGCGGTTCGGGATGGCCGGCGTCGGCCCGGACCTTACCCCATTTCGAGTCGGGGGGACCGTTGCAATACTGAATCCAGTCCTGGACCTCGCGGATGAAGTCGGCGCGCTTCACGTCGCCGTTCCAGTTCCGCGTGCCGATGTTGACGACGATGAGGGGTTCGGCGCCGACGCGCCGGCACATGCCGATGAATTCGCTGGTACCGAACGAGTTGACGTCGACGTCGTCCCAGATGTCGCGGGGGTACGCCACGCGCTCATGCTGCGGGCCGATGCCGTCCTTCCAGCGGTAGGCGGAGGCAAAGCACCCGCCCGGCCAGCGGATGACGGGCGGCTCAAGGTCCGCGATCGCCTTCAGCAGGTCCGGCCGGAAACCGCCCACAGCCCGGGCGGCGCCCGCCATCAGGCTGACCTGGTCCAGCCAGACCGTCCCCTTGCCGCGGACAGCGACCTGGAGCGTGGCGCTGGTGGCCGTCTGCTTCGCGTCGAACCGGATGGGGTAGGCCTTCCACGCGCTCGTCGGTGGGGGCAGGACGTGCTCGGCCAAGGTGGCCTCGCCGTCCATCAGGCGGACGAGGAGGCCGCCCGCCGCCTCGCCCCGCGCCCAGAGCGATCCGCGGTACGTCCGGCCCCGGCGGATGCACAGGGGCGTCTGGCGGATGCCCGCTTCCGGGCCCTCCGACACGATTCGCACGCACGTGTTGCCGTTGAGGGCGTCCTCCCCGCTCATCGACACCGCACCCTTGCCGCAGGCCTCCCAGAACCTGCCGGCCGAGGGGCGGGTCAGGTCGGACGGCAGGCCCTCGAACAGCACCGTGCCATCGAGCGCGGTCACCTTCAGGTTGCGGAACCGGGCCTGGGTGCTCCAGGTGCCGACGCCGACCCGGCCGGCGAGGTGGGCCTTCGGCGCCTCGTCGGTGAAGTCGATTACCTTCTTGCCGTCCAGGAAGACCTGGACGTGCGGGCCCTGGCAGCGGACGCCGATGGCGTACCACTTGCCCTTGGCGATGGAGCCGTCGAGCACAGGCCCGACGGTATGCCAGCGTCCCTCGCCCTTTCGTCCGCGCTCGATGCCGTGGCGCGCGTTGGTCCAGCCGCCCAGGTTGACCCAGTAGAAGTCCTCGTCGCCGGCGACGCGGAAGAGTACGAGGAAACCTTCCGCGCCGCCCGTCTTCTTCGCCTCCAGTGTGAACGTGTAGTCGCGCCACGCCGGGTCGCCGAACGGCAGGCGCACGTTCGAGGCCAGGCTCTTCTGGCTGACGGCGCCGTCCTCGGCGAGCCACTGGCCGGCGGAATCGCTCTGCTCGAAACTGCGGTTCCAGACCATCTCGCCCCACAGCCCGCCGTTGACCGAGTGGAAGATGTGTTCGAGGAAATGGCCGTAGATCTTTTCGTCGATGCGGTTGACGACCCGATCCGCGTCAACCGTGACCGCCACGGTGCGTTCGGCAGCATGCACTCGGGGCAGAAGGAACAAGCACGAGACGACCATCATCAGCAACAGGGCCGGCGACTTCTGCATCAACATGTGTATGTTCATGGCTCCTCCCGACAAGGGTGCCCGGAAGATTACGGTTGGGGATTCGGGGTTTCGATCGCCACGACGCCCACGTCGAGCCACCGGCCCTTTCCCGATTGACGGCGGTGGACGGCCGGTACGTTATCGCCTTTCTTCATGGAGGATAACGCCGTTGCCCGCGATTGTCGAGACCTCTTCTCGACTAAGCGGGGTCAGGTGAGTTTCTTGCAGTTGATGCGCGGCGGCCTTCCGAGGCCGCCGCGAACGCAGTTTATGCCTGTTGCGAATAACCGGCGGAGCGGGCCGCGCTGGCCGACCGCGGCAAGGCACGGAAACACGTTTCGACACCATAGAAAAAGGGGGGGCTTGCTCACAGGTTCTTGGGCGTGTCAGCGATCCAGCACCCCGCATCCGGCGGCGGGGCGGCGAAGCCCACCACCTTGCCCTCAAGAAACTCCACCCGCCCGCGGTACTTCTGCGGCCACTTCCCGTAATGCCACACCGTCGTGACAAAGCCGGTTGGCAGGCGTTTAGGCTCAATGCGGCGGGGGCCGCCAAGCAGGTGCCGCACCTGCCCTTCCGTCCAGCCGGGCTCAATCAGCCGCCAGTGCGCTTCCACGACCTGGCGCAGGTACGACCCATCGCGGCGCGTGGCGCGGGTGCGGAACGTTGCGGTGACACTTTGCGGGGCCTCCCGTGGTCCCAAGTCGAGGGTGACCGTAGTGGCCTTGCGGAGGGGCGACGGAGCAGCCAGGGGCTTGGCTGAGGTGGCCTGCTGGGGTCTCGGGGGTGCCTGTCGCAACCGTGGGTGCACAGCAATGAGGACCGTCCCGGAAACCATCAACGCCAAGCCCAGCGCTATCGTCGTCAAGCCCCCCATCGCCGCCTCTATGTCCTCCGCTGTCGTGGCGCTGGACGCCAGCCCCCCGAGCGGGCTTTCGCCCGCCCGCAACCGGAGGTCGCGCAGTTCCGCCGCTTCTGCGGCCGTTAGGCCCTTCGGCCCAATCGTTTTCGCTGTCCGCTGTGTGACAAGGTCTACTTCAGATACAAACCTGTAAGTCCCGCCGTTCTGCTCGGCGATCTTCTTGAGAACATCCTCGCCAGTCCGGTAGAGAAAGCCGACGGTATGGACGGTTACCTTGGCACCGGTGTTCAGGCGTTTCACCAAGTCGATAATCGCCCGGTCAAATTCACCGTCGGTCAACAGGTAGATCGTGTCCGGCGTGCAGTCGAAAGCACGTTCGAGGGCCTTTGAGGGGTCGGTCTCACCTTGGGAAATGATGCTGTCGATGAACTCGAAGGCCAACTGCTTGTTCCGCTGGCTGGCGACGACCAGTCGCCGCGTCGGCATCTCGACCGGCGCGCCGGACGAGTAGAAAACAACGTGGAATTCGATGTCTTCGCTCAGTTCGCCGATACTGCGTTTCAGTTCGCACTTCACGTAGTCGATTGAGTCAGTCATGCCGCCGGAGCGGTCCACGACGTAGACGATCCTGTGGGCGATCTCGGCCTCGGCACCGGTGCCAAAGGACCCGCGGCCGCCCTGGCCGAGGCCGTCGAACCGGCCAATGGACTTGCCAAACCCGGCATCGGCAAGGGCGGGCGGGCCTCGTTCAATCTCATCGAGGACTGAGGGGGCTTCGGCTTCGTAAGACGGTTTCACGCTCACAGCGGAGCGCGCTTCGTTTTCATGCCGCGCCAGCGAAGCGGTTTGGTGTGCTACCAGGTAGGCGCCTTCTACGAAGAAGAAGGCACCCACGCCGAACACAACGAGAAATGCCACCGCTCGTACGAAGGTACGCACCGCAGTCCCCCCGCCTTGGCCTGTCGTGAATGTGCAGCGAGCCATCATAACGTGCACGGCCGCTTGTACAAACATAAACCCGGGGGCGGTGCGAAGGCCCCCGGAGAGGGTCCAGCGGGGGCCTGTTGATCGCCCGTAATCTGGGCGGGCGGACAACAACCCTGGCGCGCGGCGACCCGCGCAAGTAGGCGTAGAATACGCGACACTCCGGGCATGGCCCACGGGGGCAGACACCCTTGCGGGGCCGCTGCCTGCTACGCACACCAGCCGGGACCACCGCGCGCGAGTTGTGCCTTGCACCTGCGCGGCCTATGCTTGACCGCACCGCTTCGGACGACAGCACCCCCGGGCGCGCACAACCCCTCTCGATACCTATTTTAACACATAAAGCCTGTCTGTCAAGCACTGGGTGCATGGCGTGGGGAGCGCGCCGGCTACCGTACCCCCTG
>CAZEBQ010000199.1:3807-8097 GCA_964510295.1 uncultured Anaerolineales bacterium | reverse complement strand
AGCGAGCGGGTGCCGTTCTCGCCACAGCAAAAGACTTACGTAAGACCGCTTAGCCGTCGGCCGGACGCCGACGGGGTTGGACGGACCATGTCCAGCGGCGAATCCATCTGGGAGGTGCTTTCGAACGACGCCGCCGGCGGCGCGCGCCTCGGCCGCCTCTCGACGCCGCACGGCCGGGTCGAAACCCCCGCCTTCATCCCCGTCGGCACCAAGGCGACCGTCAAAGGCGTCTTGCCGGCGACACTGCGCGAGGTCGGCGTCCAGATGGTGCTGGCGAACACGTATCACCTGGCGCTTCGGCCGGGGGCCGAGGTGGTCCGCGACCTCGGCGGACTGCACGCCATGATGGCCTGGGACGGACCCATTCTGACCGACAGCGGCGGGTTCCAGGTCTTCAGCCTGGCGGCCCTGCGCAAGGTGACCGACTCGGGGGTCACGTTCCGCAACCACATCGACGGGGCCGAGATGATGCTTAGTCCTGAGTCCGCCGTGGCCGCCCAGAACGACCTGGGGGCCGATATCCTCATGGCCCTCGACATCTGCCCCCCGTACCCGTGCCCGCGCGAGGAGGTGGCCGAGGCCGTCCGCCTGACGCTTGCCTGGGCCGAACGCTGCCGCGCGGCTCACGAGCGCCGCGACCAGGCGCTGTGGGCCATCGTTCAGGGCGGCGTGGAGCGGGACCTGAGAGGCGAGTGCGCCGAACGGCTCGTGGCGATGGGCTTTTCGGGCTACGCCATCGGCGGCGTGAGCGTCGGCGAAGGGCACGAGCACCTGCGAGAGGTGGTCGGCTGGACGGCGCCGCTGCTGCCTGCCGACCGCCCCCGGTACCTGATGGGGGTGGGGGAGTTGCGCGACGTGGTGGCGGCGGTCGGGATGGGTATCGACCTGTTCGACTGCGTGCTGCCGACGCGAAACGGCCGCAACGCATCCGCCTACACGGCCGATGGGCTCATCCGCCTGCGGAACGAGCGGTTCCGGACGGATTCTCGGCCCATCGAAGCCGACTGCGACTGCCCGGCGTGCCGCTCCTGGAGCCGTGGCACGCTGCGGCACCTGTTCGGGGTGGGGGAGATGCTGGGGCCGATCCTGGTGAGCATTCACAATCTGCGTTTCTACGCGCGGCTGTTCAGCCGGCTGCGGGCCTGGATCGAGGGCGGCCGCTTCGAGGCCGAAACGCAGGCGTTACTTGACAGATACTACCGAAATCACTAAAAGTAGTGCTCTTTAGCCAGCCGCAGGCGGGCAGTCTGTCTGTGGGCGGGGCTTGGGTTACGAAAGGAACGCACCGTGCAGACTTACGCAATCGTTGCGGAAGAGGCCGTGCCGCCGTCGGAGGACTCGAACAAGAAGGAGCCTTGCGGTTGGCAGATGATGGTTCCGATGCTGCTGATCTTCGTGGTCCTGTACTTCGTGATGATCCGCCCCCAGCAGAAGAAGCAGAAGGATACGCAGCGGAAGAAGCGGGAGATGCTCGACGCCCTCAAGCGGAACGACCACGTCATGACCATCGGTGGCATCCGCGGCGTCGTGGCCTCGGTTGGCGAGGAGGAGGTCATCATCAAGATCGACGAGAAGGCCGACGTGAAGATGCGCGTCTCACGCGACGCCATCAGCAGTATCATCGGCAAGGACGACGAGGAAGGCGACGCCGAGGGCGAGATGACGCTCCCCGACCGGTCGGACGCGGGCAGGTAGTACTGCGACGTCACTTGGCGCGGCGGGTCTGGAGTACCCGCCGCGTGAAGGGCTGTTCAACGCGGGAGAACGCCGTTCTCTGCGCGGTGGATGCGGAGACCCACCGCGCCGAAGCGCGGGCAACACAAGAGCATACTAGAAAATCGAGGCGGCAATGAGTCGATGGGTTTACTGGGTCGGTTTGGTTTTCATCGTTATGGTGGTCGGGTTCCCGCTCTACGGGATTCTGTCGGATCCGCAGGGCGACGTGCGCGACCTGTTCCGCCTGGGCATCGATCTGGAGGGCGGGACGAGCCTCATCTACGAGATGCGCTCGCCCGATGAGGTCGGCAAGCCGCCCGACGCCCAATCCGCCAAACGGGTCATCGAGGGCCGAATCAACCCCGAGGGAACACGCGGGTACACCGTCCGCGCGGTCGGCAAGCAGCGGCTCGAGATCGTCCTTCCCGGCCGGCAGACGCGCGTCAGCATCAAGGCCGAGGCCGTGACCGAGGAGAGCCTGGCGGCGGCCGAGGGGCGCGCGAGGAAGCGCAAAAGCACGATGGTGGCCGACCGCATCGCCGCAGGCCGCGACGCGCTGCTCGCCGGGACGCGGCTGGTGGTCCGGATGAGGCCGCCGCTGTACCTCGACGACATCCGGAACCGCATCGCCCAGGCGGTGCGCGGCCTGCCCGCCGAGAAGCGGGCCGCCGTGGCCGTCGTCGGTCTCGTCCGCGCCGCAGGACAGTGGGAGCAGATCGAGATCCTGGTGGCCGTGCCCCCCGCCGACGGCGGCGTCGTGGCCGAATGGAGCGACCTCGTCCGGATGGCCCTGGCCACGCAGCGCGACGTGACGCGCGTCAAGCGTCTGGTGCGGCAGGCGGGGTTCCTGGAGTTCCGCATCGTGGTCGACAAGGTCAAGGACCGCGACAAGGGTGCGAACTTCGAGCGGCTCGTCAGCCTGAAGCAGGCCGGCCGGCCCGCCGACGACGCCCGGTACAAGTGGTACCCCCTCACGAAGGGCTGGCAGTGGTATCGCGAGGGCGCGCTGGACGCATGGAATTTCGTCTACGTTGTGGACAAGGAGAGCCAGACGGTCGAGGCCCTGGTCGACGTCTCGGACGGCCAGAACGTGACGGGCAAAGACCTGGGCGGCGCTCGTCCCTCCACGCAGGACGGCGCGCCGATCGTCGTGTTCTCGCTCAAGCCCGAGGCGGGGGCACGGTTCGCCCGTCTGACGCGGCCCGAGATGCGGAACCGCCAGATGGGCATCCTCCTCGACGGCGTCATCCAGTCGGCACCGGCGCTGCGGGCCACCCTCTCCACCGGAGGCATTATCGAGGGGTACCGCAACAACATCCGCACGCGCGACGAGGTCGTCACGATCCTGAACTCCGGCCAACTGGCCGCCAGCCTCGGCGACCCTGTGACCGAGCGCACGGTCGGGCCGGAACTCGGCGCCGACAACATCCGGCGTGGGTTCCGGGCCAGTCTCATCGGCTTCGCCCTGGTCTTGCTGTTCATTCTCATCTACTACCGTTTTGCGGGCCTGGTGGCCGATGTCGCCCTGACGCTGAACCTGGTGCTCATCGTGTGCATCATGTCGCTGGTGCGGCAGGCGTGGACGCTGCCGGGGATCGCGGGCCTGATCTTGAGCCTGTCGATGGCCATCGACGCGAACGTCCTCATCTACGAGCGCCTGCGCGAAGAGAAGGGCAGGGGGGGCAGTCTCGGCTTCGCCCTGAAGCGGGCGTACCAGCGGGCGTTCCGCACCATCCTCGACGCCAACCTGACGACGCTGATCCCCGCGTTCGTGCTCCTGTGGCCCGGCCTGGCGACCGAGGAGGTCAAGGGATTTGCGGTCGTCATGATCATCGGCATCCTGGTCAGCATGTTCACGGCGGTGGTCGTGACGCGGATGATCTTCGAGACCGCCATGAAATGGGGCATCGTCAAGCAGTTGAACATGTTCCAGTTGTTCGCGGCCCCGTCGCTCGACTGGATGCGGTTCGTGCGGCCGGCGGTGGTCGTCAGCGGGGGCCTGGCGGCACTGGGGGCCATCCTCTTCTTCACGCGCGGCGAACAGAAGTACGATATCGAATTCACCGGCGGCACCCAGGTTGAACTGGCCGTCAAGGTGCCACAGGGACAGACGGAGGTGCCCATCTCGACCGTCCGCGCACGCGTGGCCGGGGCACTCGGCCCCGCCACGACCGTCCAGGAACTCGAATACGCCTACGATACGGCCGCAGGAGAGGTCGACCGGTTCCTCATCAGCGTGCCCGCCACCGGCGAGGCCGCTGCCGCCGGAGAGGCCGCCGTCAAGGACGCCCTGTCGAAGGCCTTCGCGGACATGCGGCCGGAACGGGGCACGAGCCGGGTCCGGGCGACGGCGTCGGAGATTACCGAGGAGGCGATCCGCCGGCGTCTGGAATCGAGCGGCTCCCCCGGCGCCCAAGGGCCCCCCGGCCCCAAGACGGCCGACGCGAAACCGGCCGAGGCGAAACCCGCCGAAGCGAAACCGGCCGAGGCGAAACCGGCCGAGCCGAAACCGGCCGAGGCGAAACCGGCCGAGGCGAAACCGGCCGAGGCGAAACCGGCCGAGGCGAAACCGGC
>CAZEBQ010000199.1:0-3592 GCA_964510295.1 uncultured Anaerolineales bacterium | reverse complement strand
AACCGGCCGAGGCGAAACCGGCCGAGCCGAAACCGGCCGAGGCGAAACCGGCCGACGCCACGTCCGGCGCTGCGACCGCCGCACGGTACATCCCGCCCGAGCAGCGCCAGTTCCTCGGCAAGATACGCGTCCAGACCGACATCAGCCCCGCCATGGCTCTCGGCGAGGTCCAGCGGCGCATCGGCGCGTTTCTGCGCGACCGCTATCCCGACATGGTGGGCACGCTGTACCGGATCGAAGGCCGGGCCGCCGGCGAGACGGCGGGCGAGTTCAAGACGTTCGAGATCTGGATCCGCCAGGACTACGACGGGAAGCGCGGCGACGTGCCTCACCCCGTTTTCTGGACCGACGACATCATCCGGCCGGCCCTCGGCGCCGAGCGGGCGTTCGCCTCGACGACGGCGTTTGAGCCGACGATGGCGGCCGAGGCCTGGGACAAGGCGGTCATGGCGATCCTGCTGTCGCTGTCGCTGATGATCATTTACATCTGGATCCGTTTCGCCCGCTTTTCGTCGGGCCTGGCGGCGGTGGTCGCGCTCGTCCACGACGTGGTCATCACGCTCGGCGCCGTGACGGTGGCCGCCCTGTTGGCCGAGACCTTCCTGGGACCGGTGCTGCTGTTTGCGGATTTCAAGATCAACCTGCCCATGGTCGGGGCGTTTCTGATGCTGGTCGGCTACTCGATCAACGACACCATCGTCGTGTTCGACCGCATCCGCGAGAACCGCGGCAAGTACGGCGACTTCTCCGTCTCCGTCGTCAACGCGAGCATCAACCAGACCGTGTCGCGGACCGTGCTGACGAGCCTGACCACGTTTCTGGCGGTCATCTCGCTGTACGTCTTCGGGGGCCGCTCCTCGAGCGTGCACGGCCTGAGTTTCGTGATGCTCGTCGGCCTGCTCGTCGGGATCTATTCCTCGATCGCCATCGCCAGCCCGATCCTCGTCCTTCGCAAGTATCTGTACAAGGTGTACGTGTGGGCGTACCCCCTCGTCGGGGTGGGGTTGCTGGTGTACTTCGCGGGTGTGTGGCGGACGCCCGGCGCCTTCTTCGGTTCGTGGGGCGGATGGGTCTGGGCCGTCCTGCAACTGGCCTGGGTGGCCGTGGCCACGTGGATGGTCTCGCACGATGCCTACGGCAAGGTCTGGCCGCCGGCCGAATCGTCGCCCGGCCTCGTGAAGGCGTTGGCGGCGGCGAGCCTGGCGGCGCCGCTTGCGACGGTGGGTCTGTCGGTGGCGATGCTCCTGGCACGCGGGGCCGAATGGACCGCATGGGCCGGACCCGCCACCCTCGGCGCCCTGGCCACCGTCCCCGCTACGTGGGCCCTGTACCGGATGACCTGGGGCGGCAGTCAGAAAAGTTAATCGTTCCAACCGGTTGCCTCCGATACTATAGGTGGCGGGAGAGGTGAACGCGCACGCCGACGCAAGGGCTGACTATGCGCCCGGTTACCAAAATCATCCTCGTTCTGGCGCTTGTCGTCATGGCGGTCGGTGCGCTCTTCCTGGCCAGCCGCGACTGGAGCGACCTCTCCAAGTACAACTCCCTCGGCACCAATTCCATCAAACGCCTTTCCGATAAGGGCACCGAGTACCACGACCCGCTGGCCATGTACGAGCGGTGGCGCAAACGCCTGACCCAAGGCGACCCCGCCGACCCGCCGTCCGAAGCGAAGTCCGTCGGACCGGCCCCGGCCGACCGCGACCTCCTCTCGACCTCGCGCGACGAGGGCACCGTTGTGGGAGGCGGCGGCGATTTGGCCGTCGCCGGGGCCGACCCGCCGGGACCCGTCCTCAGGCCGGGTGGGATCAATGGCGACATCGTCACCGGCCGCATCCGCCCGAAGCGGACCGAGTCGGCCAACGTCCACGTGGTCGTCGAGGGCGATACCCTCTACGGCATCTCCGTCGCCCACTACGGCAGCGCCAAGTACGTGGACGAGATCATGGCCGCCAACCCCGGCGTCGATCCCGGCGCGCTCAAGGTCGGCGACCACATCCGCCTGCCCGAGCCCGAATCGGAGAAGCCCGCCGCGCCGCAGGCCAGGCGGACGAAGGTTTACGTTGTCAAGAAGGGCGACACCCTCATCGGCATCGCCCGCAGCGTGTACGGCGATGCGGCCATGTACCCGAAGATTTACGAGGCGAACAAGGACGTTCTCTCGTCGCTGAACGCCCGCCTCTACATCGGCATGCGCCTCCGCCTGCCGGAACCGCCGTAAGGTTCTCCGGCGCCCGTCCCGACCTCCCCTTCACGTTTGCCATCGAGCCCGTTGCGCAAGGTTTGATGGTAGCACGTTCCCGCGCGGCGTGTCTCCCGACCGTACGTGTTTAGCGTGTCGGTTGTGGCTGTCACCCTGAGCGAAGCGAAGGGTCTCGCCGTGGAAACGACGAAACAGCAAAGACCACGGCGAGATTCTTCGGCCCGCAAGCGGGCCTCAGAATGACAACGCTAAACACGTACCCCGACCCGCCGCGCTCCCACGTTCTTTCTCGCGGTGGCTCAGGAGAGCCACCGCGCGGGAATCCGCTACACTCAACCGTGAAGTGCTATAAACGCGTACGACGCACCGGGTTGCCTTTTCGCGGCGTCGCACGTATCCTCGCGGTGCTGCGAAAGGGTGTACCATGACCGACGAGCGACCCGTCCCCGTCATCCGCGTCGGCACGAGCGGCTGGTCGTACGACGATTGGGACGGCCGGTTCTATCCGGAGCGGAAGGCGCGCGGCTTCGACCGGCTGGTCCACCTGGCCCGGTACTTCGCCTGCGTCGAGGTGAACTCCTCGTTCTACCGCCCGCCGAGCGCCCGTGCCGCCGCCTCGTGGGTGGCGCGAACCCCCGAGGCGTTCGAGTTCACGTTCAAACTGTATCAGCGGTTCACCCACGACCGCGACAGGCCGTGGACGGCCTCCGAGGTGGACGCGTACCGGCGCGGCATCGGGCCGGTCCGCGAGGCGGGCCGTCTGGGCGCCGTCCTCGTCCAGTTCCCGTGGTCGTTTCGGGCCGACGACGAGGCGTTCCGGCACCTGGAGAGGGTCGGCCGGGATTTTGGCGATCTGCCGCTCGTCGTTGAGGTGCGGCACGTGAGTTGGACGTCTCATTTGGCGCTGAAGCGGATCAGAGACAACGGCTTCGGCTTCGCGAACATCGATCAGCCGGCCAGCCGCACCGGCCTGCCGCCCATGACGCTCGTCACCTCGCCGGTCGGCTACGTGCGGCTGCACGGCCGCAACCGCGAGGCCTGGTTCTCCAAAGACGCCGGACGCGACGCCAAGTACGATTACCTGTACCGCGAGGACGAGATCGAGGAATGGATCGAGCGGATCCACGAGGTGGCGCGACAGAGTGAGAAGACCTATGTCTTCACGAACAACCACTATCGGGGGCAGGCGCCGGCCAACGCGCTCCAGATCCTCTCGAAGATCCAGGGCCGGCCGGTCGCCGTGCCGTCGCCGCTGCTTCAGGCGTTCCCGTTTCTCGAGGCCATTGCCGCCGCCGGTCTCGCCCCCGGAGAGCAGGGCGAACTGTTCTGATTCACGCTCCCACGTTCTTTCTCGCGGTGGCTCAGGAGAGCCACCGCGCGGGAAGGGCT
>CAZEBQ010000198.1:0-8111 GCA_964510295.1 uncultured Anaerolineales bacterium | reverse complement strand
GTCGCCGATTCCTGCCATGCGGTTCAAGGCCTCCTTGTGCGCTGTGTCGCCGCGGGGCGCGTCGCCGTGGCACGGACTAAGCCCGGGGCGCGGTGGAACGTGCCACCGCGGCACCGGATGCCCCGGACCTTCCGGTCCGGGCTCGAACGACGGCTCGAACGACGGCTCGTGTCACGGTTCGATGACGCGGCCTTCGAAGATATCGACGGCTTTGCGGACGACGGGGTCGTTCATGGCGTCGTCGAGTTGGCGGCGCCGGTCGGCCGGCGACGGCGGCCCGGTCTCGGGGGGCGTCTCATCGTCCGGTGGCCCGTCTACGACCGGCGGGCGCTTTTTTTTTTCGTCCGGCGCAGGTGGCCCCGTCGGCGCGGGCGGCGCCGGCGCGGGCGCGGCCGGCGGCGCGGGCGCCGGCACAGCGCCGGCCAGCGCCGCTTCGAGCGATTCCAGCCGGGCCACGACCTCCGGCAGCGGTTCCATCTCCGACAGCGACGCCATCCGGACGAGGGCCAGTTCCGCAATCGGCCGGGCATCGACCACCCACCGGTCCCGGGTCCGCGCTTCGCCCAGGTACCCGAGACAGGCGACCAGGGCGGGCACGGAGAGTTTCCCGGCCACCTCGGCCAGGCGCTCGCGGTCGGGGCCGAAGGCGTCGAGCAGTTCGGCCTCCGAGCCGCACGTCTTGACGACCAACAGGTCGCGGACCTGGCGCATGAGTTGCTCCAGGAGCGATCGGATGGCGATGCCGCCGGCCAGGAGGTCGCCGAAGCGCCCGAGCGCGCCGCCGGTGTCGCCGTCGGCACAGGCGCCGATGACCGCCAGGACCTCTTCGCCGGGGGCGGCGCCGACCGTCTCGCGTACCGCCTCGAGGGTGACCTCGCCGTCGCCGACGGCGATGACCTGGTCGAGAAGCGTGATGGCGTCGCGGACGCTGCCGCGCCCCTCGCGGGCGATGGCCTGGACGGCCTCGGCCTGCGGCTTGACCTTCTCCTTCTTGCAGATCATCGTCAGGTGACCGGCGATCAGGTCGGTCGGGACGGCGCGGAAATCGAACCGCTGGCACCGCGACAGGACGGTGGGGGGCAGGCGCTCGGGTTCGGTCGTCGAGAAGATGAACTTGACGTGCTCGGGGGGTTCTTCGAGCGTCTTCAGCAGCGCGTTGAACGCGCTCGCGGAGAGCATGTGCACCTCGTCGATGTAGTAGATTTTGAATCGCGCCCGCGCCGGGCGGTAGTGGGCGTTGTCGCGAATCTGCCGCACGTCCTCGACGCTGTTGTTCGAGGCGCCGTCGATCTCCAGCACGTCCATGTCGTCGCCGCGATGGATGGCCTCGCAGATATCGCACTTCCCGCACGGCTCGGCCGTGGGACCCTTCTCGCAGTTCAGCGCACGGGCGAGGATCCGCGCCATGGTCGTCTTGCCCACGCCGCGCGTCCCGCAGAACAGGTACGCGTGGGCGACGCGGTCGTGGGCGATGGCGCTGCGAAGCGTCCTGGCCACCGGCTCCTGGCCGATGACCTCCTCGAAGGTCTTGCTGCGATACCGCCTTGCCAGAACAGTGTAGGTCATGCGTAAATCGTCCCCGCGTCAGGTCCAGTACGGAGGCGTATGCCGAAGACCACCCCCGCTCCCTTACGGTCGCGGCTAGTCATGTCATCGCCGGTCGCCGCGACGGGGTTGCCGTTCGCCGTTCAATCCGAAATCCGCAATCCGAAATCGCAAATCTGAGATCTCAAATCTCAAATCGCGAATCTCAGAATCTCGAATCTTAAATCTCAAATCCACAATCTCGAATCGAAAAAGATAATGGCCGTGCACCTTCCCTCGACAAGCGACCTCCGTCGGGTGACGTGCTCCGCGGCTCCGGCCAGATAGCCCCACGGCGCCTGAGCCCTCCGGCTTAGGGCTGCTGCCTTCCGGCCCTGACCCGGTTCGCCGGCGACCCATCGCATGGGATCCAACCCTCAACGCCCGGTGGCCCGCTCCCGTGCGGACGCCTCGAGCCTCAAGAAGGGATTCAGCCCTGCTGTAGCGGGTTGCAGGTACAGGGGACCGCTAACCCCCCGCCTAGCACGGCCATTTTTCCCACTCGAGAACAAGCGTGCGTGCAAACGCCGCACCAGAGCCAGACGTTTGCCACACACTCCGAGAGTATACCACAACCGTGCGGCAAAGCAAGTGGAGGAACGGCGAAGGCGGTTTCAGATGGCAGATTTGAGATTTCAGACGGCCGGTTTGAGATTTCAGATGGCAGGTTTGAGGTTTTAGATCTGAGATGTGAGATTCGCGATTTGAGATTTCATACGGCAGATTTGAGGTCTTAGATCTGAGATGTGAGATTCGCGATTTGAGATTTCAGAGCCGGCCGCGGAAGCGGCCGCGCACGTTCCCGACCGTGGCACCCACCATGCCGCGCCCCTCACGCCCGCAGCACGCTCGCTTTCGCACGCTTTTGATTTGACTTCGTTCGATTCTTGAGGTAGACTTACACTCGACGGGGGGAAGTTTGAGCACTCGGGGCTGTGCCTGCGCGTGAGCGGGTGCGGCCTTTTTGCTGCGCTGTGGCATGTTGCAGGGCCTGCCACAGGAGGGTTTCAGACTGACAACTTGCACCGTTGGTTTGAGGGCGATTTCCGGGGGAGTGGCCTGCCGGAGATCGCCCTTTTCTTCGGGACGGCATGGCATGGAAAGGAGAACACGATGCACACGTATCGAATCGGCGCAAAGGCAAGGACGGACGCACAGACACTGAAAGGAGACGGGACGATGCGGGCAAAGCGATGGTTCAGACTGATTGCGTGCGGCTTCGGACTGGTGGTGGTCTTGGCGATGGCCCTGGCCGCAAGGGCGGACGAGATGGTCTTCAACGATGGTCTACCCCACGTGTTCGATGGCAACTGCGATTATCTCACGGTGCGAAACAGCTTCTGGGGCGAACCGACCAGTGTGGAAGTCGTGTCGGGTGCAGAGGTTAACTACGCTTGGGCTTACGACACAAGCGAGTTGACCGTCTCGGGCGGCAGCATTCATTACTTTTTGCGGGCCTACGACAGCAGCCAAGTGACCGTCTCGGGCGGCACCATCGCCAGTCATCTGCAGGCCTACGGCAGCAGCCAGGTGACCGTCTCAGGAGGGAGCATCGGCGAAACCCTCTACGCCGGCTACGCCAGCCAGGTGACCGTCTCGGGCGGCACGATAGAGGGTATGATGGAAATCTACTCTACCCTGACGTTCGAGGGCTGGGACTTTTCCATCTCTGGTGTTCCCGTCCCGCTTGGGACCTACACAAGATTCGACGAGCGCGACCCTCTTCCCGGGGCGCTGTCTGGCACCTTCGGGAGCGGCGAGACGTTCACCAACAACTTCGAGCTCCGCGGAGGCGGCAAACTCGTGCTGATTCCCGAACCCGCCACGCTCTCGCTGCTGGCCTTGGGCGGGCTGTTGCTGATCCGCCGCCGCGGGGCGTGAGGGCGACCGACCCGATCCGGTTGCGGCGGTTCATATACAAGGCCCGGTCGGGGACAATCGCCCCGGCCGGGCGGGTCCGCTACGGTGTATCAGGGATTCGGGCCGGGAGTTCATAGATAAACCGGAGCAGCATTTCCGAGAACGATATCAGCTCTTCCGCATCTGTGCGACTGACTTCGGCGATCTCGTGGTTGGCTTCGTTGCCCATTTTGCGAATGTGGTCAACCCACCCCTTGCCGTCAGGCGGGACATATCCGTTGTCGCATAGGTACTCCACATATTCGAGGAAGGACTTCCCTTCCGGCGCATTCTTCTCGACCGCGATGTGCATCAACAGCTTCCGGCACACCAAGACAGCCGCCGTATAGGCCGAGACGGACATGCAGCGGCGAGCTTCATCGTACAGGGAACAGACCTCAGTCGGCACGTGCGAAACTTTGTTGCCGTAGACCGGTGCCGGAACCTGTACTTCATCATGGCGGAAGGTGGGCTTTTGGCAGTTCGGGCAGATGAGGATGTATAGCTTCTCGCCAAGCGTTGACTTGCCGAAGTACCCTTGGTCCGGCCCGACCTCGATGCCACAGAAGCCACAGACGTAGTGCCCGCGCGAAATCGCGGTCACCCCTTTCCAGCTGATCGTATACATGACGGGTCCTCCTGAACACACCTTGGCGCCACCACCCAATATGCTACCAGCCGTTGCGGTGCTGTCAAGTACGGACATTCACCTACACGGCGGACACCGGTCAATTTCGGCCGGAGGGCCATTGACGCGGCCGGGGCGGCGCGGTAGGATGGCGGGCGGCGTCGGGCGGGAACAAGTAGCTAGGGAGAAAGGGGATTTGCCATGGCAGACCCGATCAATTGGCCAGGAAAGTCGGGCAAGAAGTATAGGTACTGGATTTATTCGATGGAAACATTGTGGAAATCCGAGCCGGGGAATTACATCTTCGCGAAGAAGACATCCTCGGGTAAGTGGACACCTGTTTACATGGGTGAGACTGACAATCTCGCAAACCGGTTACCCGACCACGAGAAATTGCCGTGCGTCAGGAGGAATGGTGGGACGCACATCCACACCCATACGAATTCCGGTGGTGCGAGTGTGCGAAGAGCCGAGGAGGCCGACCTGCTTGCGAATTTCGATCCCCCCTGCAACAAGGAATGAGGGGAGCAGATATTATAGCTGCAGTTTTCCGGAAAGGAGAGGGAACATGGCTGAATCGAGGTCACACAAGACTGCCGCAAGGCGGATTGCGGAGAAACTCGGCGCTGAGTACAACGACGGGAAGGGGACTGACATCAAGGCCCAACGAGCAACCGTCGAGGTCGAGACGCCAAAGACGGTAGCGGATGCACCAGGCCAGCTTCGCGGGCACCGTGGCCCTGTCTACGTCGCCGGGACCAATCGGGAGGCCGTGGAGAGGGCTCTGGAAGTGACGCAAGGCACGACCATAGGCGTTATGGACAACCGCGGTAAGGTTGTCAGGCGGTCCACACGGAAGAAGTAGGGCTCAGAGCGCCACATCGGACAGGGCGGGGGTCACGCCGCCACGCCGGCCAGCACGAAGGGCACGCCGAGCGTCCCTTTGTTCACCTTCGTTAGGTCCCCGCCTAGCACGGCCATTTTTCCCACTCGAGAACGAGCGTGTGTGCAAACGCCACAGCAGCGCCGGACGTTTGCCACACACTCTGAGAGTATACCACAACCTTGCGGCAAAGCAAGCGCATCGAGCCGGCCGCGGAAGCGGCCGGGCACGTTCCCGACCGTGGCGCCCACCATGCCGCGCCCCTCACGCGCGAAGCAGGTGAAGTGCAAACGCGGCGCCTTCGGCGCCGGGCCGTTCGAGACGTAAGTCGCCGCCCATGTCGCGGGCGAGGCGATGGGCCAGGGCCAGGCCGAGGCCCACGCCGGGGGCCGAAACCGCGGCCTGCTGGGCCGACTTCGAGAACGGGCGGAACAGACGCCGGGCCGCCGCTCGCGAGATGCCCGGCCCGTAGTCGCGGACCGTCAGCGTGGCGTCGCCGTCGGCCAGCGCCACCGTCAGGTGGACGCGCCGGTCGGAGGCCGAGGCGGCGTACTTGCAGGCGTTGTCGACGAGGTTGTAGAGGATCTGCTCGACGGCCGACACGCGAGCCCAGACGGCGGCTGCGGCGGCGCCTGCGGGCGTCTCGACCACCAGGTCCATGCCGGCGCCCTGGGTGCGTGTTTCGAGGCGGTCGCGAACGCGGTCGAGCAGTTCGGCAAGCGGCACGCGCTCGGCCTCGTCGCGGACCCGGCCCCGCTCCAGCCGCGCGTACGCCAGGACGTTCTCGACCATGTGGGTCAGGCGTTCGGCCTCGGCGCGGAGGGTGGTCAGGTACTGTCGGCGGCGGCCCTCGTCGGTGACCATGTCCTCGGCAAGCATCTCGGAGTACATGCGGAAGGTGGTCAGTGGAGTGCGGAGTTCGTGGGTGACGGCCGAGACGAAATCGCCCCGCCGCTCGCTCAGCCGCACGGCCCCCGTCAGGAGCAGCCCGACGGCGGCCGCGCCCCCGAGCACACACAGCCACGCCACCAGCAGCGACAGGGCCACGGGCGAGAGGCCGGCGTCTGCACGGGCGGGCACCTTGCCGGGGATGATCCGGACGGGAAGCGCCGCCAGCCACCGCGTCTGGTCCTCGTCCGGATCGCCGGTGACGGGCGCCAGGTCGGCCAGCGGCACGAGGTCGCGGACGCCGTCGAGGAGCCAGGTGCGAATGGCGGGCCAGTCGAGCCACACGCCCTGGAGGTGGTCGGCACCCTCGATGCGGGCCCACCGCACCAGGAACAGTTCCTCTTCGATCCAGAGCGGCCGCATCACGGTGACGCCGGCGGCCCCGGAGGCGTCGAGGTTGCCGGCGATGCGGAGGTTGATGTCGCGGCTGAGGTCGTCTATCTGCTGCTGGCGGGCCTGCCACTCCTTGATGTTTCGCCAGGCCTGGGCCACCTTCTGCTGAGGCGGGGTCTGGGCCGGGCTTTGCGTCCCTTGCGCGGGGGCCTGCGGCTGCGGCGGCGTCTGCTGCGGCGCCTGCGCTAAGTCCTCAACCTCCTGCTGCGGGTCGGCCGTCGCGACAGCGGTCACCGAGGCCGAGGGCGGTCGCGTTCGGCCGGCGAGCGCCGCTTCGAGCGTCTCCCGGCTGACGAGCGTCCGGAGCCGTTCGAGCCGGGACCTGGCCGCAGCCGTGGCCTTCGGGGTCACCTGCTTCGGCAAGGCGCCGTCCTTCGCCGCCCGGGCCTGCGGCGGCACCTGCGGCGAGGTGAGGCGGCCCTGGGGATCGATCTGGAAGTGGAGGCGCACGTACGGCGAGGTCCGGACGAGGATCGGCGACGGCGCCTGCGGCTGAGGCCTCGGCGACGATCCAAACCGGGACTGCTGCGCGTGGTTCGCGTCCACCGGACGGAAGGCGGTGTAATCGGCGGGTGGCCGGGCCCGTTCCTGGGCGGTCAGCAGCGCCAGGGCCGACTCCATCCGCCACAGCGCCAGCCGCACGTTTTCTTCCTGGAGGGCAAGACGCTTGGCCTCGGCCTGGGCCCGGTCGAGACGGAGGACCTCGCTGCTGATCCAGGCCATGGCGGCCAGGAGAACCGCCGAGGCGACGGCAAACAGCAGGGCAACCTGCCACGGGCGTTTCATTCGTCCGCCCTCCCCCCGGCGAACATGTACCCCGTGCCGCGGACGGTCAGGATGACCGACGGGGCCGACGGGTCGTCGCGGAGTTTCTCCCGCAGCCGCGCCACGTGCATGTCGATGGTGCGGGTGGCCACGCCCCGCGGGTCGAGCCGCCAGACGCGCGTCAGGATTTCGTCGCGTGAGATGGCCCGTCCGGCGTGTGCGGCGAGGTACTTCAGGAGCGCGGCCTCCCTCTCGGAGAGTTCCTCGCGGTCGCCGCCGTCGAAGCGGACCTCGCGGCGCGCCAGGTCGGCCTTGCCGCCGGGGACCCGGACCACCGCCACGTCGTCGGGCCGTTCGGGGCTGCGGCGAAGGACGGCCTCGGCCCGGGCCAGCAGTTCCTTGACGCTGAACGGTTTGACGACGTAATCGTCGGCCCCGAGGCGCAGGCCCCGGACGCGGTCGTTCTCTGCGCCGAGGGCCGTCAGGATGATGACCGGGAGGGTCGGCCGCTGGGCCCGGACGGCCTTCAGGATCTCGAAACCGTCGGGGCCGGGCAGGACGAGGTCGAGCAGGATGAGGTCGCACTCGGCCTGGCCCGCGAGGCGGAGACCGTCCTCGCCGTTGTCGGCCTCCAGCGGCGTGTAGCCGGCGTAGGCAAGGGCATCGACGATGCCGGCCCGGATGGCGTCGTCGTCTTCGATGACCAGGACGGTTCGCTGTTGCATGGTGGTATCCCCCGCCGCCGCCGGCACCGACAGCCGCGCGACGGCACCTGTCCATTCTACCGCCTCGGGCGCCGCCCACACAACCGTTGCCCGCGCACCGTCCGCCGGCGCCGGTCCCCATGAATAGTATCGACTCGATACCCTCGGCGCGGGTAACGGCTTTGTAACGACGGTGCGGCCGGGTGTGTGCCGAAGGGCGCGGCGGGTGCGGAGACCCGTACGTGTTTAGCAGGGTGGCACGGCCCTTGGGCCGTGCAGTCGCCCTCGGCACGCCGGGTGGGACCCT
>CAZEBQ010000197.1:0-8129 GCA_964510295.1 uncultured Anaerolineales bacterium | reverse complement strand
CTGTTTCACCTCATCGGCGGCCTCGACGTGCTCCGCGAGACCGACGTGCCCGGCGGTCTGCCCGACGACGGGGTACCGAACTCGCTCGAGCGGTGGATCGAGCGCGACGGCGTCTTCTGCCTCAAGGTCAAACTCCGCGGGACCGACCTGGCGTGGGACATCGACCGGACGCTCGAGGTCAGCCGCATCTACCACGACGTCCGCCAAGCCAAGCGGCCCGACCTCCCCGCCCGCCCTTTCCTGACGGCCGACACGAACGAGCAGTGCGCCTCACCCGAATACATCGTTGAGTATCTCGAGAAGGTCCGCGAGCGCGAGCCCCGCGTCTTCGACGAGATCCTCTACATCGAGCAGCCGACGGAGCGCGACCTCTCGGCCCACCGGTTCGACATGCGGCCGATTGCGGCCGTCAAGCCCGTGCTCATCGACGAAAGCCTGACCACGCCGGAGGATTTTCGCCTGGCGATGGAACTGGGGTGGTCGGGCATCGCACTGAAATCGTGCAAGTGCCTGTCGAGCGATATGCTCTTCGTGCCGATGGCCGAACTCGCCGGCATCCCCTACGCCGTCCAGGACCTGACGAACCCGTCGATCGCGCTGATCGCATCGGTGGGCCTGGCGGCCAGGACGCACACCATCAAGGGCGTGGAGGCGAACTCGCGGCAGTTTTTCCCGGCGGCCAACGAGCCCATCGCCGGCGTCCATCGCGGCCTCACCGAAATCCGCGACGGCTACGCCTACACCGAATCGCTGACCGGGCCGGGCCTCGGCTATCGAATCGACGAGATCGACCTCGCCGCCCTCGGGCTCTAGCGCGTCGTTCAAGCCCGCCCTTCGAGCCCGAACCGAGCCCGCCTTTCCAGCCCTTCGAGCCCGCCGCGGGAGCGGCGCGGCACGCCGTCCCGCCATGCCGCTCCCCTACGCGTCAACGTACTCATCTTCGGGGTCGAACGGCGGCATCACGACGTTGAGGATCTTCAGTCGCCCCACGGCCCGGTGCCGGCAGCCGGGCCGGATCATGACCGCCGTCATCGGCCGCACGGGGACCAATTCGCCGTCGAGTTCGACGTGGCCTTCGCCCTCCAGCACGACGTACGTCTCGGTCATCCTCTTGTGCCAGTGGACGGGCGACTCCGCGGCGATCTCGACGAGGTGAACCGACGCCGTCTCGTTCTCCGGCACCACAAACGCCCGCCGCGACCCACCGCACGGACACGGCGACGGGTCAATCTCATCCAGTTGAGCAACCAGGTAATTCGCCATCGTGGGCTCCTTCGTATGTTGGGGCTTGCCGCGCCTCGCGAGGCGACGCGCGGGGCAAGCCACGCGGCTAACTATGCGATCCTGTCGACCGCAAACCACGGCGCCGCCAGTCTAGGGCCAGCCGTGATGCGAATCTACAACAACGTGCCCGCGTGCGCAGCCTCGGGCATCTCGTCCCACGTGCGGCCATCCAAGACCCGTCCCGCCTTCTTCTTGTTCCGGCCGCCCCATTGTTTGAAGAAGAAGGGGACGCCTGCCGAGCCGCACCGGTCGCGGATCTCCGTGGCCCACTCGACCCGCATGGGACGAGCGCCGGGGCCCGACTCGCCGCCAACGATGACCCAGTCGATGCCGGCCAGGTCCAACTGCGGCATCGGACCGAGCAGCGGCTCAAGCGACAGGAACTTGATACGCGCGGGCGTCCTCCGAAGGCACTCGACGCGGTCAAGATAGTCGGCGTGCTCGACCGTCACGCCCATCCACACGTTCTCGGGCCAATCCAACTCGGGCGCCAGTCGGGTGAGCCGCTCGGACCGCTTGGTGAGGATTTGGAACACGTGATGGGAAGCGCGGTGCATCACGTCGAAGACCCGTTCGATAAAATCATGGGGCACCTCTTCGTGGAACAGGTCGCTCATCGAGTTGACGAAGACCATGCGCGGCGTTCGCCACTTCAGCGGCACCTCGAGCATGTGCTCGTGCAGCGTGACGCGGAACCCGTTTGCGTAGTTCGGATTCCCCATCGCCCGCAGCCGCTTCGCCAACCGCTCAGCGTAGCAGTACCTGCACCCCAGGCTGACCTTCGTGCAGCCCGTCACGGGGTTCCAGGTCGATTCGGTCCATTCGATGGCGGAATTCAGGGCCACTACTTTATCCGATAGTCGCGGTACTTGTTGAAGATCTCCTTCACGATCTTCGCGCCAGTTTGGTTCTGCGACGCGAAGTACAGGTAGTATACGACAGCGCCCTGGTTGTTGCGCATGGGAATCGGCTCGGGCACGTACAGGAATCCGGCTTTCTCCTTCAGCCTCTGCCGGAACGCGGCAACGACGGCGTCAGTGCTCGCCTTCTCCTTAATGTCGCCGAAGAGACCAGCAACCTTGCTGTACGCGATGTCTCGCCAACTGCCATCTCCCCAATAGCGGTCCATCCGGCGCAGATTGTGTGAAGAAACACTCTCCGGGCAGTGCCGAAGCACGTTGCGGTTAATATCCATGACAGGAAAGTTAAGGAAGATCTCGATGCAGCGTGACTGCCCGGCCGTCTGTATCACCTTCCAGTCCAACTGCAGCCTGTAAGGATCGAGCAGGCACAGGCCTCGCTCGTATCTGTCGTACCGCACCTGGGGGAACACACGCGTCAACAGGACATCGTTACAGTCCCCATGGAACACCTCCACGTCCCCTCGCTGCCCTGCGATCTCCTCAAGCGACTGAACTTTCACGGTGTCGATATCGATGAAGTAATAGTGCTTGAAGGGCGGCTGAACAAGCAGCGCGTTGAGCGGGCTACCCGGCACGAACTCGCCCGAAGTCCTTGAGACGTGCACCCCCGCCCCCGCGAATGCGTCGATGTACACGTGATGCAAGGAGGGCGACTTCTGTGCGGTCATTATCTTGGAGTAGGCCGCTGCGTACTCCCTGATAATCTCAAGTTTGATCTCCGACCAGTAGCCAATCTCGTCGAAAGGCGGCTTCTGCTTGGCCATTTGTCCCTTCCCCCGTGCGTAGGCTCATCCACTGAAACCCAGCCATGGTACGAGCCTTATAGCATCCAGGCCAGCGCATTTCGATATTCCGGTCGCGCCGCGCTTTCGCTGCCTCCGCGTTATCCCCAACCCGCACAGCGGCGCCACGTCGCGGGCGGTGGAGGTGTTGTACTCGAAGATGGTGAAGCCGCCCGTCTTATGTTTGCGCGTGATGGTGATCTGGTCGATGAGGCGGTTGATGTTGCACTTCTTGGGCCAGACCGAGAGGCCGATGCCGGGGTAGCATGGCACTTTGCCGGCCCACTTGACCTGCTGCTCGACCTTGCTATCGAACTCCAGATCGTGCGGCGTGTAGTCCATCGGGCAGAGAAAATCGAGAAGCCCGCGGTCGCACCAGACCTTCCAGTCCTGGCCGACGTTGTCGCGGTCGGCCGGCCAGTTGCGAAAGACGGCGGCACTGATCTTACAGCGCGGCCGCTCCTTCCGCAGCCGCCGCGCCACCGCCTCGACCACGCCCGTGATTTGTGTGCGGCGAAAGTCGAACCACCTCTGCTCCAGGTCGGCATCGGCCCGTACGTCGCGCGGCCAGTTCGCGATCTTGCGTCCGATCTGCTTCTCGAACCGCTCGCGGCAGCCGGGGCAGAAACAGTGCTCGCGCCCAGGGTAGCGGATGTAATCGAAATGGACGCCGTCCACGTCGTACTTGGTCGCCACCTCGACCATCGACTCGATCTCAAGGTGCTGGTTCTGGGGGTGAGACGGGCACAGCCACCGGTCATTCGCCTGGCCGCCGAAACTGACCTGGGTGCGGCCGTCGCGTTTCATGCGTTCGGCGAAGTCGCGCGGCGTCCGCCAGCCCATGTTCCAGTTGACCTTCCAGACGTGGCACTCCACGCCGTGCTTTTTGCACGCCGCCAGGCACGTCGCGATCTGGTCGCCCTTTTCCTTGACGTCGGGCGCGACCGGCAGCACCTTGCTCTCGTAGAACGCCACGCCGCCCCACAACATGTTCGGCAGGATGGCCGTGAAGCCGTTCTCGGCAAGGATGCGGATCGATTCCTCCCACGCCATCCCCGCCGGTCCGAAGGCGCTGTGACACCAGAAGGCCCGATGCTCCTTCGGCTGCGGTTTCTGGGCAAGGCACCGGGCCTCGATGAGCAGCCGCCCGGCCTCGGCGGCGGCATCGATCGCCTCGGCGAACTTCTCTGCCTTCATCAGCGCCGTCGCTTCGGCCCGTTTGCCGACCGCCCCGCCGAGGGCCTCCATCGCCTCGGCCTTCCCGCCGGCGGTCTCTCGGATGCCGGCCCGGGCCTCGTCGAACGTCTCGTACGGTCCGATGCGGCCGAGTTGATCGAGCGACCCCGCCACGGCCTGCCGCCAGAGGTCCGGCGCCAGGTGTCCCACCAGGGCCAGCAGCATCCGCCGCTTGTTCGCCGCATCGTCAGAAAGCAGCACGTGCGTCATGAAGATGCTGCGGTCGGAGATGACGATTGCCGGCAGGCCCGTGTCGCTGCCGTCGGTGCTGTGCCACCGGGCGGCCACACGGGCGCCGTGGCCCAGGCACTTGGCATCGTGGACGTTCCACGACGCCTGGCCGACCGTCTTCGGCGCACCGTCCGGCGCGCCGTCGCCGAAACGGATCGACGCGAAGTACCCGCGGAACGTCTGGCCCACGTGCCGCGCGCTCTCGATGCCGGTGGCCTCGCGAAGGGCGCGCGGCATCGTGTAGAAGGCCATCAGCCGCCCGCCGTCCTCCAGGTACGCCGCAAGGGCCGTAGCCGCCGCCTCGGAAATGCCGGGGTTGTACGGCAGAATGACCAGCCGTTTGCCCTTCAGGCGCTCCGGCGTCAGGTCGAGGTCGCTGACGACCGCGGAGCCGAGTCCGAGGTCCCCGACCGCCCGCATCATCCCCTGGGTGTACTGGCTGACGGACTTTGCCTCTCCCGGCGCCCGTCGGACGACCGATTCGCCGCGCACCACCAGGATGTCGGCCCGTCCGCCGACGAGCGCCAGGTTCGCCACGTGGAACTCGGCGTCCTCGCTCTTGCCGCGCCAGGCCGAGATGCGGATCGTCTCGATTGCGCCCCATCCGGCGGGTCGGCCCTCGATGCTGGTATCCTGCTTGTCGATCGTGACCCGGTGCCAGCGGCCCTTCTGACGGGGGGCGAACGACGAGGCATACCAACCATCGCCGCTCTGAAAATACAGACTGAAATGCCCCACCGCCGACGGGTCACGCACGTACAGGTCGAACCGGATGCCGCGGCCGGCCGTCATGTCGAGCCGGACCGACCGGTCCCACGACGCCCGCTCGATACGGGTGCCCTCGAAGTTGCACGGCATCCGCAGGCACGTGCGGCCGTCGACCGTCGCGGGCGAAACCTCTGCCGAGCCCCGCATCGGCCGCCACGCCGCACGGGCGGCTGCATCATCCGCATAGCCGAAATCGTCCACCACCGCCGCCCCGTCCACAGCCGGGACCGAGGCGCCGAACGCCGTCCCACACAAGCCAACGCACGCCGAAACGAGAAGGGTAAGCGGCCTCATGCCATGTCTCCTTGACCGACGGCTCCCAACGACGAGTGTAACCGCCTGCCGCGCCGAATCAACCGGCCGGCCACGGACAACTCGACGCCATTCGGCGCGACCCCACTCGCCAGAACCCTCTTGCACCCAGTGCCCCGCGCGGCGTAATCTGGAGGGTGGCGCGGCGGCCGACGGACGCCTGGCCGGGCACGCGGGCCCCGGTGCCCGACCGTCAGAGACGGGCGGCGCCCTGCCCGATTTTTGCTCTTGACACGTTCTCGGGGCCCGCTAAACTCCGCGCGAGACGGCCGGAGGGTAGGAAAAGGAGCATACCATGGCCCAGGAACCCCAAGGTCGGCAAACGACCGACGACAAATCCGTACACGATGTCGAGAATCAGGCGGCGATCTCTGAGGTGCCCGACGACCCGATCCAACCCGACGACGGCACGCCCGAGTATACCGAACTCGTCCTCCTCGTCCACGCGGGCAATATGATCGAGGCCGAACTCTTCAAGGCCGAACTCGAAGCCCACGGCATCCCCACACTGCTCCAGGGCGAGGGCGCAGGCGTCGCCGGTATCCCCGACGTCGGCGCCGGCGTGCCCATCCTTGTGCCCGAAGAACTCGCGAACCAGGCGGCCGAACTCATCGCCGAACTCGAATCCGCCAAACCCGGCGAGATCGCCTTCGACGACGACGAAATCCTCGGCGAACGCGTGGGCGAACTCGAAGACATCGACGATGACGACGTCAGCGAACTCGACTCCCTCGACAACGACCTCCGCGACGACGACGACGAGGAGGACGAGGACGACGAGGACGACAACTGGGACGACGACGAGGACGACGACGACGACTGGGGCGACGACGAGGACGACGACGACCGCTAATACGACTACGCTACGTTCCGCGCGGCGGCCTTCCCAGGCCGCCGCGAACGCAGTTTATCCCTGTTCCTGGTGGCCTGGGAAGGCCACCAGGCGGACAAAAAGGCGAAGTAGCGTTGTCCGCTTAGCCGCACGCCGCCCACGCTGATCCCGCCGAAAGGGGAACGCCGGCCTTCGCACCCCGAAGGCCGCTTGGCAATCGGGAGCCCGCCATGGCCTGTCTTCTCGGAATCGACATCGGAACCAGCGGCACCAAAACCCTGCTCGTCGACACACGCGGACGCATCAAGGCGTCGGTCACCGTCGAGTATCCCGCCTACGCCCCCAGACCGGCCTGGAGCGAACAGACGCCCGGAGACTGGTGGAAAGCCGCCACCCGCAGCATCCGCATGGCCCTGGCCAAGGCCAAGGTCAAGGGGCCGCAGGTGGCCGGCATCGGACTGTCGGGCCAGATGCACGGCAGCGTGTTCCTCGACGCCTCCGGGACGGTCCTCAGGCGGGCGATCCTGTGGAACGATCAACGCACCGGCGCCGAGTGCGACGAGATCACCCACCGCGCCGGCGGACGCCGCCGACTCATCGCCATGGTCTCGAACCCGGCCCTGACCGGCTTTACCGCGCCGAAGATCCTCTGGGTCCGCAAACACGAGCCGCGCATCTACGACCGCACCGCCCACATCCTGCTGCCGAAAGACTACGTCCGGTACCGGCTGACCGGCGAGTTCGCCACCGAGGTCAGCGACGCTTCCGGCACGCTCCTGTTGGACGTCAAACGCCGACGCTGGTCCCGGAAACTCCTCGCCCTCCTCCAGATCGACCCCGCCCTCCTGCCCGCCGTCTACGAGTCGCAGGAGGTCTCGGGGCGCCTGACCCCTGCGGCCGCCAAGACCACGGGCCTGGCGGCGGGGACACCCGTCGTGGGCGGCGGCGGCGACCAGGCGGCCGGCGCCGTCGGAAACGGCATCGTCCGCCGCGGCGTCATCTCTGCCACACTCGGCACCAGCGGTGTCGTCTTCGCCCATGCCGACAAGGTCGAGACCGACCCGAAAGGCCGTGTCCACACCTTCTGCCACGCCGTCAAGGGCAAGTGGCACGTCATGGGCGTGGTCCTGGCCGCCGGCGGCAGCCTCCAGTGGTTCCGCAACACCCTCTGCCAGGACCTCGTCAAACAGGCGAAACGCAAAAAGGTCGACCCCTACGAACTCATCACCGCCGCCGCCGCCAAGGTGCCACCCGGAAGCCACGGCCTCTACTTCCTGCCCTACCTGACGGGCGAACGCACCCCTCACGCCGACCCCAACGCCCGGGCCGCCTGGATCGGCCTCTCGAACATGCACACCCGCGCCCACATGGCCCGCGCCGTCATCGAAGGCGCCACCTACGCCATGCGCGACTGCCTCCGCATCATTGCTGGGCTGGGCGTGCCGGTCCGCGAGATACGCGTCGCGGGCGGAGGGGCCAAGAGCCGCTTCTGGAGGAACCTCCAGGCAAACATCTACCGCAAGACCGTCTGGACCGTCTCCAGCCAAGAGGGACCGGCCTACGGCGTGGCCCTGCTCGCCGGCGTCGGAACCGGCGTCTGGAAATCCGTCCCCGAAGCCTGCACCGCCACCATCCGCACACTCAAACCCGCCAGACCCGACCGCAAGACCGTCCGGCTGTACGACCGGCTGTACCCCGAGTACGGCCAACTCTACCGGAGCCTGAAAGCCGATTTCGCCCGCATCGCCGCCGTTCAATGAG
>CAZEBQ010000196.1:0-8130 GCA_964510295.1 uncultured Anaerolineales bacterium | reverse complement strand
GACACGCTAAACACGTACGGCTCTCCTGAGCCACCGCGCGAAAGAACGTGGGAGCGCGACGTCGTCGGTCGTGTTCTACCGCGCCTCGGGCAGCGGCAGGTTCGTGAAACGGTGCGCGTTGTCCCACATGCGGCGTTTCAGGTCGTCCGCCACGGGCAGGGCCGCCAGCCGCGCCACGGCCTCCGACTGGTCGGTCCACGGCGCATCGGTGCCGAACAGGAGATACTCCGGCGGGTGGGCGGCCAGGATGTCGAGCAGCAGGTCCCGGCGACACCGGCCAAGGGCGAAACTGGTCTCCAGGTAGATGGGCAGTCCCACGACGTGCCGCCGCGACTCGTCCCAGTCCTCCCATCCTCCGAGGTGTGCTGCGGCCATCCGCAGGTCCGGCACGGCCTCGTGCAGCCGCCGCACACGCGCCGGGCCGGCCACGTCCACCCTCTCAAACGTCAAGTCGTACCCTGTGTGGAAGACCATGGCCAGGTTCGCCGCCGCCGCCGCACGGGCGATGCGAATGCACCGCGGGTCGTCCAACGGGCAGTCCATGTAATAGGAGTGGAACTTGAGCCCCTTGAGCCCGGCCCGGGCAATCCGCTCGACCTCGCCCTCCGGGTCGGGAAAGTCGGGATGGACCGACGCGAACGGCACCACCCGCTCGGAGGCCACCGAGGCCGACCAATCGGTGATCGTCCTGGTCTGCCCCGGCCTGGTGGCGACGCCGCAGACGACGGCGCGGCGGATGCCGGCTCGGTCCATGCTCGCCAGCAGCCCCGCCACCGTCCCGTCGTGCGTCGCAGGGCACGGAAACCACAGGGCGGCCTGTTCCAGTTTCGGAATGGCCTTGGCGGCCACGTCATCGGGAAACGCGTGGGTATGAACGTCAAAAACGGGGAAGGGCGGCTGGGAACCGCCCGGACGCAAGAGTGTCACACCAGAACGTCCCATTTGGCCTCCGAATGAGCCGGCCGTGGCCTTGGGCGGTCTGCCGCCACCGGCCCGGCTGGTTTTCGCGATGGAAACGGGTCCGTGCAGGGGCCCAATTGCGGAATTTTACGCATCGCTGCGCATAATTCCGCACCTACCCTGACACCGCGTTGACGCCCCACGCAACGGAATCCGCGTTTTCAGCCCCCAAACCAGACATTCTGGAGAAAACCCGGTTTGGCACAGGCTTTGCGAATACTACCAGCACTCTTGTGCTGGTCACATTAGTTCAGGCTATGCCATGCGGGGCGGTCCCGCATGAATTAAGCAGTGGTCGAATGTCCCCCCGTTCGGCCACTGTCTTTTTTTGTCGCCGCCGAGGCTCATATCTCTGCCCCGTCCTGGCACAGGCGCCAGCGGCCGTCCTCTTCGACCAGGTGGCTGGTTCCGTGTTCCCAGTCTCCAAGGGTATAGAGTGTGCCTTGCATGCCTTGGACGGGGCGCGGCACCTGCTGGGGCCGGTGGATGTGGCCGCAGACGATGATATCGGTCCCGCGCGCCAGTTCCGCCGCCACCTGCTCGGCGCACAACCCGTAGGAGGCGACGCGGGAGGTGGCCGCATCGGCCGTCGGCTTGATCCGGTCCGAGACCCACCGATAGAACCTGGCGCCCCACCGGGCGACGGACGCCGGCAGCCGCGTCCAGATCCACTCGACGAACCGCGACCGGATGAACCGCTGCACCGCAAAGGCGAACCCGCGTTGCCCCTCCAGGAAGTCGCCGTGGCACAGGTAGACCCGCTTCGAGGCGATCGTGAGCCGATGGTGCGTCCGCCCGGGGGCGACCTCGACGCCGGTGGCCTCGGCGAACCCGCGCATGTAGAAGTCGCGGTTTCCGCATAGAAACATCACTCGCACCCCGCGGCCGACGATGCCTCGAAGGGCGTCAACGGCCTCGCGGTATTCGGGCAGTTTCAGGTGCTTCGGCCCGATCCAGTAGTCGAACAGGTCGCCCAGGATGTAGAGTTCGTCGGTCCGGGGCGCCTCGCGTTCGAGGAAACGGATGAACCGGGCGGTGCGCGCGGGACGGCGCGGGCTCAGATGCACGTCGGACACGAATACTCGCCGCATGTCTGCTCCGGTTGGTCTTTGTCGCTCGTCCGGGACGCCTCGCGCCGGCGCCGGCCGGGCGTGTGTCCGCCGGGGGGTCCCGGCGCCGGCCCTTACCGCCGCCGATGCTCGCGTACCAGCGCGATCAGTTCGCGCAGGGGCGCGGTGATGGCCGAGAGGGTCCGCGTTTCGACCTGTGGCTCGGCCAGCGTCCCGGTCACCAGGACGACGACGATCTGTTTGCGGAGGCCCTCGCCGAGTTCCGAGAGGGCGGGGATGAGCGGGTCGTCGTTCTTCTTGCCGGTCATGAAGGTCAGGTTCAGCCGCCCGCCGGGGTCCATGGTGCCGGCGCCGTACAGGTTCATGGCGCGGCCTTCGAGGCGGATGTCGCCGAGGATGAGCCGCTTGCCCTTCAGGAAGTACAGGACACGCGCCTTCTGGAACGCCGTCCGGTCCGCGGGGGCAAGCCTGAACACGTTGATCAGGCGGACGACGACGGGCAACTTGTAGAGTTTGGCCTCGGTCACGTAGACGTATCCCGACGCCTCAACCCTCGCGGCGCCGGGCCCTCCGGCCCGCAGACCCAGGGTCCCGCGGAGCAACCCGCCCGTGATGTTGTGCTCCAGGCGGAACCCCTCGCGGAGGAGCCGCTCGAAATCCACGTCGGCGGCCGAGAGGTTGAAGGCGTACCCGCGTCCGGCTCCGAGGCCGATGGAGGCAAACCCCTCGACGCGGCCGCCGTAGAACTCGCCCTCCAAACTCCGGATGCTGACGGCATTGGCCCGCTCCGGTTTCTCGATCAGAAGCCGCGCGTCCACGATGTCCTTGTCGGCGACGTTGCCTTGCTGAATCTTCATCTCGCCCTGGAGTTCAACCTTCCCGTCGGTCCACCGTCCCCTCATCTCGGCGGTCCCGACGAGGCCCGACACCTTGATGCCCGGCTCGAGGCCCACCTCGTCGAGGACGGCCGTGCCGTACCACTCGGCCCGGGCCTGGCCCTCATCGGTCCGGCGGAAGGAGAGCCACGAAAGGTTGAGGTCCATGCGGCCGGTCGGCTTGATGACGGCGAACGCCTTCTTCAGCGGTTCCGGCAGCGCGTCGCGCAGCGGACCTTCAAGCCGCAAGCCCTTCGTCTCGATCGACAGGTTGAGCGTCGGGCCCTGCTCGTCGTAGGCGATGCGTCCGTCGAGGACGAACTCCGTCAGCCCGCTCCGCGCCCGGAGCCCGTGCAGGCGGACCTCGCCCCCCTCGAACTCCATCTGGCCGGTCACGTGCTCCAGCGGGTATGGAAAGATGTCGAGGGTGGCCTGGGCGTTGCGCATCGTGACCCAGACGTGGTGCTTGAGGGTTTCGTCGGGGCCGAACGCCTTGGTCAGGTGGGCCTCGACGCCGACGCGTCCGCGCGGCCGCAGGTGGCTCCAGACGGTCCGCATCTCGCGGCCCAGGGCGCCGCGCAGCGATTCGCCGAGCACCACGTCCTCGCCGGTCAGCATCAGGTCCATGGCGTAGTCGTCCGGACGCTGCTCGATCCAGCCGGTGGCCTCGACCCGGGCCCCGCTGTTGAAGCCCGAGATCGATTCGATGCGGCAAGCGCCGCGCTTCAGCCGAAGGTCGCCCGTGACCTGTTCGGCCAGGAACGGAAACGGCTCGTAGATCATCCGGGCGCGCTTCAGGCGGATGGCCAGGTCGTAGTCCAGGCGATCCTCGGTTTCCGGTCCGCGGGTCACCGTTCCCTTGATGTCGGCCAGGCCCGAGAGGTGGAACACCTTCAGGATGTTGCGCTCGCGCTCGGGGAGGGCCTTCGCGAGGTCCTCGTCGAGGGCAACGTCGTGTCCCTCCACCTTGAGGTTGAGGACAGGCGGCCCGTCCTTCTGCGGAACCAGGTCGCCCGACAGGGTCACCTCGGCCCGGCCGTGGCGTCCACGGACGTCCACGATCTTCGTGAGGCCCGGCTCGATGATGACCTTGCCCGTCGCGCCGGTCAGTTGGTACGGGAAGTGCTTGTACCGGAAATCGCAGCCCAGCAGGTTCATGTCCACGGTAACCTGGCGGCGGGCGTCCCGGGTGGGCGGGCGATACACCTCGATGTCCACGTCGGCCAGGCCACGGGGCGCGTACAGGTCGTACACGTCGCGCTGGGTCTCGGCGAGGGCGGCCCGCAGGTCGTCGTCGAGCGGCACGCCGCGGCCGTAGACCTTCACGCGCGACTCGCACAGCGGGCCCGGGTTCTTCGCCCAACCCACCAGGCGCACGCGGGCGTCGCCGTGGTACCCTTCAACATTCGTGGTCTCGTAGCCGTTCGGCGTGAAATGCACCTTCCCCCGAAGCCGCTCCAGCCGGTACGGGTACAGCCAGTAGGTCATCTCCATGTCGCGGCAGAACAGGTCGCCGGAGACCTCGAGCCTCGATGCGTCGTCGGGCCCGCGGTGGACCTTCAGGTCTACGTCGGCCTCGCCCTTGGGCGAGTAGGCGTCGTAGACGACCCCCATGTGCGGTGCCACCCCCACCAGCAGCGACTTGCACTTCTCCACATCCACGTGGTCGGCCGACACCGCCAGGTCCATCAACAGGTGCGCGCGGTTGAAACCGGTCACCTTGCCGTTCAGGCGGACCGGCCACCCGTTCATGAGTCCCTGGACGTTGGTCAGCCGCAGCGTCGTCGGCGAGAACCCGCACCGGCCGGTCAGGTTCTCGAACGTGTGGGTCAGCCCCTCGAACGGGTAGGCGAAGCCGACGCCGGTCAGTTCCGTCTCGAGATGGAACCCCTGCTTCTCGTCGAAGAGCACCTTGACGTTGACGCTGCCGGTGGGCTCAAACCGGTCCCAGATCCGCCGGACCTCGGCCGGCAGGCTGTCGTACAACTCCTGCGACAGCACGACGTTCGAGGCGTGGCCCTCGAACTGCAACCCCGCCGTTCGCGCGTCGAGCATCCCCGACGCCACCGCCAGGTGGACCTCGCGGCTCCGGACGTCGGTCTGGAACCGAAACGTGTGCGGGTCCGCTTCACTCGGAAGCAGCAGGCCCGATACCTCCATCCGGTGCTGGTAAACCGGTTCGCCCGCGATCTTGCGCACGATTCGGAGCGTGCCCTCGTCCAGAGACACCACCGGCCGGCTGGCCGGCGCTACCGACTCCGGCGGACGACCACGCACCAGCGCCTGGAAGTTCCACACCTGCTCGTCCAACAGCACCAGGGTGATCGTCGGCCGATGAACCACGATCTCCGTCACGCCCGGCGCAAGACGCAACAGCGACATCGGGTTGATCTTCAGGTCCACGCGGGCCGCCGTCAGAATCGCCTCCTTGAACGGCTCAGGCGGATTGACCGCAAGGTCCTCCAGCACCAGCCCTTGGCCCAGGCTGAAACTCGCGTGCCGGATGCTCACGTGCGTGCCCAGAAGGCTCTCCAGATAGGACTCCGCGAACTGCTCGACCCGCTCGTCGCTCGTCAGGTAGTAGTAGGCCGAGGCGGCTGCCACGGCGACCAGCGCAACCACCACCAACCCGATGCGACGTCGCCGCTGACCGCGCACGCGGGTGGCGCGGCGGCGTTCGTCCACCGGATGGCGCCAGTGGGTCGGACGACCGTCCGGACGGTCAGCCGGTTGTGGATCGTCGCTCAATTGGGTGACCCAGGATTCGAAGTCGCCTTCTCGCCCCGGCCCAGCACCGTGGCGATTCCCACGCCCCCGAGTACCGCCAGGCCCGGCATCACCGCCAGCCGGTCGCCGGACGGGCCGGGCAGGATGCCGTGGACGAGTGTCACACAAACGGCCCCCACAAGCAGCCATACGGCCACCCGCCGCCGGCGGAACACCACCAACCCCACCAGCGCCAGCAACGCCGTCGGCAGCAGGCTCGTGTATCCGGCCGCCCGATGACCCCGCCCTGCGCCGGCCTGCCCGATGGTCCCCGGCGCCCACAGCCGCCCGACGCGACGCGCACCCGCACCGAGCCACGACCCGGGCGCCGCCGCAATACGGCCCGCCGCCTGCCCAAGATAGAACACACACCGCCCGGTCTCGTCAACCCCCTCGGGCGGTGGGGCGACGTCGCCGTTGCGGCCGGTCCCTTCGTACAGTCGCAGGCCGGCCCCCGTCGTCAGGACCGGCGCCCCCACGCGGACGGCGTTGCGGACGAGCCACGGCGCCAACGCGACCGCCAGGACCGCCACGGCGACGGCCCATCCTGCCAGAAGCCGCTTCCGCTGCCTCGACATCACGGCCGCGACCCCGGCCGGCACCACCAGCGCCGCCGCCCACGCATCCAGGTAGGTTGCGACCGCCAGCGCCAGGCCCGCCAGCGCCGCCCATAGCCACCCTCGCCGCCCGCCGGCCGAAACGGTCTCGATAAACCCCAGACCCAACGCCGTCGCGACCGCAAACGCCAGACCCAGCGGCACCACCGGCACGATGCGAGCCGAGAAGAGCACCTGGTACGGGTCGAATGTCAGCAGCGCCCCCGCGACGACGGCTGCCCACAGCCCCGCCAGGTGTGCCGCCATCGCAACGACGACCAAGAGCGTGGCGGCGCCGCACACCGACTGGAACACCCGCACGGCCCGGCCGGGTTCCTCAAACGCGCCCTCGGCCGCCGCCAGGATGAGCGGATAGCCGGGCATGTAACGAGCCGCATCCGCCCGCCCGTCCCCGCCCCCCGGTCCCGACGTGGCCGCATCGCGCAGGACCAAGCCGCCGCCCGCCGCCACCGACCGGCCGATGGCGAGGTACTCGGCGGAGTGCGGCGTCGGGTCGGCGCGGCCATCGCTCATCGCGAAGGCGAGCGTCAGCCGGGCCAGAAGCCCCAGCGAGACGAGGACTATCAGAAGCAGCCGCACGGAGCGCTGCGACGATTCCGCTTTCGGTTCCTCAGACATTGGCCGTGCCGTTCTCCAGGAATCGAGCCATCGTATCGGCGGAGCCCGGCGAAATCAAGCCGGGCCGCACGCACGCATCCTCCTTGCCTGGCGCGGCCTTCGGCTTTACCATGGCCGGGCCGCTCCGGACCGCGATGGAGGAACTCGTCTCATGGCCCACCCGGCCCCCGGCAACAAGGCGGGTGGCATGGTCAGCCCGAAGGGTGACCATGTTGCGGCCGCGACCTGAGGAACTTGTCTCATGGCCCACCCGGCCCCCGGCAACAAGGTCGTCGGCATCGGCGTGGCCTGCCTGGACCAACTCATCCTGTGGGAGGACATGGCGGCCCCGGTCCGCGAGGCCACGATCGCCACCTGCGACATGCAGGGCGGCGGGATGGCGGCCACGGCCATGGTCACCGTGACCCGCCTGGGCGGCGAGGCCGAGGTCTGGGCCGCCGTCGGCAACGACTGGGTCGGCGACCGCATCCTCAAGGGCCTCGACGCCGAGCGCGTCGACACGAGCCAGGTCCGGCGCATCGACGGCGCGACGAGCCCGTTCATGGTCGTCTGCATCGACAGGCGAACTGCCGAGCGGCACTTTCTCCATTGGACGGGCTTGTGCGACGCGGACTCGGCCCTCGGGTCCCTCGAGCGCCTCCAGGGCGCCGGCTGCCTGCTGACGGACCTCACGCGGCCGGAGACCGACCTTGCGTCCGCGCGGGAGGCACGGCGGCTCGGCGTGCCGGTCGTGGCCGACGCGGAGGGAATGGGCGAGCGCGCTCGGGAGGTCTTCGCCCACGTGGATTACGCCATCGCCGACGAAGGTTGCCTGCGCGACCTGGCCGCCGGCGCCGACCATCGCCAGGCCTGCGAGGCGATCCGTGCCATGGGCCCCGCGCATGTGGTCATTACCCTGGGGGAGCGCGGACTCGTGTTCCTCGACGGCGAACGCTTCGGCCGGATGGATGCCTTCGACATCGAGGCCGTGGACACGACCGGCGCCGGGGACGTGTTCCACGGGGCGTTCTGCTACGGCCTGACCCGTGGCCTGGCGATGGATGCGAACCTGGCGTTTGCGTCGGCGGCGGCAGCCCTGAAATGCCGCCGCCTGGGCGGCCGCGCCGGCATCCCCCGCCGCGACGACGTCGTCCGCTTCCTGAAGGACCAGGGCGTGGACCTGTCCGTCTGAACGGGGTGAGATAACGGGGCGAGATAAGTCGTGCGCGGTGGTTCTCCGGAACC
>CAZEBQ010000195.1:0-8145 GCA_964510295.1 uncultured Anaerolineales bacterium | reverse complement strand
GCCGCTGAAGGGGGCGAGTGAGGGGGATGCGACTGCCGGCCGGCGTCGGTGCGCGGCTGGTCTTTGACGCCGGTCGCCCGGAGTAACCGCGATGGATTCTCATGTCTTCGGTCCCGTGCCGTCGCGCCGGCTGGGACGCAGTCTCGGTGTGGACCTCGTCCCGTTCAAGACCTGCACCTACGACTGCATCTACTGCCAGTTGGGCGGGACCACGTGCAAGACGACGGAACGGCGAGAATGGGTGCCCCTGGACGAGGTGCTGGAGGATCTGAAGGCCGCCCTGGACTCAAGGCCGGACGTCATCACCCTGTCCGGGTCGGGCGAGCCGACGCTCCACTGCGGGCTCGGCGACCTTATCGGCGGCATCAAGAGCCTGACCGACGTGCCGGTGGCCGTGCTGACCAACGGATCACTGCTTTGGGATCCGGCGGTGCGATCCGGGCTGAGGGAGGCCGACCTGGTGGTGCCCTCTCTGGATGCCGGCGACGAACGGCTGTTCCGCATCGTCAATCGGCCTCACGAGGATATTGCATTCGACCGAATGGTCGAAGGCCTGATCGCTTTCCGGCAGGAGTTCAGCGGCCGGTATTGGCTGGAGGTGCTCCTGCTCGGTGGAATCACGGCCGTGCCGGCCGAGGTCGAGCGGATTGCCGAGATCGCACGGCGGATCGGTCCGGACTGCGTGCATCTGAACACGGCGATACGTCCCCCGGCCGATGCGGCCGCACGCCCGGCCCCCAAGGCCGACCTGGAGCGCTTGGCCGCCGCATTCGACCCGGGCGCCACGGTCATTGCCGACTACCCCGACACGCCCGCCGAGGGCGAGTTCGCCGCCAGGCGCGGCGACGTGCTGAACCTGCTAAGCCGGCGACCGTGTACGGTGGAGGACATCGCCGGCGGCCTCGGCCTGCACCGAAACGAGGTCGTCAAGTACGTCCAGGAACTCGTCGACCAAAGGCTGCTCAGCGCATCGACCTCCGACGGTCGCGTCTACTACGCGGCGACCGGCCAGGGCCCTGACCGGGACGGCCCGTAACGGCCGCAGGCGAGGGGCCGGTCACTTCTCCGTCGGATCCTCGTGGAGCATCGGGACGAATTGGACGAGCATTATGGAGCGCTGCCGCACGAGACCGGGGGCGTCTTTCTCGACCAGCATCAGCCGCTGGATACCGTAGCGCGGCCCGATGGGGATGACCATCCGCCCGCCGACCTTGAGTTGCTCGATGAGGGCGGGCGGCACCTTCCCGGCGACGGCCGTGCCGATGATGGCGTCGAACGGAGCGTGCTCGGGCCAGCCGAAGTGACCGTCGCCGTGCCGGACCTTGACCGGGTCGTATCCGAGGCGTTTGAGGCGCTTGGCGGCGGTCTCGGCCAGCGACTTGATGATCTCGATCGTGTAGACCTCCGTCGTGAAGTGCGTCAGGACCGCCGCCTGGTACCCCGACCCGGTGCCGATCTCAAGGACACGGTCGCCGGGCTTGACACGCAAGAGGCGCGTCATCTCGGCCACCATGTACGGCTGGGAGATGGTCTGACCGTGCGCGGTGGGCAGCGGACCGTCGCCGTAGGCCAGCGAACTGACTTTCATCGGGACGAACTGGTGTCGCGGCACGGCCGCCATGGCCGCAAGGACCGCCTTGTCGGTGCACCCGTAGTTCTTGATGGTTTCGACCATGCGGTCGCGTTCGCGCTGGCGTGCGGTGAAGGTGGGCGGGGTCCACGTTTTTTCTTTGCCCTGGCCGGCCTTGGCATCAGCCGCATCGCCCTTTTCGACCTTCGCGGATGCCGGGGGTTCGGCGGCGTTCGCCTTCGACCCGGCCGGTGGGGGATTCTCAGCCGCCGTTGAACATCCCGGCGCCGCGGCGAGAACGAGCAGGATAGCGGTCGCCCCGGCCGCCCGCAGGGCATCGCGCGTCAAACGTTCAGGCCTCATGGCTCGCCTCCTTGGTACGTATTTAGCGTTGTCATTCTGAGGGCCGCTTGCGGGCCGAAGAATCTCGCCGTGGTCTTGGCCGTTTCGTCGTTCCCACGGCGGGACCCTTCGCTTCGCTCAGGGTGACAGGCACAGCCGGTATGCCAAACAGGTACCCTCCTTGTAAAGGGACCGCGAGCGACCCGCCTCACGTATCGGGCCCACCCTCAAGTATGGCGCAGACGAAGCGGCAGAGCAAGGACGGATGTTGTTGAGGTCATCCCCTAGGCGTGTCATCCTGCCCGTGCCGTCAGGCACGATTGGACTGTAGCCACGGGCGCGAGCCCGTGGTGTTGGGAGTGTTATCTCATTCGCACAGCCCCGGAGGGGCGTTTGGATCCTCAGTCGCCCCTCCGGGGCTCCTGGTTCTCTTCCGGCTCCACGGACCACGGGCTCGCGCCCGTGGCTACAGAGCAGCCGCCCCTTGCGGGGCGAACACCAAACGAACTGGGCGCGATCCTCTCTTGCGCCCTCGGGATTGTATGACACGTCAGGCCGTTGCACCCACCGCCGCGCCGAGACACATGAGCAGGATGAACGCAACCCACACGAAGACGACGACGGCGGCGATGCCCAGGCTGATGTACCCGGTCACGAGCCCGGCGATGGCCAGTCCGCGGCCGCCCTGCGTGCCGCCCGACTCGCGGATCTGCTTCAGCGCGACGTGGCCGAGGATCACACCCGGTATAGCCGTGATACAGT
This sequence comes from uncultured Anaerolineales bacterium, assembly GCA_964510295.1. Lineage (GTDB taxonomy): Bacteria > Planctomycetota > Phycisphaerae > FEN-1346 > FEN-1346 > JAUVZF01. The sequence goes on along the minus strand of CAZEBQ010000195.1, from coordinate 5,471 downwards.
GGCTGCACGCCAGCGACACGATTCCCAGGACGAGGCTGGCGACGGCCAACCCGTTCGTCGGCGGCGGCGCGGGATAGAGCGGCGGCGGTCCCTGGCCGGGACTCGGGATCAGCGGCAGCGGCTTGTTGGTCTGCGTCATCGTCGTCCCCTTCGGCGCGGTTCAGTACGTTCCCATCTCGCGGCCGCGTTCGAGGAAGAACTTGTAGGTCGGGTACGCGACGCGGGTGGAGAGGCTGTGGTCGGTGTGGAGGATGTAGCCGCCGCCTTCCATGGCGGCGGGGAGTTTGGCGGCGAGTTCGGCTTCGACCTGGGCGGGGTCGTTCGTCTCGAGGGCCCGGATGTCCATGCCGCCGAAGAAGGCGATGCGGTCGCCGTAGGCACGCTTCAATTTCACGAGGTCCATGCCGGCCTTCACTTCCATCGCCTGGAGGCAATCCATGCCGGCCTCGATCAGGCCCGGCACGAGCGGCTCGACGTATCCGCATGAGTGCAGGATGACGGGCAGTCCCTTCGAGTGGACGAAGTCGAACGTCTTCCTGTGGGCCGGCCACACGATGTCCTTGTACATGGCGGGCGACATGAACGGTCTGCCCTTCAGGCCCATGTCCTCGAAGAAGTAACAGGCGTCGGGCGGGCCTTCCTCGGCGAAGAGGATCTCCAGGAGGTTCACCGTCAGGTCGGCGAACACGGTGCACATATCCTTGACCCAGTCGGGGTCGAGGGCCATACCCATGAGCATATACACGTGTCCACAGACGGGGTGGATGAGTTCGAAGACGTTGACGCCGCCCCAGCAGAAGAAGAGGTCCTCGCGTCGGCACTTGTCCCGGAGTTCGCGATAGCCCTCGAAGTCGATGCGGCGGCGGTAGGTGTCGGCGTTGGTCAGGTGCGGGCGGATGTGCGCTTCCCACCCGGCGCGGTCCTTGACGAGAAAGTCGACGTGTTCGGGCGTGCCGGACCGCTCTTTCCACCACCGGAGGAGGGCCCCGTCGCCGGTTCGCACGAGTTTCTTCTCGTCGTCCTGTTCGATGATTTCCTCCTCGAAATCGAGGTCGGCCACCGTCCTCAGCGCCCACCGCACCCGCAGGTCCAGATGGAAGTGATCTTCGAGCGACTCGTCCCGGCCGACATACCCGTCGTCGGCCCACCCGCGTTGGGTGTCGGCCCAGAAACTCTCGTGCGAGCCGACGCGGTCGACCGGCTCTCGCCGCAGGATCCGGGCGATGCGTTCGCGGCTGGTCAGTTCCGCCATGCGTTTTGCCCTCGATCGGTCATCTCAGCCCACTTGCACGGTGGGTCGGGAGACCCGCCGGGCCGAACTTGCGGCGGGCCTGTTGTCCCATTCGGCTCGCTTCCGCGTGGTGGCCTTCCCAGGCCACCACGCTCCGTGCAAGATCTATGTCGGACCGCTTCGTTACCGCCGAGGGTCCGGTATTGCCCGCGGTTCACTTCGCCGGGGCCTTAATGAAGAGGTCCTTGAAGCGGATCCGGAGTTGGTCACCCCGGTGGATCTGCAGCGCGACGTGGCCTTTCATGCCGGCGCGGTGCTTCTTGTGAACGTCGTCGTCGAGGACGCCTGCGCCGTCGTACTCCATCACCGTGACGCCGTTCAGGACGGCCTTCATCCGGGTGCCGATGCAGGTGATCTCCAGGTCGTTCCACGCGGGGGTCTGGTCGCTGTAGTGGAACTTGGCCCCGGGCCTGGCCATCGACTGGTCAACCCACTTGCCCTTGGGCACCTTGGGCCAGAGCCATCGCTTGCTGCCTCGGGTTTCGTCCCAGATCATGCCGGTCCGCCACGGGCCGCGCGGGTTGATATCGACCTGCGGCCCGTCGAGCCAGAAGGCGGCATCGTCGTAGCGGCTGCGGACCTGGACGCCCGAGTTGCCCGGGCTGTCGCGATAGGCCTGGAACTTGAGTTTCAGCGTGAAGTCGCCGTACACCTTCTCCGTCATGAGCCAGACGTAGTCGTGGCCTTTGGCGCCTATCGAGTCGGCCAGGATCGTGCCGCCGTCCACCTTCCAGAAATGCTTCGGGGCATCGGCGGGCTTGCACTTGACGGTCCAACCCGCCAGGTCCCGGCCGTTGAAGAGCGACGTCCACTCGGCGTCCTTCTTCGCCGCCTCGGCAGCCAGGCCGGCCGCCGTCAGCACAAGCATCCCCGCCACGACGAAACGTATCACGTTCATCCTCAGGCTCCTTCCCGAGCAGTGCGGCCGGTCGTGATAACGCAAAAACAAAGGCGGCGGTCGAGGATGACCGGAGTCAACTCCCCTTCCGGCTCGCCAACGTGCGCAGACGCCGGACGGTGTGCATCAGGGCGCGGACATTGTGGTAAGCCGCCTTCCAGGGGGTGGCCTTGTCGGCGCTCGAGACGAGGCTGCGGCCGTCTTCGGTCACGCGGCAGTACCAGCCGCCGTGGGTGTGGTCGATCTGATGGTCCCAGATGAACTGCAACTGTCTGACGAAGGCCTTCCAGTAGCGGTCGGTCTCGGCGCCGTATCGCTCGTGCATCAGCAGCAGGACATTCAGGCCCTCGGCCTGGGTCCACCACGATTTGAACCGTTCGAAGGCGGGCGCGAACGCCTGGCCGCTGTAGTAGAAGCCGCCGTGCTTCGCGTCCCATCCCCACGCCAGGGCATGATCGACGATGCGTCGGGCCACGCGCCACGTCGGCTCGTCGTCGGGGCGGCCGAGGGCGTCGGCCGCTTCGACCATCAGGAACGCCGTCTCGATGTCGTGGCCGAAGGAATCGTGCATCGGCACGGCCCGCCAGTCGGGCGTGAAGTAGTAGTTGAGCGCCCCCGGCTCCACTGCGATGCGGTCGCGGACGACGGCCAGCATCTCCTCGAGCCGCTCGCGTACACGCGGGCCGGGCCTGGCCTTGTGGAGTTCGGCCAGCGCCTCCAGCAGGTGGATGTGACCGTTCATCGACTTGTAGCCGTAAGGCGTGGAGATGCCGTCGCGGGCGCCCGGACGAGGGGCCTCGCGGATCGGCGTGCCGTCGCGCTTCAAGGCCTCGAAGTAGCCGCCGTGGCGTCCATCGTGCGCATGGTCGTCGAACCACTCAAACGTTGCCATGGCGAATTCGAGTGCCCGCGTCCGGCCGGTGGCCTCGTAGACGGCGGCCCCGGCGTAGATGGCGAAGGCGATGCCGTAGGCGTGCTTCTCGGCGCCAAACCCTTTCGTGATGCGTCCGTCCGGCCCGAGGCGAAAGTACACGCCGCCGCACTCGCGGTCGGACATCACCTTGTCGAGGTAGTCCAGGCCGTGCAGCGCATACGCCGCGTACTCGTCCTTCAGGGCCGGGTCGTACATGGCGGCCCGGGCGGCCACCCACGTCTGACGGGCCTGGTAGACGAGGAACCGGTTCGTGTCGGCGCCGCGGGTCCAGTCCCGCGCGAAGTTCTGATGGAACCCGCCGGCCTTATCCACGCACGCCGGGTACCACTTCGCCAGAACGTCTCGCCGCAGGTGCGCATCGAGCGCGTCGGCCAGCCGCGCGTACGTCGCGGCCGCAGGCGGTGAGTCGGTGCCAATCAGTCGGTCGGCGGCAGAGATATGACTGCAGCCGAACGCCAGCGCGACGGGCAGCAGGTACACGACCGTCAAGAGGCGGATACGGGTGGGCCGCATGAAGGACCTCCTCACAGCGCAGACTCAGCGCCGTCCCGCCGCCGGTTCACGCCCGGCCTACTTCGGAAGCCGCTTGACGCGGAGGTTGCGGAACTCGACCCGGTCGCCGTGACCCATGAAGCCGATGTGGCCGGACGTCCGCTTCAGACCCGGATGGTTTCCGCCGTCCATCGGCTTGTCGATCTTCGCCAGGTCGGCATCGACGATGACCGTGCCGTTGACGCTCACGGTGACGCGGGACCCCTTGCAGACGACCTCCTCGGCGTTCCACTGGCCCACGGGGCGCAGGTACCCGCGATGGGCGGGCACGACGCCGTAGATTGAACCGTGATACTGGTAGGGCTTGAGGTTCTTGAACTTCTCGGCGGTATTGTCGAGTATCTGGATTTCCATGCCGACGTAAGCGGGGTTCCCGGTTGGCGGCGTTCGGATGCCGAGGCCGTTGTTGCCGCCGGGCGGCAGTTTAAACTCGAAGCGGACGGCAAAGTCGCCGTACTCCTCTTTGGTCAGGATGGTGCCGCCCTTTTTCGGGTCGCAGATGAGGACGCCGTTCTCGACGAGGTAGCCGTCCACCGACCCCTGCCAGCCTTCGAGGTCCTTGCCATTGAAGAGGGGCTGGAACCCCTCGTCGCCCAGTTTCTGGAGGAAGGCGTTGGCCTCGTCGGTGCCGATTTCGCGGAGGAAGATGTTGCGGAACCGGATCTCGCCGCCGTGCGTCTGGAGTTCGATCTGTTCGGCAGGGTAGATCGGCCGGTTGCGTTCCCAGTAGTTCTCGAGCGGCACGTTGTCGGCGGTGACCTTACCGTTGAGTTTGACGGAGGTGATTTCTCCGATCATGCGGATCCAGAAGGTGTTCCACCGGCCGGCCGGGTTGTCGGCCACCTGGGGCGGTTTGCTGGGGTGCTTGCGGTTGTTGTAGAGCCCGCCGGACCCGACCTTCGCCTGGGCGATGCCCGCCACGGTGTCCCAGATCTGGACCTGGGGGGTGCCCCGCAGGTAGATGCCGCTGTCGGCCTTCGGGACGATCTTCCAGTCGATCCACATCTCGAAGTCGCCGTACGGCTTGTCGGTGCACAGGTGCGGGCTGTGACCGTCGTTGACGATCTCGCCGTCCTCGGCGTGCCAGTGCTTTCGCATCACCTCATTGGCCTTGGCGCGGGCGGCGGCCAACTCCTCCGGCGTCATCTTGGCGCGGGTCTTCGGATTGCCGACCAGGCCGTGCCAGCCCGCCAGGTCGCGGCCGCTAAAGATGGCGGTGAAACCCTTCGGCGGGACGTTCTTCCCACCGTCGGCGGCCAGGGCACACACCGTCGAAACCACGAGGACTGCCGCCGCCACCGGCAGCAGACGCCTCACGAGCACAACGCGCAAGCAGCGCATGAGCCAACTCCTTTCGTGTTGAAAGCCCAGATACTCTAACCCGGCGGACGGCGCGGAGGGAGTCCTTTTTTCACAAGCGCGCAGGCCGTGCCGGGTGGCACGGCAGCCCGAACGGCGGCCGTGTGGACACCGGGTGCCCACGGCCGCGGCTGCGCCGCTGCCGTGCCACCCGCGCTAAACAGGTACGGGAAGGCCGCCGCGCGGTTTGGGTCTCCCAAGCGAAGCGCGGTGGGTCGGGAGACCCACCGCGCGGGATCAGGCAACATCCGACGAGACCGTCAATCCGCCAGCGGCTTGATCTTCACGCCCTTGTACAGGACCGTGCTGCCGGGGTCGTGACCCTGCAGCGCGATGGTGCCGCTCGAGATTTTCCGCCCGCCCGAGGCGCCGGCGGGCTCGCTGTACTCGCACGTCACCTTGCCGTTGATCTTGATGGTCACCTTCTTGCCCTGGAC
>CAZEBQ010000194.1:0-8178 GCA_964510295.1 uncultured Anaerolineales bacterium | reverse complement strand
TGCCGCGCCGTCTCCAGCAACTCGGCCCAATCGAGGTCGCGCTTCGCCGTGGCGACCGTGCGGCCGCCCAGGGTGATGCGAATGGGGCGCGAGAAGTCGAGCCGGTCGGCGGCCAGGGCCACGTCCACGCTTTTCACGTTACGCATAAAGATGGCAATAAGGTTCTTGCCGGGCGGCATGCGAACCGTGAGTTCGAACCCGTCGCGTTTCCACAGGGCCCGTTTGGCCTTGGGCAGGTCCTCTTTGCGGGCGATGCGCAGGATCCGCGGCTTTCGGAAATCGAATTCCTGCTTCGCGATGGCCGTCGCCCGCACGTAATACGCCCGGCCCTGGTACAGACGGTGGAAGATGAACTTGCACTCGGCCGGGAACGGGTCGCGGCGGGCCGTTTCAAGGAAGGTGCGGATCGTCTCTTTCTTCAGTTTCAGACCGTGGCCCTGGTCGGCGTACTCGATGCCCTCGAAATGCCTCGCCCGCAGGCGTTTCATCTCCGCCGCCGCCTCGCGCGACAGGATGTTGATGCCCTTCGTCTGGCCCGGCATGATGTCCTTCTCGCCCCAGTGCGCCTGAATCGCCAGGTTCAGCACGTTCTGAAGGTAGAACGTGACGGCGTGCGACCCGGCCTCCGTAAGCGGCCACGATGCCATCGGCACGGCCCCCGCCCACTCGCCCGGCGAGAACAGGATGGTGCCCCACGTGGTGTACCCGCCTCGCGAGTAGCCGCCGAGGATCGTCCGGTCGGAATCGACGTTCGCGCGACGGCGGACGTCGGCCAGCACGTGCAGCGGATACTCGATCGTCAGCCGCCCGGCCTCGTACACGCCGCCCTGGGGCGAATCGGGGCCGGCGATAAGGTACTTCTCGGCGTCGGCCCCCAACTCGTGCTCGAAGAACGAGACGGCCTTCTCGCCCGATCCGGCCGTCCCGTGCGCCGAGACGACAAGCGGCCACCCCTTCGGCGCGTTCCCCTGGTACCCCTGCGGAACGCGAAGCGTATAGTGGATCGGCGGGATGCCGTCTGCCCCCGGCGTCTGAAACGTGTGCCGCCCGGGCGCCAGAGCCGGCCGCGGGGCGCACCGGTGAAGCATCGCCTTGACTTCATCCCACGCCTTCGGTGCCACGGCCCCGAACTCGGCGGCACGACGTGCGCGGCGCGCGGCATCGTCCTCGGCGAAGAACGCACGGAGAATGGACTCGGCTCCGTCCGGCGGGACCTCGGCGCCGATGCCGATGCCGGTCCAGAGCAACACCGTCACGCACAGGAACCACACGCGCGTCGGCATGACAACGTCTCCGTAACCGCGCGCGCTTGGCCGCAGCGCCCGGTGCCGAGTCATCCGAGCGACGCCGCCAGCACGTCGGCGATGCGTTCGGCCGCGCGGCCGTCCCACTTCTCGGGCGTGCCGCACGTGAATCCCTCGCGCGAGACCACGCCGCGATAGGCCGCCAGAATCCGCTCCGGGTCGGAACCCACGACCTGGTTGCACCCCACGTCCACGGTCACGGGCCGCTCGGTGCCGGCGCGGAGCGTCAGGCACGGCACCTTGAGGATGGTGGCCTCTTCCTGGATGCCGCCCGAATCGGTCAGGATCAGCCGCGCCTCGGCCATCAGCGCCAGGAACTCGAGGTATCCGAGCGGTTCGAGCAGCCGAATGCCGCCCAGGCGGTCGACGTTCTCGTCGCCCAACAGGCCGAAGCGGAGCAGCGTCTTGCGGGTCCGCGGGTGAACGGGAAAAACGACGGGCAGGTCGTCGGCAATCTGCCGGATGGCCCCGATCAGCCGCGTGAGCGTCTCGGCGTCGTCCACGTTGCCCGGCCGGTGGAGCGTCAGCGGGACGTAGCCGCGCGGCTCCAGGCCCAGCCGCTGGAGCACGCCGCACCCGCGCGCCTTCTCCAGGTTCCCGAGCAGGGCGTCGATCATGACGTTGCCGACGAAGTGCACCTTGTCGTCGGGTACGCCCTCGCGCCGCAGGTTCCGGGCGCCGCTCGGCTCGGTGACGAAGAGGAAGTCGCTGATGGCGTCGGTCAGCACGCGGTTGATCTCTTCGGGCATCTCGCGGTCGAAACTGCGAAGGCCCGCCTCAACGTGCGCGACGGGCACGTGCATCTTGGCGGCAACCAGGGCGCAGGCGATGGTCGAGTTCACGTCGCCGACGACCAGGACGAGGTCGGGTCGATACGCGTCCACGACCGGCTCGAAGCGCGTCATGATCTGGGCCGTCTGCGCGCCGTGGCTGCCGGAGCCCACCTCCAGGTTGATGTCGGGCCGCCGAATACCCAACTGATCGAAGAAGACGTCGCTCATCCGGTCGTCGTAGTGCTGGCCCGTATGGACGAGGACGGCCGACATCTGGGGCCGCTTCTCGAACGCCGCCATCAGCGGCGCGATCTTGACGAAATTCGGCCGGGCCCCCGCCACGTTCAGAATCGTGATGGTTCCACCCTCACTCAAGGCCACCGTCCTCCAGGCTCAGCCTGCTTCGATCCGCGAGCGCAGGCACTGGCTGATGAGGTGTTCCAGCACCAGGTGCAGGTCTTCGACGTAACCGTAGTTGCGGCTGGCGACGGTGACGTCGGCGTCAACCATGTCCTTGAGTTGACCGCCGCCGAAGCCGATCAGGCCAACGGTGGTCGCCCCGTGGTCTGCGGCAAAACGGACGGCATCCAGGATGTTGGGCGAGTTGCCCGATGCCGTCATCGCGACGACCACGTCGCCCGCCTCCAGGAACGCCTCCATCTGCTTCGTGAACACTTTCTCGTAGGCGATGTCGTTGCTGACGGCCGTCATCACCGCGACGTTGTCGGTCAGGCTGATGGCCCGCACCGGCGGGCGGCCCTCGACGGCGCAGCCTTTGACGAGGTCGCACATCATGTGGCTGGCGGTGGCGGCGCTGCCCCCGTTGCCGATGATGAAGATGCGGCGGCCGTCGCCGTACGCCTCCCAGAGGATGTCGATGACGCGGCTGACGGCCTCGGCGTCCACCTCATCGAGAACGGCGCGAAGGCCGCTGAGGTACTCCCGTACAAACGGATCGGCCATCGTCGGTCACGCTCCCACACAGGTCATCGTCGAACCCCCGAGGCCCCCGGCCAGGCAACGCTTCCGCGCCGTTCACCCCACGCCTGCCCTCCCCGCCGACACAGCGAAAGTAAGTGAACCCACAGGGGCAGGCAAGCGTTTTCCACGGCAACTGGCTCGCCGGGGGGGCAAGTTTTCTGGCGGGCCGGCGATGGCCTCTGTCATCCCGAGCGAGCTCAACCGTAGGGTGGGTGCTCCGCACCCACGCTGAGGAGATCTCGCGTGCGCCGCGTGGGTGCGGAGCACCCACCCTACGGCTGCCGTCACTGGTTTGAGGCGGCTTCCAGCCGCCTTGCCGCCGCGAAGCGGCGTATAGGCCGGGGCCTTTGGCCCCGGCTTTTCGGGGCGAGAGACCCATCTTCTTCTCTCCCGCTGTGGCCCGCCTGCGGCGGGCCACAGCGGGAGAGAAGACAAGAAGAGGAAACGCGGGCCGCTTGACGGCCCCGGCCCAGAGGGCCGGGGCTACACCCGCCTACGGCGGGCAAAGGCCCATAAAATGGGCCTCAGCAGGCCTGCCATAATCCGTGGCCACACCCCCCGGAACCGCACCACCCGAAAACGGTTTCGGCACGGGCGTGAATCTGGTAGACTGTTCCACTTGCTCAGGAGGTGCTGCGGACCGGTAGGGAGGACGTCGTGCAGCCATTGAAGATGCAGCCGGTCTTGAAGGAGGTCATCTGGGGCGGATGCCGTCTGGCCGACCTGCTCGGCAAGCCGCTCCCGGAAGGCAAGCCTATCGGCGAATCCTGGGAACTGGCCGACCACCCGCACGGATGCAGCACCGTCGCCGACGGGCCGCTTGCCGGAAAGACCTTGCGCTGGATCCTCGAACGCCACGGCGAGGCGATCCTCGGAAACCGGACGCCGGCGAGCCACGGAACCGCCAGGTTCCCCGTTCTCCTCAAGTTCATCGACGCATCTGAACGGCTCAGCGTTCAGGTTCACCCCGACCACGGTGACGCCGCCCTCGATCGCGGCGGCGAGAGCGGCAAGGCCGAGTGCTGGGTCATCCTCCACGCCGACCCCGACGCCTGGGTCATCGACGGTCTCCGCGACGGCGTGACCCGCGACGCCTTCGCCGCCGCCGTCAAGGACGGAACCGTCGAGGACCTGCTGACGGTCCGGCCCGTCAAGGCGGAGGACGTCATCTGGATCCCGGCCGGGCACGTGCACGCGGCGGGGCCGGGCATCGTCTTCGCGGAAGTCCAGCAGACCTCCGACGTCACATACCGCGTCTTCGACTGGAACCGGCCCGGCCTCAACGGCAAACCACGCAAACTGCACGTGGCCGACGCGCTCGAAACGATCAACTTCACGGGCGAGGAGCCCGACTCGGGCGGGCGCGGCAGAACGGCCAACGAAACCGGGCTCTTGATCGACCATCTCGTCGATTGCCATGCCTTCAGCCTCAGTCGGATCCAACTCGACGGGCGGCCCTGGGCGGCCGAGACGGGCGGCGGGTACACGGCCCTGATGGTCCTCGCCGGCGCCGCGCGGCTCGTGGCGGGGGACGTGGCGATGCCGCTCCGGGCCGGCGACACCATCCTGGTCCCCGCCGACGCCGCCGAGTACGTCTTCGAGGCCGCAGAGACACTGACGGTTCTTGCGGCGGCGCCCCCGGGCAACGCTCCGACTCAGTAGGACGGCCATGGCGCTCCAGCGGCTTCAGAAACTCCTGGCCCGAGCAGGCGTGGCCTCCCGCCGGGCATGCGAAGAACTCATCGCCGACGGCCGCGTCACCGTCGACGGCAACGTCGTCACGACGCTCGGCACCAAGGCCGACCCCAAGGTCCAGGATGTCCGCCTCGACGGTCGTCGGCTTCGGCCCCAACGCCTGGAGTACTGGATCCTCAACAAACCGAAGGGCGTCGTCTGTACGAACGACGATCCGGCGGGGCGGCGACGGCCGGTGGACCTCATCCCCGGCACGAAGGCCCGCCTGTTCCCGGTCGGACGGCTCGACGCCGACTCCAAAGGCCTGCTCCTCATGACCAACGACGGCGAGTTCGCCAACCGCCTGACCCACCCGCGGTACGGCGTCGCGAAGACGTACCTGGCCACGGTCGGCGGGTGCGTCACGGGCAACGACATCCGCCACATGCTCCGGGGCGTCCGCCTGGCCGAGGGACCGGCCCGGACCGCTGACGTGCGCGTCGTCAAACGCGGACGGACCCGCTCGACGGTGCGCATCACGCTGCGCGAAGGCCGCAACCGACAGATCCGCCGCGTGCTGGCGCGCCTGGGGCATCCCGTTCGCGACCTCGTCCGGACGCGCATCGGCCGCATCGCCGTCCGAGGATTGCGCGTCGGTGGGGCTCGACGCCTGACGGCCGACGAGGTACAATACCTCAAGACGTTGGCCGTCGAAGCCACGCCGGAAGCCGGGCCGCGCACGCCGACGGCGCGCCGGACGGCCCCCCGCGCCAGGGCCTCGGCCGGGCGCGCCCCGGCAAAGCAAACGCCCACACGCGCCCGCAAGCAAACGAAACGGAGTCAATCCAAGCATGACGCAGATGGAACTGGCAAGGCAGGGAAAGGTCACCGACACCATGCGGCAGGTAGCCGAGGCGGACGGACGCGACGCCGAGACGGTCCGCCGCGACCTGGCCGACGGCCGCGTGGCCATTCCCCTCAATAAGAACCGCCGCGCCCACTCCGTCATGGGAGTCGGACGCGGGCTGCGCGTCAAGGTCAACGCGAACCTGGGCACGAGCCCCGATTACGCCGACATCGAGATGGAACTGGCCAAACTCGATGCCGCACAGAACTCGGGCGCCGACACCGTCATGGACCTCTCGACGGGTGGCGACATCGCCGACATCCGTCGCCGCCTCATGGACGCCTGCGACCTGACCGTCGGCACGGTGCCGATCTATGAAGCGGCCGCCGCTGCCGCACGGGCCCACGGTGACATCGCGAAGATGACCGCCGACGATATGCTCGCAAGCGTCCGCCGCCACGCCCAAGACGGCGTGGATTTCGTGACGGTCCACTGCGGCGTGGCCCGCCGGATCGTCGAATCCAAGGCCCTGGCGGACCGCGTGTGCGGCATGGTGAGCCGGGGCGGGACCTTCCTGGCACACTGGATCCGAAGGCACGGGCAGGAGAATCCGCTGCTCGAACGGTTCGACGAACTCCTGGACATGGCCCGCGAGTTCGACGTGACCCTGAGCCTCGGAGACGGCCTGCGGCCCGGGGCGATTGCCGACGCCATGGACACCCCCCAGGTCGAGGAACTCATCATCCTGGCGGAACTGGCCCGACGGGCCGTCGACGCCGGCGTCCAGGTCATCATCGAAGGACCGGGCCACGTGCCGCTCGACCAGGTCGAGGCCCAGGTCCGGATGCAGAAAGAGCTGACGGGCGGTCTGCCGTTCTACGTGCTCGGCCCGATCGTCACGGACGTGGCCCCCGGTTACGACCACATCACGAGCGCCATCGGCGGGGCGGTGGCGGCGATGGCCGGCGCCGACTTCCTCTGCTACGTGACGCCGACCGAGCACCTGGGCCTGCCGCGCCCGGAGGATGTCCGCGAAGGCGTCATCGCCGCGAGAATTGCCGCACACGCCGCCGACGTCGCACGCGGACGCGACGACGCCCGCGCCTGGGACCGACGACTGAGCATGGCTCGCGGCCGACGCGACTGGCAGACCCAGATGGCCGAGGCGATCGACCCCGCACGCGCCAGGCAACTCCGCGACGAACGCCGACCCGAACACGGCGACGTCTGTTCCATGTGCGGCGACTACTGTGTGTTCAAGGTGCGCGAGGAGAAGGAGGAGGAGCCGAAGCAGCCATGAGGCCCGACCCTCTCGTCAGAGCGACGCTTGCACTCGGGTTGGCCTTCCTGGCGGCGGGCTGCGACGGCAACGAGGCCGAACCCGACCCGGCGGACGGGCCGGACGTGTTGATGCTGTTCCGGTTCGAGCAGTTCACGTCGGCCGACCGGACCGACGACGGGGAAATCACGCTCCGGGCTCTGGCCGGCAAGGTCGTGCTCCTCAACCTGTTCGGCACGTGGTCGGCGCCGTGCCGACGCTCGACGCCGCTCCTGGTGAGCCTGTACGAGCGGTACCGCGAGCAGGGCTTTGAGATCCTCGCGCTCGCCTACGAGCAGACCCGGGACGTGACGCAGACGAAGCGTGCGGCCGAGGCGTATCGGAGCGAGTTCAGCATCCCGTACGTCCTGGCCGTCGGCAGCGACGCCCTCTGGAAAGAACTCCGGCAGAACGCCAGGGTCGCGGGCAACGTGCCGACCTTCGTGCTCATGGACCGGCAGGGCGTTGTCCGCGACCTGTTCGAGGGGCTCCCGCCCGGCCGCGAAGCCGTCCTGGCCGACCGCATCGAGCGGCTGCTCGCCGAACCGTACGTGGCCGTGCCGGGTCAGGGCGAATAGATCAGGTCACGTTCGACTGTGGCAAGGCATCGCCAGGAGAAAGAGGAACTCGGCGTTGCCGCCGCCACCTCGAAGCGGCGAGGGCGTTTCCCCAAGCCGTTCCAGGCCGGCCTCCTGCACGTCGATGCACACGCGCGCCAGAACGGCCTCCAGATGGCGTTCCGGGACGACGCCGGCCTCGCGCTCGGTTTCGGCGGCCTCGTACTGGGGCTTGACGAGGGAAATGATGCGGCCGTCGGTCTTGAGCAGACGCCGCGCCGCCGGCAGAACGTGCCGCTGCCGCGTCCACCCGACGTCAATCGTCACGAGGTCCACCGGCTCGGGCAACTCCACGTGCATGGCGTTCGTCCGCTCCATGACGACGACGCGCGAGTCCTTGCGCAGCGTCCACGCCAGCGTGCCGTAGGAGGTGTCGATGGAGTAGACGCGGGCGGCGCCGCGAGCGAGCAGGCAATCGACAAAGCCGCCCTGGTGACTGCCGAGGTCGGCGCACGTGGCGCCGGACGGATCGACGGCGAACGCATCGAGGGCGTGCTCCAGTTTCAGCCCGGAACGCGTGACGTACTTTTCCTCGCCCGCCTCAGCCATGGGTTCCCCTTTGCCTGTGGGCGCATCCATTGTACGCCCCGAAGACGACGCGGTCCAACAGGCTCGCATTCCGCGCGGCGGCCTTCCCAGGCCGCCGCGAACGCAGTTTATCCCC
>CAZEBQ010000193.1:0-8204 GCA_964510295.1 uncultured Anaerolineales bacterium | reverse complement strand
TTGGCGAGGGCTCGGTCGAAATGACATCGCTTCGAGAGCACGCTAAACACGTACCAGCCCGAAGGGCTGAGATTCTGGGAGCCCAGGGCAACGCCCTGGGTCGGCGGGTGGGCCCGAGAGAAAGGAAGCCCTGAAAGGGCGCAAGAGCCGTTTGTAACGCCCTTTCAGGGCTTGGCACCCGCCATCTCATCGAAATCCCAGGGCGTTGCCCTGGGCTTACGAATTGGAGCCTTTCAGGCTCCCCGCTTTTGGGACAAGAACCTTTTTCCCCTCGTGCAACAGTCCGGTAGGGGCAAGACACGTCTTGCCCCTGGGCGCCGGCGGCGCCCCTCAGGGCACCATGAAGAAGTCCACCGCCTCGGCCGCCTCGGGTTGCTCGTCGGGGGCGAGGCGGGCATGGAAATCGTCGGTCACCTGCTGGCGGGCGTGGTCGGCCTTGAGGCGTTTCTCGCCGATCTTCGGTGCGAGTTCACGCAGCGTCGCCGACCACCGGAACAGGTAATCGGCGGCGCGCTTCGGCTCGAATCCCGGCGGCACCAAGCCCGAGGCGTGCAGCCGCCAGCCGCCGGCCTCCCGGCTCATGTGCAGCGGCACCCGCCCGCTCGGTACGTACGCAAGCGCCATCCGCCCCATTCGCGCGACGGTGATTCGGCCCGGCCACGTCGGGTCGCGAGGAAACAGGCTCACGCCAATCGGCGACCGATGCGGCTCTACCTCTCGGCCTTCGCCGCCTTTTCTTTGGCGGGTTTCTTCTCGGGCCGCGGCTTCTTCTCCGGCTTCTTCTGGAGGGCCTCGCGCTGCGGGGCCGTCAGGATGGTCTCTTCGATGGTCTTTTGGAGTTCCTTCTGGATCTCGCCCTGCTTCTTCCGAGACTCCTTGTCGTCGCCCGCGACGGCGCCGAGGCCCTTCGATGCGGCGGCAGCGGCCGCGCGGATCTTGGCCGTCTGCTCCTCCGTCGGATTCAGCCTCTTGTAGCGGCGCATGAGCGTCCGGTAGGTGTGAAACGCCTTCCACTTCGCCTTCTGCTCGGCCGTCAGGACGGTGAGGATGGCGGTCATGGAGTCGGCGTCGGCCTTGCGGCGTTCGGTGTCGAGGCCCTTGAGTTCGTCGCGGGCTTTCTTCATGGCATCCTTGTCGCCCGCCTCTTTGGCCTTGCTGTAGGCTTCGCGAAGGGCCTTGTGCTTGTCGCCGTTGGCGTCCATCCAGGCCTTCTGGGCATCTTTGCGTGCCTTGACCTTGGCCTTGAGGTCGGCCTTCTGCTGGTCCGTCAAACCGCACTCGCTGGCCATGATGGCGTATTCGCCGCGCAGGGCGTCGGAGCCGCCCTTCGCCTTCCTGCCCTTGGCAGCCTTCTCGGCAGCAAGGATCGGTGAGGCAACCAGCACCGCCACCGCCAGGGCCAACAGCAACCACGTGACACGTTTCATCGCCATGTTCTCCAGGCGGCCTTGGCCTTGAGCAGGTCTACGCCCTGGGGCCGCGCGGTGCGAAGACCTCGTTCCCGACCGCCCGGACCTGCGCCGGATTAGCCGGCCGAGAGTAAATTGAACACGTAGCAACCTATTATGTTCCGCCCGTCCTTCGGCCTGCAATCAAAAACCGGCCGGCCCTTTTCCGTTTGACGCCTCACCCCGGCCGCGTAGAATCGCGCTCATTGCAGGCGCGCGGTCCGCATGCGACCGCCTCTGGTGTGCCGCCACACAGGGGGGCAGAGCGCCGCGGCGCCCCGGTACCCTTGATGGAGGCCAGCGAATGCCTTCAACCAACGCCATCCGCATCGGCATCCTGACCGGCGGGGGCGATTGCCCGGGACTCAACGCCGTCATCCGGGCCGTCGCCAAGACGCTCATGCACGAGCAGCACGCCGAACTCGTCGGGTTCCTCGACGGCTACGACGGTCTCGTCACCGACCGCACCTTGCCCATCGGGTGGGAGACCGTCTCGAACATCCTGACCCAGGGCGGCACGATCCTCGGCACCAGCAACACCGCCAACCCCTTCGAATGGGCCGAGACGCGCGGCGACGAGGTCGTCACCAGCGACCGAAGCGCCGACGCCCTGGCCGTCCTCGAAAAGCACCGTCTCGACGGCCTCGTCGTCATCGGCGGCGACGGGTCGATGGCCATTGCCGGCGGCCTGGTGGAACTCGGCGTCCCCGTCGTCGGCGTCCCGAAGACGATCGACAACGACGTGCCGGGAACCGAACTGACCTTCGGGTTCCAGTCGGCCGTCGTCGTGGCGACCGACGCCCTCGACCGTCTGCACACCACCGCCAGCGCCCATCACCGCGTGATGGTGGCCGAGGTCATGGGCCGTTACGCCGGGTGGCTGGCCCTTCACGCCGGTATCGCCGGCGGGGCCGACGCCATTCTCATCCCCGAAATCCCCTTCCAGTGGGAGCCGGTGTTCGCGGTCTGCCGCCGGCGGGCCCAAAAGGGCAAACGCTTCAGCATCATTTGCGTGGCGGAGGGCGCACGGCCGGAAGGCGGAAAGATGGTCGTCCGACGCCGCGTCGAAGGCAGCCCCGACCCCGTCCGCCTGGGTGGTGTCGGGCGGCTGGTCGCCGCCAGCGTCGAACAGCATACCGGCATCCCGTCCCGCGCCACCATCCTGGGGTACGTGCAGCGCGGCGGCAGCCCGTGTCCGTTCGACCGCGTCTTTGCGACGAGCCTCGGATACAAGGCGGCCCAACTGGTCGCCGACGGAAACTGGGGCCGCATGGCCTCCTGGCAGCGCGGCCGCCTCACCGACGTGGCGATCAAGGACGTGGCCGGCGGCAGCCGCACGGTGCCCCTCGACGATCCCCTCCTTGCCATCGCAAGGGGCGTCGGCACAGGCTTCGGCCAGTGAGCCCTCCCGCCGCCTGCCCCAAACTCAGACACGCTACGGGGCCGGCGAGGCCGACTCGGACCGCGTGCGGAAGTGAAAGGCGCAACGGGCGGTGCCGGCGTCGCTCAGCGCGCGGACCGACCAGCAGTACCACGTGTCGGCTTCGAGTTGCGTCATGTCCTTCACCTCGCCCGTCAGGACACAGCCGGGCGGGGGATTCCAGGGATTGATGCCGTCCGGACTTTCGGCGTGCAGCCCGCTCGCGAAGCCCACCCGTTTCCGATCGCTCTCGTCCAGGACGGGCCGGTCGCCGTCGCCGGCCTCGGCCAGCGCGAACGAGACGAGTGTCGGGTGGGCAACCTTCGGCGGCAGTTTCCACTTGAACGTCGGCCGGCGCGTCACCTGCTCGGCCATCTTGCGCGGTTGCAGGGCGATGATCTCTTGTTGAGATGGCGGCGGCGTCTCCGGCGGTGCCTCGGCGGGGCCGGACTCGCAACCCGACCCCAGCGCCACAGCGACCAGCACCACGGCGATAGAAACAGTTCGCTGTTGAGTGTGCCAACGGGTCGCGCGGTGGGCAATCTTGCCCACCGCGCCCAAGCCTAACCGTCCGCGCGGCGGGCAGGATTGCCCGCCGCGCAAGGGAGTACGCGCAACCGTGAACTGCTCAGGGCGTCGATTCATGTGGAAACCCTCTTCCATTGGCTGAGGTCCGGACCGCGTTCGATCCGCCGGTACAGCGTGTCGCGCTCGACCGGCTCACATCCGGCCCCGCGCACCAGGGACTCCAGGTCGGCGATGCTCAGGCGCTCAGGCGTGCGGGCGCCCGCCGCGTGCGTAATCTCCTCCCGGATGACCGTCCCGTCGATGTCGTCGGCCCCGAACCGAAGCGCCACCTGCGCCAGGTCCGGCCCGAGCATGATCCAGAACGCCTTGATGTGCGGCACGTTATCCAAGAGCAGCCGGGCGACGGCCATCGTCTTCAGATCGTCCACGGCGGTCGGTCCCGGCAGGTTCTCGAAGCCCGTGCCCTTCGGATGGAACGACAGCGGGATGAACGCCGCGATGCCCCCCGTTTCGTCCTGGAGGTCCCTGAGCGCCAACAGATGGTCCACGCGGTGCGCCGGCGACTCCACGTGACCGTACAACATCGTCGCGTTGGTCGGAATGCCGAGACCGTGGGCTTGGCGCTGCACGTCGAGCCACTCATCGCCCGAGATCTTGTTCGGCGAGATGCGGTGCCGCACCTGGGGGTCGAAGATCTCGGCCCCGCCGCCGGGCAGACCCGACAGGCCCGCTTCCTTCAGCCTCGCCAGGACGTCGGCCACCGCCAGAGATGACTGCTTGGCGGCGTGAGCCACCTCGACGGCCGTCAGCGCCTGAAGGCACACCTCGGGGAACGCCTCGTGCAGCCGGCCGACCATCTCGAGGCAATAATCGAACCCGACATCCGGATGCAGGCCGCCGACGATGTGGATCTCGGTTGCCCCGGCCTCGACGTCCGGCCCCACGCGGTCCACGATTTCATCGACCGTCAGAAGGTAGCCGCCCTCGGCCTGCGGGTCGACCCAGAAGGCGCACAGCGGACACTGGTTCACGCAGCAGTTCGTGTAATTGACGTGCGTGTTGACGCAGTACCAGGTGGTGCGGCCGTGTTTGGCCTGGCGTGCGCGGTCGGCCAGGGCGGCGACGGCCGGCAAATCGGTCGCCTCGAACAGGGCGAGACCGTCGTCGCGCGACAGGCGCTCGCCGGCCGCCACCTTCCCCTCGATGGCCGCCAAGCGGTCCGGGAGGCGGCGTGCGCGGCGGGTGCGGAGACCCGCCGCGCTCGCACGCGAGGGAACTTCCCTGGGACCGCTTCGTTCGCTCACGGCAGCAGCCTCACACCGGGCCCGGCGACCATGTCGACGACGACCCCCGCCAGCCATATCATACTGACGGCGACGTTCATTGGGAAGAAGGCTGCGGCGAGCCGCTCGGCGTCGGCCCGACGCAGGCGGATGTGCTGAATCAGGAGCATCAGCGCGATGACCTCCAGGGCGAACCCGCTCGCCTCGCCGACGACGGCCGTACGGCCGTACCCGCTGCCGCACAGCACCGCCCCCGCCAGGAAGATGACGGTCGCCAGGTGCGACCCCCTCGACACCCACCGCGCCGCCCGCAGACCCAGCCGCGCGGGGACGCTGTGCAGGCCGTCTCGCCTGTCCACCTCCACGTCCTGGAAGGCGTAGAGGATGTCGAATCCGGCCGTCCAGAACAGAACGCCGGCGCCGATGAGGATTGGCAGAAGGTCCAGTTCCGCCCGCAGCGCGATCCACACCCCGACCGGCGACAGGCCCAAGCACAGGCCCAGAAACCAATGCGTGAGCACCGTGACACGCTTCGTCCACGAGTAGCCGAACAGAACCACCAGAAACGCCGGCGCCAGAAGCCCCGGCCACACGTTCTCCCGGAGCACAGCGAAGAGCCACGCCAGGCCGATGAAGGCCGCGCCGCTCAAGATGGTCAGAGCGAGCGCCGTGCGACGCGAGAGCCGGCCGGCCGGAATCGACCAGCCCACCGTACGCGGGTTGCGGGCGTCGAGCAGGACGTCGGCCACGCGGTTCATGCCCATCGCCGCCGTCCGGGCCGCCACCATGCACGCCACCAGCAGGGCCATCGACCACCCGTCCGGGCACGGCGGCTCGGCCAGCAGCGCCGTGCCCAGCGCAAACGGCAGCGCGAAGAGGCTGTGACTGAACCGAATGGTCCGGCCGAACTCGACGAGTTGGCGCGCCAGGACTACGACGCCACTTCCCGCGCGGCGGGTCTCCTGACCCGCCGCGCAACGGCGAAAATCGGCTTTAACACGCAGTGGGCCGGGAGACCCACCGCCCGAAATGGCGAAGGGGTGTTGTCGTACTAGGGACTGTCGCATCCCGGCCACCGAACGGCAAGGTCGTGCGCCACGCCGAGACGGTCGAGCACTTTGGCGACGACGAAGTCCACCAGGTCCGCCACCGATTCCGGATGGTGGTAGAAGCCCGGCATGGCGGGCATCACGACGGCCCCGGCCCGGGCGAGGCGGGCCATGTTCTCCAAGTCGATCGGCGTCACGGGCATCTCGCGCGGAACGACGACCAGCGGCCGACCTTCCTTGAGGGCGACCTGCGCCGCCCGCTGCACGAGGTTCTGCGCCAGACCGTGGGCCAGCGCCGCCAGAGAGTTCATCGAGCAGGGGATGACGACCGCGGCCTCAGCCCCGAATGAGCCCGACGCGGGCGGCGCGCGGAGCCCTTCGGACGGCCGGTACGTCACGCCGGCCAGAATGTCCTGCGGCCACAGACTGGCCAGGTCGGGCTCGGCGGGGGAGCCGGTCATGCCGGCCTCGTCGGCCAGAACGAGTCGGCCGGCCGGCGTCACGATCAGGTCCACGTGCCGGCCGGCCCGCACGGCGCACTCGACCAGGCGCACCGCGTACGGCGTGCCGCTGGCGCCGGTGACGCCGACGATCAGCCTACCGCCTCCGTCAGCGGTCGGGGCTTCGCAGTTGGGCCTGGACACAGATGAGTTCATTTTCGACGCCGTCTTCGAGGGCGGCCACGTACGGATCCGCCGGCCTGGCTTTCTTGCGTGCCATCAGGGCCTCCTGGGCGGCCAGCAGGTGCACCTTCGCCTCGCGCATGGCGGCCGGGTCGGAGGAGGCCTGTGCGAAGAGGCTGTGTGCGGCCGTCACGTGCGCGAGCAAGGCGCCGTCGGTGCCGGGCCACTTGGCCGCAACCTGGGTCAGGCCCTGGGCCCGTTTGGTGTCGTCGGCCTCGAACATGGCCAGGTCGAAGGCGACGTTGTCGGCCACGGCGCCTTTGGGGTCGGCCTCGCCGGCGGCGAGCAGCGCCTTGCGGTACGGGTTGGTGCCCTTCAGGCCGAGGGCGACGAAATACAGACCGAGGGCGCGGGGGTTCTCGGCCGTCGGCTTGCGGTTGTCGGCCAGAAGACCCAACCGCATCAGCACGTCCTGCCGGACGGCGGCCAGGCGGTCGGCCTGCTCTTTGGTCCGCAGATCCCGTCCGACCGAGAACAGGTCCGAGACGACGCTGAAGTCGGCCAGCGGGTTCTCGGGAGGCGGCGCGAACGCCCTCGTCTGAGCGAGGGCGTCGCGGTAGAGTTCCCCGGCCTGGTCGAAAAGTCCCTGCCTGGCGGCCGAATCGCCGAGGTGCCGCCGCGCCTCGGCCGCCCACGGGCTCTCCGGATGATGTTCCAGCAGTTCCTTCCAGGCCTTCTCCGCCGCCGTCGCGCCCGCATCGGGGTCTGTGGCGTCGGGCGCCTTCTCAAGGTGCCTGGCGAGATGGGCCCGTACCAGAGGCGCACGCGGACTGTCCGGATGGCGGTACAGGAACTCACGCAGCCGCTCGAGGCCCGACCCGCCTCTCTCCACCGACGGGCCCACGGGCTGCCCCCCCGCCAGGACCATGCCGTAGCGGATCTCGTCGATGCCGACGAAGGCCAGCAGCGCCAGAACGGGCGCGGCCGTCAGGATCGACACCAGAACGCCCGGCCACCGGATGTGCCAGCGGTCGGCCGACCCGACGCCCACGACGACGGCGCAGGCGGCGGCGCCTATCACCACGGCCACCACGGGCGGCACGTACGCCAGGGAACGAAGCCCGGGAGCGAACCCCCGGCCGGCCTGGGCCAGCAGGGCCGGCCCCGCCCCGCCCGCCCCCGCCGGGGCGGCGGCCTTGTCGAAATCCGTCATCGCCGTCGCGACGAACCAGTAGACGGCCACCGGCGCCAGCCCCAGCAGGGCGCTCAAGAGTTTGCTCCGCAACCGCAGCGTGTGCCCCGCCGCCAACCACACGCCCAGCCCCACAGACGCCGCGAGGACCACGCTCGGACCCAGCAACGCAATCAGCAAGGTCAGCAACCACCCGCCGCGCTTCCCGTACATCATTCCCGTCATGATGGGTGCGGCGGCCAGCATCGCCAGCCACCCGCCCAGGACGAAGCCGTAGGCCGGGCGGTCCACGATCGAGACCGGCCACACCGCCCAAGCCCCCAGATCCATCACCGGCCGCACGAACGGGTCGGCTTGGCCCGTCAGCAGGTGCCGGAGCGTCCAGGCCAGACCGCCCGTCGCGAGCACGATGAGGCCCAGGTACACGTTCGCCTCGGGCAGGTACGCCCGGCCACAGCGGTTGCAGACCTCGTCGCCGACGTCGGTCTCGTAGAAGAAGCACTTGGCACAGTGCATAGCGGGTTACCGCCTTATCGCAGCACTTATCGCACGTTCTGCGCGGCGGGTCTCCGTACCCGCCGCGACATGGCGGTCCCAAGCGCGGTGGGTACTCCAGACCCACCGCGCAGGGCTTACGTAAGTCCGTCTAGCGCGGCTTCTG
>CAZEBQ010000192.1:0-8212 GCA_964510295.1 uncultured Anaerolineales bacterium | reverse complement strand
CGCCGGGCAAGCCCGGCGGCTAACTGGGTTCGTTCGGCTCGGTTTCGTCGTGAGCGTCGGTGTCGGTATCGTTGGGCGACGGGCCGGTGTCGGTATCGTTGGGCGACGGGTCGGTGTCGGTATCGTTGGGCGGCGGGTCGGTGTCGGATTGGTGCTTGAGTTGTTGGGCGGCCTCTCGCTCCTCTTTCCCGTTGACGAGCATGGCGACTTCGAGCGATGCGAGCCGCTCGGCGGGCGGCACGATAACGCCGCCCGAGATGGTGAACTGAAACGCCTCGTCGACGGAGATGGCCAGGTCGATGACCTCGCGCCTGGGCACGGCGATGATGTAGCCCGTGATGGGGGTGGGCGAACTGGGGATGAAGATGGTAAGCAGTTCCTCCTCGGTCCGCTCGGTGATGGCCCGCAGGCTCCGGCCCGTGACGAACCCGACCGACCAGAGGCCCCGCCGCGGGTACTCGAGGGCAACGACGCGGCGGAACTCGACCTGGTGCTCGCTGAAGAAGAACTCCGAGACCTGCTTGGCCCCCGGATAAATCCGCCGCAGGATCGGCATCCGCATCATCGAGGCCTCGAAGAAGCGGACGATGCGGACCCCCAGGAAGGTCCCGACGAAGTACGCGACCACGCACAGGCCGATCACCGCCGCCACCACCCCAAGCCACCCCAGCCAGTACTGCTCGTACCAGGCCTCGACGTCCGCCAGGGGAATCCCCGACACCCAGTGAACCACGTGCCGGATGGCGATATTGACGTACCGGCCGACGTAGTTGTGGACGCTGGTGATGCCCAAGGCGAGGACAATGACGGTCAGCAGGGCGGGCAGCAGGGCCGCCACGCCACGCCAGAACGACCGTTTGATGCGTCGGAACACCTGGATAACCCTCTCGGGCCGGCGTGCGGCCCCCCGCCTTGAGTCCGCCCCGGCGAACACTTTACCATACCCCCGCGCCGATGGCAACGGTTCGCCAGGCGATTTGCGTTGGCGCGGTCGTGGGCAGTGCGTATAATGCCACGCGGCGTATCGGGCCAATTGGTTGACCTGTCCACCGGCCGCCCAGGAAACGCTGCGATGCACCAGAAGACGGTTGTTGCGCTGGCCCTGTCGATTCTTGCGGCGGGTTGCCTGGACCGCGAAGCCGCCGTCAAGCAGTTGCGGACGGACAATCCGCGGATGCAGACAGCCACGATCGCCCGGATCGTCCAGGCCGACGACGCGACGCTGGCGGGTGAACTGATCGAGTTGCTGGAATCGGAGGACGAGGGGGTCCGGTTCATGGCGGCGGCAGCCCTGCACAAGTTGACGCACACGGATCGCGGGTTCCATTTCGCGACGCCTGAGGAGCGGGAGAAGATCGTCGCGGCGTGGCGCACGTGGTGGGAAGCCGCCCCCGGCGGGTCGCCGCCCGACGCCGGGAACGAGCCAACCGACTCGAACGAGGCGACCGGGAAGGACAAGGGCGACGCCTCCGGCCAGACGTCGAAGGAGAGCCGTTCATGAGCAACGGGTTCGACCAGGATGGCGAGGACCTCGTCATTGAACCGCGACGCGAAGGCGGCGCGATCGTGGTGGCGTTGCGCGGCGAGGTCACGGTCTTTTCGTCACCGACGTTGCGAGACAGGCTTCACGAGATAGCCGACGGGCATCGCGGACGGATCGTGATGGATCTGGCCGAGACCACGTACGTGGATTCGAGCGGCGTGGCCACCTTCGTCGATATGCTGAAAATGGTCCGCCAGCACGAGGGCGACCTGGTCCTGGCCGGCATCAGCGACCGGGTGCGAGGAGTGTTTGAGATCGCGCGGCTGGCCGACGTGTTCGCGATGGCGGAGACCGTCGAGGAGGCCCTGGAACCGTGAGCGCCACGTCCTTTGTCCGGCTGCTGGAACGGGTCGGAGCCCAGGGCGAGGGGCTCCTGACCTACCTGGGCGGCCTCGGGTATCTGACGCTCGACGCCCTCAAGCACACCCTTGTGGGGCTGGTCACCCGGCCGCGCATCAAGGCGAACGAGACGTTCTTCCAGATGGTGCGGCTGGGGGTTCGTGCCGTTCCCATCATCTCGCTGGTCCAGTTCTTCGTGGGGATGACGTTGTCGTTTACGCTGGCGCCGGTGCTCTCGGACTACGGGCAACTGGACCAGTTGGCGACGGTGATTGCGAAGGCGGTGTTCCCGCAGTTGGGTCCGCTGCTTGCGTCGGTGGTGCTGACGGGATTTGCGGGTGCGGCGATTGCGGCCGAACTCGGGACGATGGTGGTGGGCGAGGAGATCGCGGCGCTTCGGACCAGCGCCATCCACCCGATCCGGTTCCTCGTCGTGCCGCGCGTCATCGCCTGCATCCTCATGACGGTTGCCCTGACGGTCCTGGCGAACATCGTCGGGACGACCGGCGGCGGGGTGATCGCGTACCTCGTTCTGGACATCGACCCTTGGCAATACTACCACACGGCCATCGATGCGCTGATCGTCAAGGACGTGGCGACGGGCCTGATCAAGGGCGGCATCTTCGGCTTCATCATCGTCATCGTCGCGTGCTATGAGGGCTTGAGCGTGTCGGGCGGCGCGGGCGGCGTCGGCCGCGCCACCACCAACAGCGTGGTCCGGGCCATTTTTCTGATCATCGCGGCCAACTGCGTGTTCACGGCACTGTTCTACTTCGTCTGGTGACCCATGTCGGAAACCGCTGAGCCCATCCTGGAAGTCCGAGGCGTCCACAAACTCTTCGACGGGCGCCAGGTCCTCAACGATATCAGCCTGATGGTGGCGCCGGGCGAGACGGTGGTCATCCTGGGCCCGTCGGGTTGCGGCAAATCGACGCTGCTTCGCGTCATCATCGGCGAGTACACGCCCGACGCCGGCCACGTGTACCTGTGGGGCGAGGACGTCTGCTGCGCCGGCCCCGAGCGGCTCGACAAAGTGCGCCAGCGGTTCGGCATCCTCTTCCAGTCCGGCGCGCTGTACTCGTCGATGACCGTCGGCGAGAACGTGGCCCTGCCGCTTCAGGAACACACCGACCTGGACGCCCAGATCATCGAGATGGTCGTCAAGATGAAACTGGAACTCGTGGGCCTGCGGGATTTCGAGAACCTGATGCCGAACCAGATCTCGGGCGGCATGAGAAAACGGGTGGGCCTGGCGCGGGCCATCGCACGGGACCCCGAGATCCTGTTCTACGACGAGCCGACGGCCGGCCTCGACCCCATCGCCACCAGCGTCATCGACCAGTTGATCATCGACCTGCGGACCAAACTGGGCGTCACGAGCATCGTGGTGACCCACGACATGAAGAGCGCCCTGCGGATCGGCGACCGCATCGCCATGCTCTACAACGGCGAGTTCATCGCCATCGGGGCGCCGGACGATTTTCGCGACCCGACCGACGCGCGTGTGCGGCAGTTCGTGGAAGGCCTGGCCGACGGACCGATTCCGCTTCGCGTCTCGAAGACCGATTACCTCTCCGACCTGCTCGGCATCGAGAAACAAGACAGGCCATAGGGATAGGGGAACGGGCAACCGGCCGCCCCGTCGGGGCACTGGCCTTAGCCCTACAACGCTACGTCGCCTTTTTGTCCGCCTGGTGGCCTTCCCAGGCCACCAGGAACAGGGATAACCGGCGTTCGCGGCGGCCTGAGAAGGCCGCCGCGCGGAACGTAGCGTAGTAGTATTAGGAGACCCATCGGATGGCACGACATCCCACCCGCAACCGCGTCGTGGCCGGGGCGTTCCTGCTCGCGATGGCAGCGGCCGCCGTGGCGATCCTGGTCGTCGTGGGCAAATGGCAGAACTTGTTCGAGCCGAAGCAGACCATCCGGATCCGTTTCGACGCCGCGCCCAACATCAAGGTCGGCAGCCCCGTCCTGCTGGCCGGCCACCCCGTGGGAAGCGTCGCCGACATCCAACTCCAGCCGGTCCGTCGCGCCATCAAACAACAGACCGATGTCGATTCCTACGTGGTCGAGGTCACGGCCGAACTGCCCCGCCGATACAAGATGTACCAGAACGCCCGCGTGACGATCACCCAGACCCTGGTGGGCCAGTCGGCACTGATCAACATCGAAAACGTCGGCTACGGCGACCTCGTGGAAGAGCACCTCAGCGGCGAGCAGGAGTCGCCCTTTGCCGGCGCCGCCGACGAACTCGGCATCGGCGAAGAGGAAAAGAAGGACGTCTCGGAGATCCTCGAGAACATCCGCGTCGTCACGGCCGACGTCCGCAAGCAATTGCCCGACCTCCTCGCCAAACTCAAGACCACCGGCGCCAACCTCGTCGAGGTCTCCGAGAAGGCCAAGGGAACCATCAAACGCGTCGACGGCGTCCTCGACGACAACCGCGAGAACCTCAAGGCCACCGTCGCCAACGCCCGCGACCTGACCGCGACCGCCAAGAAAGAGGCCGCGACCATCCTCGAAAACCTCAAGGACACCACGGCCAAACTCAAGGAGACCTCCACCAAGGTCGGCGAGATCGTCGACGAGAACCGGCCCGACATCCGAGAGACCATCAAGTACGCCAAGTCCGTCATGGCCAAGGCCGACTCCAGCGCCGACGAGATCCTCGCGAACGTCAAGACCGCCTCGGCCGGCCTCAAGGCCGGCATCGAGGACTTCAAGGTCGTGGCCGCCAACGCCAAGGCCCTCGTCGAGACCAACCGGAAACGCATCGCCCGGACCATGCAGAACTTCCACGAAACGAGCGACCACCTCAAGGCCCTCGCCAAGGAGGTCCGCCGCGCACCCTGGCGCCTGTTTGCCGCGCCCGACAAGGAAGAGGTCGAGTCGCTGAATCTCTACGACGTCGCCCGCGCCTTCGCCGCCACCGCCTCCGACCTCGACAGCGTCACCGACACGCTCCAGGCCATGATGGAGGCCAAGGCCAAGGGCTTCGAGGTGCCCGAGGACGTCTTCGACGAGATGCTCAAACGCCTCCAGGAAACCTACGACCAGTACGGCAAGGCCGAAGACGCTCTGATGGAAGAGTTTAAGAGAATACAGAAGTAAGTTCACCCTGAAATGACCAATGCAAAAGGTTAAATGATCCGGCACCGCCGGCTCTGGTGCCGTGCCGTCACGTGGCGTTCGGCATTCAACCTTTTCCATTCGCGCTGTTGCGCAGTGAGAACGGGCCATGCATTACGACGTGGTTATTGTCGGCGCCGGTCCGGCGGGGGCGGCGGCGGCGCGGTTTCTGGCGGCGGGGGGGGCAAACGTCGCGCTCGTCGATGCCGCACGGTTCCCCCGGCCCAAGCCCTGCGCCGGGTGGCTCAGCGACAAGGCCGTCCGCAACTACCCCTTCGTCGACGCCGCACGACGCAAGGTCAAGGCCACGCCCTTCAAACGCTTGACCTTCCACTCCCCCGACCTCTCGCTCGTTGCCCGGTACGGCGGCCGCACGCACGCCGGTCACGTGGTGGTCCGCGCCAAGTTCGACGCGGCCCTCGTGCAGGCTGCCCGAAAGGCGGGGGCCAAGACGATCCTCGGCAAGAAGGTGACCGCCGTCGAGACCGGCGAACACGAGGTCGGCGCCGTCCTCGACGGCGGCCGGCGCGTCACCGGCAGCGTCCTCGTCGGGGCCGACGGCGTCCGCAGCACGGTCGCGCGGGAGACGGGCCTGCGGCCGAGGTGGAGCGACGAGCAACTCGTCGCGACCCTTTCGAAAACGATTCCCCTGACCGCCCGCCAGCGAACCGACTGTTTCGGAACGAACAACGTTCACGTGGCGCTCGGATTCGGCGGGGCGTCGGGGTACGCATGGGCGTTTCCGGGCGCGAGGCACGCGAGCATCGGCATCGGCGTGCGGGGACCGGACGCCGGACGCCTGAAGGAACTCTACGCGGCCTGGATCGACGGCCTGAACGGCAAGGAGATGCTGCCGGCCAGGGCGGACCTTTCCGATCCGGACGGTGCGGCCGTGCCGGCGGGTGCGGCCGTGGATCTCGAGAGCCACGTCGGGAAGCGGACCGTCCTGATCGGCGACGCGGGCGGATTCGCTGCGGCCGCCAGCGGCGAGGGCATTTATCCGGCCATCACCAGCGCCGAGGTCGCCTCCGACTGCATCCTCAAGGCCCTGGCGGCAGACGCCGGCACAGTAGAGGGCACCACCTGCCAGGACGAACTGCTGAAGTTCCGCACACGCTGGCGCGAGCGCATCGCCTCGCACCTGCGGATGCCGAACGTCAACGTCAGGTTTCTGCTCCCCCTGATCTTCACCAACCAGGAAATCTGCGACCGCTTCGCACGAGCGTTTCTGTTCGGCGAAAACCTCTGACCCTTCCCGGTTGCCGATTGCCGACTTCCGATTGGCGCTCCTGCCGTTCGTGCCCGTCCACCTGATACAACCCACGAGCCGACGACGGAGGCGGCCGGTGGCGCCGGAAGCACGCGGCCGAGAAGGGGTCGGTGCTTCGGATGAAGTTCAAGAAGTTCCTGAATCTGTTTGTGCGTGTGCCGTGCCAGATCGTGCGGACGGGGCGTCGGATCGTGTACCGGCTCTTGTCGTGGAACCCGTGGCTGCGGGTGCTCTTGCGGGCCGCAGACGTGCTGCGCCGTCCGCTGCGGTGCTGACGGCGGCACCGTGACGTCGGGGTACGGACGCCCCGATCCGCCGCGCTCGCGCGATGGGATGGAAAGAGAGTCGTCCATGATTCAGATACAACCGTGCGACGCACCGGCGGGCCCGCCAGGCCCGACGCGGGCTTGCCGCGCCGCTATATCCCGCGATCCTGCGGGCATTACGCCCCAGGCAATACGCTTGTTTTGGGGCTAGCGCTGCGTCGCTACTCAATAGATGGATAGAGTTTCTCCGGCCTGATCCGCGCATCGTCTGTCGTGTACTGCCAGTTCACCTTCATGCCGCCGTCATTACGTGCCTTTTCCCACGCCTTGATTTCTCGGCGAAGGTCCTGCACATGGTCGATGCGTCGCGCGAGGCACTGCCGGCCCAGGATGCTCAACTCGATCTCCGCCATGTCCAGCCAACTGCCGTGCTTCGGCGTGTAATGCCACTCGAACCGCTGGGCCAGGCGCCGGGCCTCCGACGGCGCGAACGCCTCGTACAGCGACCCCGGCGTATGCGTGTTCAGGTTGTCCTGCACCAGCACGATCACCTCCGCCTCCGGGTACATCTCGTCGGCGATCTTCCGAAGGCATGCGGCGCATGCCTTCCTCGTGCGGCGATCCGTCACGTCCACGTCCCGCTTGCCGGCCAACGGCTCGAAGATCATGAACAGGTTGGCCACACCCCTCCGCACGTACTCATAATCGTACTGGGCCACCTGACCCGGCGCACTCGGCAACGGTGCCGCCACCTCACCCACCAACTGCTTGCTCGTCTCGTCCAGATAGACGACGGGACGCCGGGGATCATACGGCCGCTTGTACACCTCCAGCACGTCTTCCATCTTGCAGACGAACTCGGCATTGGCCTTCGGCGGAATGCACCAACGCTTGCTCAGCCAAGGCTTAAGTTCGTTTTTTTTAGCACACGCCGGACGGTATCTTTGGATAGCGCGTCCACGTACTCCAAGGCCACCATGCGATCGGCCAAGAGCCGCAAGGTCCAGCGGGCACGGCCTTGGGGCGCTTCGCTGCACGCCAACGCGATCAGGTGGGCCTCGCCGTCTCCATCCAGCCTTCGTTTGTACTGGCGGCGAGGCTTGCGACGCTGCAGGGCCGCTTCCAGCCCTTCTTCCACGAACCGCTTGCGAACCCGCTCGACGGTGGCTCTCCCGACGTCCAGCCCTTCGGCGATGGCCGCGTCGCCCCAGCCCGGCCCGCCGTCACGGCTGTCGGCCTTCAGGAGAATCCTCGCGTGCATCAACTTCCGCGCCGCCGCCTTGCCACGTGAAATCATCTCACGCAGCATTCGGCGTTCTTCTACCGTCAGCGTCACGATATACTTCTTTCTCATGGCAGGCCTCCTTGCCCCGGGGACACTTACCCCATCGGCAAACAGACCTTAAGGAGGCCATCATTTCGCCTGCGACAAAGCACTAGCCCCTTGTGAACCACGACGAGATTCTCAGGATTCCCACATTAGAGCGGTTGGCCTGCATAATCCCAACACAGAGCCCGACAGGACACATCAGGTGGCCAGAAAAGGCCAGTATATGGTCTTTCGACGAGTGTCTTGCGCCATTGGAGCCGTCCCGTGACATAATAAGCAGGAGTTTCCCCAAAACCTGATGGTGTGTGGCTGTAAGTGTGGCGTGGTGAAGG
>CAZEBQ010000191.1:0-8257 GCA_964510295.1 uncultured Anaerolineales bacterium | reverse complement strand
CGGAGGCCTCGCTGGGCCCGCTTCTTGGCGGCCTCCCTCGAGATACCGAGGGCCACCCCAATCTCGTCGAACCGCATGTCGCTCACGACGCGCAGGAACACGACGTCGCGTTCGCCGTCCGGCAGAGGGCTCAGCATCTCCGTAACACCAGGCAGATCGTCGGCCGGCGGCGTGCGGCTGGTTTCGGCCCGGGTTGCGGCCTGTTGGATGAGGTCCCGCTGCCGGGTTCGTCGGCGCAGCATGTCTCTGCAGACATTGCGGACGATCGTGTAGAACCAGTGGGAGAACGGTCTTGCCGGGTCGTACTGCCGGCGGTTCCGGACAACGCGAAGGAACGCCTCCTGCACCGCGTCCTCGGCGAGGTCGGGGTCCGAGAGAATCTGCCGCCCGACCGCCAGCGCGGGCCCCGTGAAACGACGGACGATCTCCTCCATCGACTCGGAGTCGAGGCGCCTTCGGAACCGCGCCATCAGCCGCTCGCCGGAGATGTCGCTCTGGTCTCGCACGCTACCCGCCGCCTGCCTCCCTCAGCCCCGCCGCCGGACCCACCGGGTCCCGGGAAGCCAGACCGTTGGCCCGCGACACATCCCGGACGCCCCCGGCGCCCTTCCGAAAGTGCGCCGGCACCGGCTGCGTCACGTGTGGGGCCGGACGGAGTATACATCAGACCGCACCGGCACGCCAGCGCCTCATGGGGTGACAGGCTACCAACTCGATGCCCGGCAGGGAGAGCCTCCGGACGCTGTAACATCCCGCCAATCCACCGCGACCGGCAGACCGGCGTGGACCGCCTCTTCATCGCCGACGGCGCCAGAGCCCCCCCCGTCTCCATTTGCCGCTTGGGGCATTCGCCGAAGCGCGGTACGATCGCGCCACCGACAGACGGCCCCGGCCCTCCTCGCAGGCCGAGAGGCCGGACGCCTTCCTGCTGGACGATTGTACAGAAGCAGAAAGGATCGGCAAGATGCGGACGCACGTAAGGGTGGCCATGGTCTTCGTCGCGCTCCTTGTTTGCCAAAGGGGCGTCCACGGTGCCGAGTATTTCGTCAGCAAGCAGGGCTCGGACGCGAACGATGGGGCGAGCGGGAAAACGGCTTTCCTGACGATACAGAAAGGCGTGGATGCCCTGAAAGCCGGCGACACGTTGACGATCGGACCGGGCGAGTATTTCGAGAACGTGCAGCGCACCGATCTCGGCAGCCCAGACACCGATACCGTTGTCCGGGCGCAAGTTCCCGGCACGGCGGTGCTGCGCGGCGATATTCCCGCACCTGGATTCAAGAAGGTTGACGGGTATCGGTTTGTTTATGCCGCACAGTTCGACCGGAAGCCGAACGCCTTCATTGAGCATAACACAATGCACACGTTGGTCTCGAAGGCCAATGTCGCGGACCTTGAGTTCGATCCCGGATTCTTCCATTATGACGCCGCTTCCAAGACGCTCTACATCTCCAACCTGGATCTGAGCGCTCCGGACCGGTGTCGCTACACGGTGTCCGTGAACGAGAAGAGCGGCCTTGTACTCTACAGTCCCAAGCGGGTTGTTATCGAAGGATTGGCCGCGACCGGATTCCATCCCGGCTGGGGCATATTGCTTGGTTCTCCCGTTTCGTGCACGGTCCGCAACTGCGTCTGTTTCATGAACGTGGGGGGTATCGTACTGGAGCCTAACGAGGGCCTCGGAAAGGGAGATGGCGGGTCCAATAACGTGGTGGAGAACTGCCTGTGTTATGGAAACACCTTCGGCGGGATCGTGCGTTACGGTGCCAACAACGACGTCATCCGCAACTGCCACACGTACAGGAATGTACGCGAAAGTCAAGAGCACTTCGGCGTCATGCATTACTCCGGCATGACGGGACCGCTCCTCATCAAGAACAACATCTCCTGGGGGCATAACTTCAACTATTCCGTCAAGCAGGGCAACCAGCAGGAAAGACTGGAAAACTGCGTGGGGCTCGGGTACGTCCGGATCGCCACCGATAAGATGTTCCACAACGTGATCGGCGGCGGCAACGAGTATGACCGCGGTTCCACCAACGCGCCCGCCGACACGGTTCTCTTTCTGCGCGAAAAGGACTTGGATGAGGATTTCGAGTTCGCCGACCCGCTCAACCTCGATTACCGGCTTCAGCCCGATTCGCGGTTCCGCGGCACGGCCCCGGACGGAAGCGATCGCGGTCCGTATCCTTACGAGGCGAATATGTTTTACGTATCGCCCACAGGCAATGACCGAGCCGACGGATTGTCCATGCGCAAGCCCTGGCGTACTCTGGAGCGCGCGCTCAAGGGTCTGCGTCCGGGCGATACGCTCTACCTGACCGAGGGCGAATACGCAGCCGCGCCCTGGAACAAGGCGGGCAACGGGGAAACGCCGATCAGGATATGCGGCCGCGGCCGCGGGACGGTCATCGTCACGGGCGGACTCTCCCTGACCGGCGGCGCGGGGATTGTGTTCGAACGCCTGAATTTCTCCCACGGCGCGACTCTGAGCAAGAGCGGCGACCTGACTTTCAAAAACTGCACGTTTTTCGGCCGCGCCGACGGACTGAACGCGGACCAGGTCGAGGATCTGAAGGTCACGCACTCGGTCTTTGTGCACGTGCCTTTGAATCTGAGGAAGAGCAAGGCCGTGACGCTGAGCGGAAACATTTACGCGAATGCCGGGAAGCCCGCCGCGCGGCTCGACGCCGTCGGCGCGATTCGCTATTCGGATTACAACAACTACCGCAGTACCGCGCAATCGTGGGAAGTCAACGGCGCCACATGGTCCTTCGCCGACTTGCAGCAGCGGCATGACCGTTACTCGCAGGCGCTCACGCCGGAATTCACCATGGAAAAGGGCGTGCCGCGCCTCGCGAATGACATTCCGTTCAAGAGCCTCGGCCCGGGCAGCACGGCGTTGGGCATTCATCACGAGTACGATGCCGCGCCGAAAGCCTTGGGCCTGGTCGGGCCGTTCCTCCGTTCGACGAGCGACACCACGGCCAATATCGAGTGGTGGACGACGCACCCGGCGACCTTTTCGCTGTCATGGGGCGAGACGCCGGACATGAAGAACACCGTGGGCAACTTCAGAGGTCCCGAACGGTTCAACACCTTCAGCCTGACCGGCCTCAAGCCAAGTCGCACGTACCATTTCCGCATCCGATCGGTGGAAGCCACGATCGAGGATGGTGCGCAACCCCTCCCCATCTTCCGGCCGGAAACGGCGCGCTTGTCCTTCACGACCACGGCGTCTGCCGCTGACCCGAAGGTGTACTACGTCGCGCCGCATGGGAACGATGGCAACAGCGGGCTCACCCGCACGCAGGCGTTCCGAACGGTCAACCGCGCGGCGGCCCTGGTGGGTCCCGGCGACACGGTCATGATCGCCGACGGCGAGTACAACGAGACGGTACGCATCCGCGCGGCGGGAACGAAAGAGCGCCCGATCACGTTCCGTTGTGTGCCAGGCGAGAAGGCGGTTCTCCGGGCCGAGGACTTGGAACGGTCCTTCGAGGTCGTCATGAAGCCGGATATCCGGTTCGACGGCTTGTATTTCCGAGGACAGGATTTCTGGCGTGAGGGCTTCGTGGTGCGTCAAAGTCCACGCGTACAGATCACGCGTTGCCTGAACACCATGGTTAACGCCACCGAGAGCCCCGAGATGCTCGTCCGGAATTGCGTACTGCACGGAGGATGGACGTCGGTTGCGCTGAGCCGCTGCCCCGCTTCGCTCGTCGAGAACAACGTGTTCATTATGACGATACTGCGGCAACTGACCGCTGACGCGCCAACCGTTGCGCGCCGAAACATCTTCTGCGAGTGCGTCCGCAACAAAACCTCTCAGACACTGCTGGCGTTGTCGGGGAACGTCAAGGAGTCGGATAACTGTTTCTACTTGCGTTGGCCGGAGGAAGAAAAGCTGGCGGTCAACAACATGCCGTTGCCGCAGTACCGGGTCCGGACCGGCTCAAACGCATTCGCCGCCAATCCCATGATGCCGGGCACGCCGGGCCGATATCAGGGCTGGCAGCACGCCTCCGACAAGGATTTTGACGAGTTCTTCGCGACGAATCCAGAGTTGATTCTGCGGGACATCGGCTTGCAGCCGGAGGCGTTCGCCGACGTCCACCTGGGAGTAGCCAAGTGGCCGTACGACCGCGCTTGGGCGGAGAGATTCACCGAAGCCTCCAAGGCAGCGGCGGCGCTGGCGCAGGCCGGCAGGGATACCCAAGCGCTGGCCGCCTATACCGGCATGGCGGAGAAGTTGCCGATGAGCGACCGGGTGAAAGCGGACGTTTTGGAGAAGGCATCCCTCTGCGCCGGGCGGTTGAAGAACTACGACCAGGCGATGAAACTGGCCAGGGAAATCCCCGTGGCCCCTCTCTCGATGCACCGGCAGATGCAGTTGATGCTGGAACAGAAGCAGTATGACGCGCTGCTGACCGCCTTCAACCAGAAGGCAATGGGCGGACGGAGTTTCCACCTGAACTTCACGTATCCGGAACAGGAAGACGTAATGGCGGATCTGTACTATTACCGCAGCCTCGCCTATGTGCATACGAATGACCTGGCGGCTGCGGAAGCGGATCTGAAAATCATGAACGACAAGCGCACCCAACTGTCGTACCGCTCGGGCGAGGCCATTCACGACCTGGCGTGGCTGCGATTGGGCGACTTCTACCGCCAGTATCTTAAAGACGAGGTGCGAGCCCTGGCGGCGTACCTCCACGTGTGCAACCGGACCACCTGGGCCCCTTGGGGGACCCCTCCGAAACCGGTTTCGACGGGTGCCAGCGAGACGCTCGTGAAGGCGACCAAGGCGGCGGCCGTGATCCTGCGCAAGCAGGGCAAACCCGAGGAAGCGAGGAAACTCGAATCCGACCTGCTGAAAGCCCAAGCGGAAGCCGCGACCGCCCTTCGCAAGGAGTAGGAAACGATAGGCAAATTCAAGGAGTGGCTGGGGCTTCCCGGAAAGTTCACGGCGGACATGGAAGCCTGCACGAGGCGGATCGAGGGTCCCAGAAAGCGGTCCGCGAGAAAGTCGTGGCCGGCGCAAGAGCGCTGGCAACGGGTCTGACCCCCTTCCCGATCCTTGTGCCAGGCGTCATGAGAGAATCGGTTGTTGATTCGCCGGCTGGGCCGGAGGGACGGGCTTTCGGGCCAATGAACTCCGCAGCCTCACGGCTGAGTCGTTTGATTTCAACGCCGACGCTGACGCTCGGCCGCTACGCCCACATCCAACTCATTGACCAGACCCAGGCCCTCGATGCCCTGCCGGCCATCGAGCCAAGCGATGCCGCGCGTCACCCGGGCCGGGCCACCGGCACCGGCCCTGTCTGACCGCGGGGTCGGGCCGCCCAACCGAGGGAAACCCGACGGATTCTTTCAGCGCATTTTCAGCGCGCAGATACCCCGGGAGGCCATCACTCGCCATCACTTGCCAAGACGGGGTGTTAGGTAACACGAGGAGGAAGGGGCGCGTAAGGCGCGCAAGTTTAGCAAATACTACCACTTGCGCGCACGTGTCATCATACATCAATGGCGCGCCTGCCAGGACTCGAACCTGGAACCTACGGTTTAGAAGACCGTTGCTCTTTCCGGTTGAGCTACAGGCGCACCCTGCGAAAAACGGCCTTCAATCGCCCTGTGGGGCGGTTCTCGGATGAATCCAAGAGCGACGGCGAGGCGGCGGCCGAGCGTCGTTCCGTTGATCTTGCCGTTTGCCCCGGAAAACCGGCCGATCTCGGGGCCGTCGCGGTGCCCTCGCCCAGGACCTCATGCCCCGCATTCTATCGAAGCGCCGGCGGGATGCAAGGGGTCTGGCGCCTTGTCTGGAAACGGAACCCGGGCCGTGCCGGTCGGGGTGTCCTGGCCGCCCACGGCCCGCCTGCTGAAAGGCCATCCCGTCGTCGGCCGGGGCCGCAGCCGCGAGAGCGTGCGGCCGCCAAGGCCGACCCGAACGACGCCGACGCCTGGTACTTCCAAGGCGCTGCGCTGAACCGGCTGATGCGGCACGGGCAGGCGCTCGCCAGGCTCCAGGCGGCTCAGCAGAACGGCCTGAAGAAGGCCGGCATGGATTTCGAGATGGGCTGGGCACTGCTGGGGACCGATCGGTTCGGCGACGCGATCCGGCGGCTCCAGGCCTACGACCGAGCCAAACCCGGTGTCGGCAAGACAAGCGAACTGCTGGGCCGGGCGCACATGGGGCTCAAGCAGTACGATCAGGCGGAGGCGTACCTGAAAGAGGCCATCCGCCGCGACCCGGGCCTGACCATCTCGTCGCAGTTCCACCTGGCGATGCTCGATGCCGCCCGCGACGACCAGGCCGGGGTGACGAGGCACCTGGACCGGATGACCGGCGCGGTGCAGGCGATGGCCGACGTGCGTCGCGGGCCGGCGCCCGGCCAGCCCCCGGCCGCGCCCGGCGAGGAGAAACCCTGGCACGTCTCCCTGATGCTGGGCGGCGGGTACAACTCGAACGCGGTTGTGGGTGGCGACAGCGGGCTGCCGGCCGGGGCGCCCCTGCCCGGCGACATCCGCCGCGACGGAACCACCTTTGCCACCATGGGGCTTGGCGTCACGTACGAACTCATCCGCCAGGATAACGACTCGCTGACGGTCGGCTACATGCTCCACAGCAATCTGAACGGCGAGAACGACACCCACGGGGCCGACCTGCTGGATAACCGCTGGTTTGCCGAGTACGACCACCGGTTCAGCGACCGGTGGGTCGGCACGATCACGGTGGCCGACGAGTACGCGCGAGTGGGGCGGGAGCCGTTCCTGAACCAGGTGATGGCACGCGGAACGCTGGCTTACAAGTGCTCGGACGCGGCAATGATAGAAGGGGCGTACATCTACCACAACAACGACTTCCT
The DNA here is from genome assembly GCA_964510295.1 of uncultured Anaerolineales bacterium. Classification (GTDB taxonomy): domain Bacteria; phylum Planctomycetota; class Phycisphaerae; order FEN-1346; family FEN-1346; genus JAUVZF01. The sequence goes on along the minus strand of CAZEBQ010000191.1, from coordinate 1,391 downwards.
CTTCGGGTCGCCTCGCCGGCACCAGCAGGACCGCGACTCCGATGCCCACACGCTGATGGTGACGTGTTTCGTGACGGTGCCGGACACGCAGCTGCGCGGTCGGTGCGGCTACTACCACACGTATAGCCGGGCCGACGGGTCGGACTTCGACTACGACGGCGACGCGGTCTTCGTGTTCGGAGCCCATCCGCTTCCGTTCGACGTCGACGTGGAGGTGGGGTACACGCGGATCTGGAACGATTACCACGATCGCAACAGCGTGGCGGGCCCGTTTGGGTGGGCCTTCGCCCGGGACGATAACATCCACGTGCTCAGTGTGGAGTTCACGCGTCCGCTCGGCGGCGGCGCCACGCTGTTCATGCGTTACGAGGGCGTCTGGAACCGGTCGAACATCCCCGAGTACGACTATAAGCAACATGTGTACACCGGAGGGGTTCTCTGGGAGTTCTGATCGGCAGGCCGGCCGGTCAGCCTGCGTCACGGCATGTTGTGCCTTGCAGGTTGAATCGCGCCGCGGATAGATGGCACCGGCCTGCGGGCATGAAGAGTCGAAAAAGGAGGTCCAGCCATGCAAAGGCGTGCTACATGGATCGTGGTGATGGCGGCTGTGGCGGTGTCGGCCGCAGTCCTCGTGTTGCCGCACACGGCATCGGCCAACTGGTTCCCCAGGAGCCGGTACGGGGCGATCCGGTTGGCCCGGGACACCGATCTGCACCCCGGGGCCATCGGGCACGTCGGGCCGTACTTCAGATGGACCTGGGGGATGGGGACGCTGGGTGTCCCCAACAGCGGCGGCTTGAGGACCAGGACAACCGGGTGGCCGTGGGCCACGGTTTGGCCTCCGGACACGTGGCGTCTGACGATTGCCGACAACGACACGCCGCTTCCGACAGACAGGGTCTTCTTCAGTTACACGCACTTCCCCACGATCCGCCTGGACCTGAATCCGAAGCCGGCGCCTGAGCCCCCCACCCCGCCGCCGGAGAAGCCCAAGAAGCCGCGGCCGGTCGTGATTAACGACGAGACGGTCGGCAAGTTCCTGGACCAGAACCTGGATGCCGACACCGCGAAGAAATACAAGGGCCTTCTACAGGGCCTGAACGCCCACAACGCGCCCCCGCCGTAGCGCGACGACGCGGTCGGCCGGACTCGCCGGTCAGCCTCTCGATAAGCGAAGCCCACACCCGGCCCTCCTCGGCGCGGCCGCACGCACGGGGAGGCTCGCCCGGAATCAAGTCTTGCACCCGCCCGACGCCGGGGCCACAATGGGCCGCGCCGGTCCGCCGTCCCGGCGCCGGGGCGGACCGGCAGCCCGACGCGGCCGCCGGTACTACAACGCTACTTCGCCTTTTTGCCCGCCTGGTGGCCTTCCCAGGCCACCAGGAACAGGC
>CAZEBQ010000190.1:0-8318 GCA_964510295.1 uncultured Anaerolineales bacterium | reverse complement strand
CCAGGCTCCGGACGACCGACTTCTGCCATGTTTCGAGCATGGCTTTCATGTCGGCCAGGACCTTGGGCTTCTCGGAAGCGATGTCCTTGGTCTCGGCGGGGTCATCGACGAGGTCGTACAGCGCGACGGCTCGCGCCTTGCCCTTTCCGCCTCCGGACCGGTAGAGTTTGTAGCGGTTGCCGACGAGTGCGGCGGAGCGGACGGCGGTCTTGCTGGTTCGGACCTCGAAGGCGATGGGGCTCGGCCGCTCGGTCATCTTGCCGTCGATAAGCGCCGCCAGGCTGATGCCGTCGAGGGGCCGGACCTGGTTCGGCGCGCCGGCGCCGACGAGGTCGAGAATCGTCGGGTAGTAGTCGCTCGTCGAGGCGGGCACGTCGGTCGCGAACGGTCGTGTCACGCGGGCGGGCCATTCGAGGATGCCCGGCACCCGGATCCCGCCTTCCCAGAGGCTCCCCTTCTTGCCTCGCAGGCCCCCGTTGTTCGCGGGCCCGGTGCCGCCGTTGTCGCTCGTGAACCAGAGCATCGTGTTTTCCCGGAGGCCCAGGTCGCCGAGGGCGTTGCGCAGCGTGGCCATGCCGCGATCGACGCCGGTGATCTCGCCGTAGTAGTGCTGCAGTTTCTCGCTCAACCTGGCGTACGGGGCCCTGTCCTTCTCCAGGGCCTTGTGGGGTCCGTGGGGGTTGCCGAACCAGACGACGGCGAAGAAGGGGCGTTTGGCCGCCGCCATCTTGCGGATCCACGCCACGGCCCGGTCGACGGTGATGTCCGACCCGTCTCCCTCAAGCGGCCCGACCGCCTCGCCGTTGTGGTAGAAGTACCCGGGATTCAAGTCGAAGAAGTTGAAGTAGGAGAACCACTCGTCAAAGCCCTGGTTGCCGGGGTGAGGCGGGCGGGCGAACGGTTTCTTGCCGCGGTTGGTCCGGCCCCGCTTGCTCGGCGGTTCGCCGATGCCGCCCAGGTGCCACTTTCCGAAATGCCCGGTGGCGTAGCCTGCCGCCTTCAGCGCCTCGGCCAGCGTCACCTCCTCGAGCGGCAGATCGTAGCCCCACGAGAACACGCCGCTTCGATTCGGATGCCGGCCGGTCATGCAACTGGCACGGGTGGGCGAACACACGGGTGCGGCCGCATAGAACCGGTTGAACCGTAGCCCCTTGGCCGCCATGTCGTCGAGGGTCGGCGTCTTGATGTCGGCGTTGCCGTTGTAGCCGACGTCGCCCCAGCCCTGGTCGTCGGTCATGGCCAGGATGATGTTCGGCCTGGCGGGTCTGCCGCGCGGCGCCCCCGCGGCGGCGGCTCGCGCCCCCGGCCACAACCCGGCGGCGGCCACGGTCGCCAGCCCTGTCCGCAGGAACTGGCGGCGGGTCGATCGGTCAACGGGCCTGGTGGATTCAGCCATCGGTCGTCTCCTCGTGGCAGATGGTGCGAGCGATGCCCCTTCGATGATACCACGCTCCGCCGTTGCGTCAACGCTCCAACCCTGGTGCGTCGCGGCCGGGACGTGAAAGCCGCCTGTCAAGCAAAGGGCTTCTTGCTCTGGGGGCGTTCTGGGGTTATAGTTATATGCCCCCGGCGGCAGTGCCGGGAGAAGGAGGCTCCATGCGACGGGTGTCGGCTGTCTCGGTTCTCGGCGTGGTTGTCGCGGTTGTGCTCGGTGGGTGGGCGACCGCCGGCGGGGCGGAAGCGGCAGGAGGCGGCCAGGAAGGCGACGCCGCCCGTAGCGAGATGATCGGCAAGCCGGCGCCCCACTGGGTCGTTAGCCAGTGGATCAATCTGCCCGACGGCAAGCAGACCCTGGACATCGCCGACTTCAAGGGCAAGGTGCTGTACCTGTGTTTCTTCCAGACGACGTGCCCGGGGAGCCAGTCGCATGCGTTGCCGACGCTGAAGGCCTTGGCCGCCCATTACGCCGGCAACACCTCGGTGGCGTTCGTGGCGGTGCAGACCGCGTTCCGGGAGTTCGACGCCAACGCGCCTGAGAAACTGTCGGAGACGGCCAAGCGTTTCGGTCTGAAGATTCCCATCGGCCACGAGGGCGCCGAAGGCCGGCCGCCTCAGATGTTGATCCGTTACAAGGCGCGCGGCACGCCGTGGGCGGTGATCGTCGACCGGGAGGGCACGATCCGCCACAGCCTGCATTTCATGCCCACCGACCGGGCCGTGGCGCTGATCGACCAGTACACGGGCAAGCCGAAAAGCGAGGGCGACACGCCCGCCAGGGTGAGGGGACCGTTCGACCTCGGGCCCGAAGAGCCGGTCGATCTGTCCCCTGCCGCCGAACGCATCAAGGAGAGGATCGACGCGATCGACAAGCAAATCGTAGGCCTCCTCGAAGAAGAGATGGACCTGAAAACGGGCATCATGAACGCCAAGCAGAAGAGCATGCAACTCGTCAAGGACACCGACACGGCCGCCAAGGAGATCGCGAAGGGCGAATTGACCGAACCCCTGCTTGCGTACCAGGCCATCATGGTGGCGTGCGTGCGGAGGTATCAGGTGTACGACGCCAAGTACGCCGCGTTCCAGAGGACCCTGAAGGGCGTGGCGCGTTCGCGTGGGGCCAAAGAGGTGCAGAAGGAACTGGACGCCCTGAACGAGCAGATCCTGACCCGACGGCGGTCGAACATGGATCAGATCGCCGGTCTGCTTGAGAAGGCCGGCGAGTTCAAGAAGGCCGTCGAGATCTACTCGCAACTGCGCGACCTGCTCCCCAAAGACAAAAAGAGGGACACCGCGCTGGCGCGGAGGACGCTGCAAGAGAAGATCGGTGCGGCATACGAGAATTGCGAGGACTACCAGAAGTCCCTCGATGCCTACAACAAGGTCTACGAGGTCATGTCGGCGGCCGAACGCAAGGGCGAAATCAACCTGCGCTTGAAACTCGGCAATCTGTACCAACTTGTGGGGAACCTGAAGAAGGCCTTGAGTCTCTATAAGGAGGTCAAGAAAGATCTCAAGCCGGGCCACACGGTTACCGGCCTCGACCAGATTATCCAAAAGATTGAGGCGAGAGTGGACTGATACTCCGTTACCCGTCATCTGATGCATAACAGCCGGGTGCCACGGGCGGCTATGGGGTCGCCCCTTGCACATCGACCCCCGGCGGTGTAGTGTGCCGGCGGCGTGGCCGAACGCGATACGCCTGGAAGGCTGACATGGGAATCCGTATACGGTGTCCGAAATGCGGGAAGGTGGTTGACGGAGGCGGGTCGGCCGGCGGCATTGTCACGTGCCCCGGTTGTGGGCAGCGGCTGAAGTTGGCGTCGGGCGCGCGGAAGCCAAGGCCGCCCGCACAACCCGCCCGCCCTGCCGCGCCCACGGTTCGGCCGAGGGTCGTGCTCCCGCATCAGGTGCGCCCCGGGCGGCGGAGTCCCGCCTTGTTCATCGGCGTTGGCGTGGGGGGTGTGCTGGTGGCGGCCCTTGTGGGGGTCATGGTGTACGAGGCGATGATGAGCGGCGAGCCTGCGCGGCCGCCCGAGCAGGGGACGGCCGCCGTCGAACCTCCCGTCGAGCCTCCGCCTGTGCCCGTTGAGCCTCCGCCTGTGCCCGTCGAGCCTCCGCCTGTGCCCGTCGAGCCGTCTCCCACACCGCAGACGTCCGAGACCGACCTTGCCCCCGACGCCCTTTTTGCGAAGGCCTCGCCGGCGGTCGTCCGGATCGACGTGATGAACGCCGAGTACAAGAAACGGGGTCAGGGTTCGGGGTTCCTGGTGTCAGCCGACGGCATGATCGTAACGAACCACCACGTGATGCACGTCGGCCGGCGGGGCCTTGTCCGCTTCGGCGACAGCAAGGCCTTTCCCGTGACGGCCGTGCTGGCCCAGGACAAGGAGAAGGACCTGACGGTGCTGAAGGTCCATGCCGGGGGTATGCCCTACCTGGAACTGTTTCCGAAGGGGGAGACGCCGGACGTGGGAACCCGGGCCTTCGCCATCGGCACACCCGCTGGGTACACCAATACCCTGTCGGAGGGGCTGGTCAGCGGCCTGCGGGAACAGGAGAAGCGGTCGGTCGTCCAGACGACCGCGCCGATCAGTTCCGGCTCGAGTGGGGGGCCGCTGCTGGATGCGCGAGGCCGCGTGCTGGGCGTCAACACGTACGTGCACGTGGAGCAGCATCAGGGGAGGATCATCGAGAACCTGAACTTTGCGGTCTCCAGCGACGAGGTGCACGAGATCCTGGCCAAGGCCATCGACGCCAAGGCCAAACTCGCCGCCGGCCAAGGCAAGCCCCTCGACGACAAGGCTGCCGCAGACCTCGCTCAGGCGTACGAGTACATCGGCAAGGACGAGTTGCTCAGCGCCGCAAGCACCGTCGAATCGCTGGCCGAATCGTATCCGCAGAACAGCCAGGTCCGGCTCCTCGAGGGCCAGGTCAACATGCGCATGAACTTCTTCGACAAGGCCATCCAGGCCTTCGAGGCCGCCGTCCGCTTGAACCCGAACGAGGCCGAGGCCCACGCCGGCATCGGCCTTGCCCGGATCCGGAAGAAGCAGTGGAAACAGGCCGCCGACGCGCTGCAGAAGGCCGTGAACCTGGTCCCGGCCGACCCGGTCGCGCAGTGCGCCCTCGGCACCGTCCTCCTGAAACTGGACCGCAAGGACGACGCGCTGACGGCGCTGAAGGAGTCGGTGCACCTCGATGACAAAGACGCCAAGGCCTGGATGGGTCTCGGCGAGGGCTACCTGGCCCACGAGTTGTACGACCCGGCCGCAGACGCCTTCAGGCACGCCGTGGCCCTGAATCCCGGTAACGCCCTCGCCCACGCGCGTCTGGCGCTGGCGGCCTATCGCAACGGGCAGTTCGATCAAGCCTCAAACTCCGCCAACACCGCCATCCGCCTGCAGCGCGGTCTGGGCGACGCCTATTTTGTCATGGGGCTGCTCGCCAGCCGCTCCGGCGACAAGAAGAAACTCGACCAGATTACCAAGGCCCTCGAACAACTCGATTCGAAAATGGCCTCTCAACTGGCCGAGGAGATCAAGGCCGCAGGCGGCCCCGCCAAGCCATCCAAGAAAAACGGCGGCAAGAAAAAACCCAAACCCGACGCCACACCACCCCCGGAACCGACGCCCTTCAAGCCCGAGTGACCGACCCGACATCGCACGGCCGAGGCATAAACCGATGACGGCCCGGGGCCGGCCGGCGCCACCCGCATCTTCCGCTCCCGGCTCGATGCCGTGCACTTCCCTTACGACCGCAGCCGTTTCATCCTGCCCGAGAGCATCCGCAACCGCACACTCCGGAAGATCACGTGCGACCCGTACGTACAGAGCCCCAGGGTCTTGCGGTTCGGCAGCGCAAAGGGACCCGACGCGGAGAGGGCCGACTGTGGACCCTTCCAGTTGAAGAGGGTCCTGCCATCCATGACCGTCCTGACCGCGACCTGATTGCCGTCGAGGACGACCTTCACGGCCACGGTGTGTGGCCGCCCGTTCTCGAAAGCGCCGAGACGCAGCGTGGTAGCGTTCTCGCGGAGGGCGTTGTCGCCGATCATCAGGAGACCGTAGTAACCGCCTTTGGCGTCCAACACCACTTGCGTTGTGGACGAGCCGGTCGGCACGTTCAGCAGAATGGGGCCGTCGCCCGTCGCACGCAGGAACCGGACCGTCAGGTCATAACTGCCCTCCGGCGCAATCGGCACCGTGAAACGCGCGTAGGGCGACGGCAGGGACTCCAGCGCTGCGCCCTGAATCAGCCACTTGCCGGCGACGGCGTCTCTCGTCGGGTCGATATGCTTCAACAGATCGACCCACCGTCCGCTTTTGCCTGCCGCGCCGGCCAGTTTCTCACGGGCCGCCTGGATCTGCTCCAGGGCGAGCGTTGCCGCCGTACGGTCCAGGTCCTTGGTCGTGTGAAGTTCGAGGAACCGCTCGTAGTACGCTTCGGCCCGCGCGAGCATGCCCGCCTTCGCGCCCGTCGGCGCGCTCTCGGTGAGCGTCTGGTACCACTTTCCCAGTTCGAGACAAGCCAGTTCGGGCGCGGCCTCAACGGGCCTGGCTGCGGCGGGGACGTACTTGCGGAGCGTCTCATCCCTGACGCCCTCCAGGTACGCTGCCGCCTCGATGGGGTCATCCAGGTTCACCAGATGCAGCCGCACCAGCGTCTGCCTTGCGGCGTGGTTCCGTGGATTCGTTTTCAGCATGGCCTTGGCGTCGGCGATTTCGCGGGCGGTCTTGATGGCCTCCGCCAGATTGGTCTGCTGCATCTCGATCTCGTCTTGTCGCACGCTCTCGATTGCCCGGGCCGTGGCCAGCGCTTTGCGGTAGAGGACGGTCGCATCCGCCTCGGCGCCCGATTGCACCTTCACGTCGATCAGCGCGAGCAGCGCATCGACGAGGGCCTCGCCCGCCGCCGACCGATCCGGGCCGCGGATTCGGTCGAACTGCTTCTGCCGGATCCCGATGACTCGCTCGGCGCACGCGGCGGCCTTGTCGGGAACGTGGGCGGCAAGGAACTGCATCGCCTCGACGGCGGTGGACGCGCCGTCCGGGTGGCGGCTCGCCAGGTCGCAGGCCTGCTCACACAGGATCGCAAGGAACGCCGGCTGGTCGGTCGTCCTCTTGGCCGCTGCCAGAAGGCGGCCCGCCAGTTCCAAATCGTCACCGGTGGCCGCCGTGCCCTTCACACGCTTGAGGTCCGCACCATAGACGGACTCGAAGGCCTCGGCGGCCTTGTCGGTTTCGCCGGCCCGAACGGTGCCTTGCAGGGCCATCCCGAGGAGAAGCACAAGGCGGAGGCAATAACCTGCGCGAACCATCCTGGATTCCCTCCCGTCTGTCGGTCGGCGAGATGCTTCGGCCCGCAAGCGGGCCTCAGAATGACAACGCTAAACACGTACGGGTGCGGAGCACCCACCATACGACTGTCCGTCGCCCACGCCGGTCAGTTTAGACTCTTGCGACGGGCCACGGTTCAGCCCCGCATCCCCAACCTTCGGCCGCACGTTCTCACTCGTCCATGGCGCCGAGCGACGCCAGGCGCATCTTCTGGTCGTAGTCGATCAGGGCGTCAACAAGCAAGTCGAGGCTGCCCTGCATGACCTGGTCGAGGTTGTGGGCGGTGTAGCCGATGCGGTGGTCGGTGACGCGGTTCTGGGGGAAGTTGTACGTGCGGACCCGTTGGCTGCGGTCGCCGGAGCCGACCTTGGATTTGCGATCGGCGGCGCGTTCGGCCCGTTTCTCGGACTCGTACAGGTCGTACACGCGGGCGGTCAGAATGCGCAGCGCCTTCTCGCGGTTGCGGTGCTGGCTCTTCTCGTCCTGCATGCTGACCGTGATGCCGGTGGGGATGTGCTTCATGCGGACGGCCGAGGAGGTCTTGTTGACCTTCTGCCCGCCGGGTCCCGAGGCCCGCATCGTATCGATCTCCAGGTCCTCTTCGCGGATTTCGATGTCGAGCGCTTCGGGCTCCGGCATGACGGCGACGGTGGCGGCGGAGGTGTGGATGCGGCCCTGGGCCTCGGTCTCGGGAACCCGCTGGACGCGGTGCCCGCCCGACTCGAACCGGAGGTGGCGGAAGACGTCCTCGCCCTCCAGCGCGACGACCACCTCCTTGAAGCCGCCCAGGTTGGTCGGGCTGGCGCTGAGGGTCTCGACCTTCCACTTTCGGGCGTCGGCGTAGCGGCCGTACATCTGGTAGAGGTCGCGTGCGAAGAGGGCGGCCTCGTCGCCGCCGGTGCCGGCCCGGATCTCGAGGATGATCCGCGTGGCGTCGGCGCCCTCCTCGCGGTCGATGAGCCGTTCCTGGATCTCGGCGAGCAGCCGGCGCTCGATCTCGCCCTGGACCCCGACCTCGGTCCGCGCGAGGGAGGCCAGGTCCTGGTCGTCGCGTTCCGTTTCGAGCAGTTCCTCGGCCTCGCAACGGGCCTGGCGGGCCGCACGCCACTTGCGGTACGGATCGACGATGCGCATCAGCCGCCCGCGTTCGCGCATCAGCATGGTCATCCTGGCAGGGTTGCTCGCCACGTCGGGCGTCGCGACCAGGGCGTCGATCTCCTCGACACGTTTATCGAGTTGCCCCAGCCGCGCAGCCAGCGTCGGCTGTTGCTCGGCCTTGTCCTCAACCATGGTCGCCTCCGCTGCGAACTGCTCGGCCAAAAGAGCGAGGGCGAAGGCGGTCGCGCGCACCGTCTTCGCCCCGGATTGTGCACAGCCTAATAGGCGTTCAGCGCCGTCTTCATCGCGGTGTATTGTACCAAATTCCGCTCCGCCCGCAAGGGGTAGCCGCCGGCCCAAGCCGTGCGAGACGGGGGGCTGAAACGTGGTGCGCGGCCGGGGAAAAAGCGGGTCAGGGCCACTTGGCGGTCAAACCGGGGCCGT
>CAZEBQ010000189.1:0-8364 GCA_964510295.1 uncultured Anaerolineales bacterium | reverse complement strand
GGCGCCCCCGCCAACAGCCGCCGGGCATAAAGCCCGGCGCTACAACCGCCTGCGCCGGCCAGAAAAACTTGCCACACCCCGCCGCGCCGAGCGTTGGCGGAATTCCATTGCAATCGCTCGCAACCACAATTATCGTCGCCGCCGCAATGCACGGGTTGAGGCTTTCAATGAAGCGGGGCGACCGGTGCAGGAGGAGGAACCCGTGGACGACAAGCGATTCGCCCGCAAGCAGATCGAGAGCATCAGGAAAACGGCGGGTGACAGCAAGGTTATCAGCGCCCTCTCCGGGGGCGTGGACAGCGCCGTGTGCACCGTCCTGGCACATCGTGCCGTCGGGGACCAACTGAAAACCATCTTCATCGATGACGGTCTGATGCGGCAGGACGAGCCGCAGTGGGTCAAGGAACAGTTCGCCCGGCTGGGCATTCGCGTCACGGTCATCCGGGCCGCCAAAACGTTCTTCAAGGCGCTGAAGGGCAAGATCGACCCCGAGGAGAAACGGAAAGCCTTCCGGCACACGTTCTACACGGTTTTTGCGAAGGCTGTCCGCGACTCCAAGGCGCCGTTCCTGATTCAGGGAACCATTGCGGCCGACATCCTTGAAACGAAGAAGGGCGTGAAGACGCAGCACAACGTGTTGGACCAGATCGGCGTCAGTGCGAAGAAGGGGTACGGCTTCCAGGTGATCGAACCGCTGAAGACGCTCTACAAACCCGGCGTCCGCAAGGTCGGCCGCGCCCTGGGCATGCCGAAGGCGCTGTATACGCGGATGCCGTTTCCGGGTCCGGGCCTGGCGACGCGGTGCCTGGGCGAGTGTACGCCCAAGCGAATTGCCGTGGTGCAGCGGGCGTGTCAGATTGTTGAGGAAGAGACGAGCCGGTTCCGCAAGTTCCAGGCGTTCGCCGTGCTGCTGGCCGACCAGGCGACGGGCGTGACGAAGGGCGGCCGCCGCCGCTTCGGCAACCTCATCGCCGTCCGATGCGTGAACTCCGAGAACGCCGTCACCGCCACCGCGACACGGTTGCCGTGGACGACGCTGATGACGATCCAGAAGCGGATTTCCAGGGAGATCCCGTCGGTCACGAAGGTGCTGTACGACCTGTCGCCGAAACCGCCCAGCACGATTGAGTATATCTAGGCAACCTTCTGCGCGCCGGGAATCGCAATCCGGTGGCGCCGCGGGGAACAGGGGCAAAGCGAAGACTGTTGTGAGAACCCCATGAGCGAGAGCAAGGCCGCGCTGGTCTTTGAAGACGGCGCCGTGTTCGAAGGCAAGGCCTTCGGCCACGTCGGGGAGGCCTCCGGCGTGGCCGTTTTTTACACCGGCGTGGTCGGGTACCAGGAACTGCTGACGAATCCGTCGTACCGCGGCCAGGTGGCCGTCCTCACCTATCCGGTCATCGGCTCCTATGGCGTCAACGACGCCGACAACGAGTCGCCGGGCGTCCACCCCGTGGGCATCGTCGTACGGGAGCACAGCGTTCACTATTCGAACTTCCGAGCCACCGGTGGGCTGGAGGACTTCCTCAAGTCGAACGGCGTCGTCGGCATCCGCGAGGTGGACACGCGTGCCGTGACGGTGCATCTGCGTGAGCATGGCCAGAGGCGCGCCGCGATCGTCAGCGGGACGTTCGATGCGAAGCAGGTCGTGGCGGAGTTGCAGGCAGCCGGCCCCGCCCCGGCCCGCGACCTCGTCGCCGAAGTGACCTGGGCGGGCAAACGCAAGGCCAGCGGGAAGGCCAAGCGCACCATCGCGCTCGTGAACCTTGGTGTCAAGGAGAGTCTGCTTGGCCAGTTGGCCGACCTGGGCTGTTCGGTCGAGGTCCTCGAACCCTCCGCCGCCGCCGATCGTCTGCCGGCAACGAAGCACCAGGGCGTGATCCTGGCGGGCGGGCCGGGCGACCCGCGGGCGCTTCAGGAGGTGGTCGAGACCGTCAAGGGCCTGCTCGGCAAGACGCCGGTACTGGGGATCGGCCTCGGCCACCAGGTTCTGGCACTTGCGCTCGGCTGCACCGTCGAACGGATGCGGGTCGGTCATCACGGCGTCAACTACCCGGTCAAGGATGTGACGGGTGGCCCGGCCGCCATCACGGCTCAGCATCACAGTTACGTCGTGGCCCGAGACAACCTGCCGGCCGGCGCCCAAGTGACGCACGTGAACCTGAACGACGAGACGGTCGAGGGTATCTGCAGCAAGACCGCCGGCGCCCGGGGCGTTCAGTTCCATCCCACGCGCGACGAGATGGACCAGCCGAGCCCGATCCTGCGGCAGTTCTGCGAGTCGGTATAGGGAGGCACACGCCGGTGCCGAAGCGAACGGATATCAAGAAGATCCTGATCATCGGGTCGGGCCCGATCGTCATCGGCCAGGCCTGCGAGTTCGATTATTCGGGGTCTCAGGCGTGCAAGGCCCTGAGAGAAGAGGGCTACGAGGTGGTCCTGATCAACTCGAACCCGGCCACGATCATGACGGACCCGCGGATGGCCGACCGGACGTACATCGAGCCGATCACGGCCGAGGCCGTCGAGAAGATCATCGCGAAGGAGCGGCCGGACGCCGTCCTGCCGACCCTCGGCGGCCAGACCGGTCTGAATGTGGCCGTGTTCCTGGACCGGGCCGGGGTCTACAAGCAATACGGGGTCGAGGTCATCGGGTGCAGCCCCGACGCGATCGCCCGGGCCGAGGACCGCAACCTGTTCAAGCAGGCGATGCTGGAGATCGGGCTGGCGGTGCCCGACAGCGGCATCGCCACGAGCGTGGAGGAAGGGACGGCGATCGGGCAGCGGATCGGGTTCCCGCTGATTCTTCGACCGGCGTTTACGCTGGGCGGCTCGGGCGGGTCGACCGCCTACAATCTGGAGGAACTCGGCGACTGTCTGACCCACGCCCTCACGACCAGCCCGGTTGGCCAGGTCCTGGTCGAGCAATCGGTCCTCGGGTGGAAGGAGATCGAGTTCGAGGTGATGCGCGACTGCGCCGACAACGTCATCATCATCACCTCGATGGAGAACGTGGACGCGATGGGCGTGCATACGGGTGACTCGATGGTTGTGGCCCCGTCGCAGACGCTTTCTGCGAAGGAGTACACCGAGTACACGAACCTGTGCCGGCGGATCATCCGGAAGATCGACGTGACGGGGGGCGGCATCAACATCCAGTTCGGCGGCAATCCCGACGACGGCGGCATCGTCATCATCGAGGTCAACCCGCGCCTGTCGCGCTCGAGCGCCCTGGCCTCGAAGGCAACGGGGTTCCCCATCGCGCGGGTCGCGACGAAACTGGCCGTCGGCCTGACCCTTGATGAGATCACCAACGACGTCACAGGCAAGACGCTGGCGTACTTCGAGCCGACGGTGGACTACTGCGTGTTCAAGGTGGCGCGGTTTACGTTCAAGAAGTTCCCGCAGGCCGACCCGACGATCAACACGTCGATGAAATCGGTTGGCGAGGCGATGTCGATCGGCCGCACGTTCAAGGAAGCCCTCCAGAAGGGCCTGCGGAGCCTTGAGATCGGCCGTTACGGACTGGGGTTCGACGGCAAGGACCACCTCGTTCCTGAACCGAAGGACGACGCTCAACTGGCGTACAAACTGGTCACGCCGAACGACGCGCGGCACTTCTACATCGCGTATGCCCTGCGGAAAGGCTGGAGCGTCGAGAAGGTGGCCGATCTGACGAAGATCGACCGGTGGTTCATTCAGAATCTCCAGGAGATCATGGATATGGCGGAAGAGATCGCACGGCATCGCGGTCCCAAGGGCCTGAAGAAGATGCCTGCGGACGTGTTGCGGCGGGCCAAGCGAGACGGGTTCTCCGACGTCCAGATCGCCCACCTCACCGACTCGCGCGAGACCGACGTCGCGGGCGAGCGGAAGAAGCGAGGCATCAAGCCTTCCTACAAACTGGTTGACACCTGCGCGGGCGAGTTCGACGCCAACCGGCCGTACTACTACTCCACGTACGAGCCGGTCGATGAAAACCGCATCACCCGCAACAAGAAGATTCTCATCCTCGGCGGCGGGCCGAACCGCATCGGCCAGGGCATCGAGTTCGACTACTGCTGCTGCCACGCCAGTTTCGCCATCAAGGAACTCGGCTGCGAGGCCATCATGGTCAACTCCAACCCCGAGACCGTCTCGACCGACTACGACACGTCCGACAAACTGTACTTCGAACCGCTGACCCGCGAAGACGTCCTGGCGATCATCGACGCCGAACAGCCCGAGGGCGTCATCGTCCAGTTGGGCGGCCAGACGCCGTTGAACCTGGCCGTCCCGCTTGAGGAGGCCGGCGTCCGCATCCTCGGCACCAGCCCCGATTCCATCGACCGGGCCGAGGACCGCGAACGGTTCAAGCAGTTGCTCGGCAAACTCGGCCTGCTCCAGCCGCCCAACGGCACCGCCTTCTCGAACGACGACGCCAAGGCCATCGCGGCCGACATCGGCTACCCGGTCGTGGTCCGGCCGTCGTACGTCCTGGGCGGACGCGCGATGGACATCGTGTACGACGCCACCGAACTCGAGGGCTACATGGCCCAGGCCCGGATCGCCTCGGACGTCTCGACCGACCACCCGATCCTCATCGACAAGTTCCTCGAAAACGCCATCGAGGTCGACGTCGACGCCGTGGCCGACGGCCACACGTGTGTCATCGGCGGCATCATGGAGCACATCGAACCGGCGGGGGTCCACAGCGGCGACTCGGTTTGCACCATCCCGCCCATCACACTGACCGCTGAGATCGTCGGGGAACTCACGCGCCAGACCAAGGCCCTGGCCATGGAACTGGGCGTCGTGGGCCTCATGAACGTCCAGTATGCCATCCGCGGCGACACGATTTACGTGCTCGAGGTCAACCCCCGGGCCAGCCGCACCGTCCCGTTCGTCTCCAAGACCATCGGTGTGCCGCTGGCGAACATCGCCACGAAGGTCATGCTCGGCAAGACGCTTGAGGAACTGGGCTTCACGAAGGAAGTGACGGTCGAGCACATGGCCGTCAAGGCCCCCGTCTTCCCCTTTGCGCGCTTCCCGGGCACGGACGCCGTGCTGGGGCCGGAGATGAAATCGACCGGCGAGGTCATGGGCATCGACTCGTCGTTCGGCATGGCCTTCGCCAAGAGCCAGCAGGGCGCGGGCCACGTCGTGCCGATGGAGGGGACCGTCTTCATCTCCGTCCGCAACAACGACAAACGCGACGTCATCTTCATCGCCAAAAAACTGGAGGACCTGGGGTTCAACCTGGTGGCCACCGAGGGGACGGCGGCGGCGCTGGCGCACAACGACGTGACCGTGAAAGCGCTTCGGAAGGTGTCGGTCGGCAGGCCGAACGTCCTCGACCTGATGAAGAATCACGAGGTGAGGCTGATCATCAACACGGTCAGCGGCAAGCACCCGCGCATCGACGAGATTCACATCCGGACGCACGCCATCGCGAACAACATCCCGCTCATCAGCACCCTGAGTGCCGCCGCAGCCTTTGTCAACGGCATCGAGGCCCTGAAGAAGCGCGGTATCAGCGTCAAACCGCTCCAGGAATACGGGCCGCAGGCCTGACACTACAGCGCCACTTAGGCATTTCGCGCGGTGGGTCTGCGTCCGTCTTTAGCATGTCATTCCGAGCGAGCGAAAAAGAGTCGAGGAATCTCGCGGTTATCACGGCACAACGGCAACGGCGAGACCCCTCGACTTCGCTCGGGGTGACAAATAACTTCGCTCGGGGTGACAAATAACTTCGCTCGGGGTGACACACAAGAAATGGCCTGACTGAAAGTTCACCGCCTGAAAGGCGGTGGGGCTAAACCAAGTGCACGAAACCTAAACGCCGCCGGGCAAGGCGACGGCTCGCCGTTACGCTTCCGCGCTGTCCGGTTTGTCCGACATGGCCACGCAGGCCTGGTTGGCCCACTTGATGGACTCATTGAAGATGGGCGGCACCACGCTCTCGTCAACGTTCAGTTGGCCGGCGTGGTTCGAGAACTTATCCCAGTCGCCCCGCTCGTAAGACGCAATCAGGTCGTGCACCCACCGGAAGGGGCAACTGCCGCCAAGCAAAGCCGTCTTGATCTGGTCATCCAAGGGCAACTTCGTCAAGACGTCCGACATGGGCGTGTCGAGTACGGCGTCCATCATCGAGAACATGCCCATGAGGAACAGTTCGGAGGCATGTTTGTGCATTCCACTGGCGGGGGCGATGCCTTCGCCCATCTTGGCCCGCGTCATCGCGCGGTAGAACAACTCGTTCGGCTTGTCGGTTCCCATATCCCGCAGCGAGATCAGGGCGAACCACTTCCGGACCTCCTTGGGCCCGAGCCAGACCAGGGCGTGCCGGATCGAGGCCACCTTGTGCCGGAGCCCGAACCAGGCCGAGTTGATGAACCGCAGCAGTTTGTACGTCAAGGCCACGTCCTGTTTGATGATCTCCTCGGTCTCATCCACGGAAATCTCGGGCCGGTTCATCTGCTCCAGAAGCCTGAGCCGCGCCAGTTTGTTCGCCGAGATGTCCTTGCCTTCGTGAATGGTCGGCTTGGCGAAGAAATAGCCCTGGAAGTACGTGTAGCCGTCGGCCTCCGCCCTGCGGAACTCCTCGTCCGTCTCCACCTTCTCCGCGAGGGCCTTGATCTTGCGGTCGTTCAACACGCCGGCCACGCGTTTCTGCTCTTCCGGCGGTGTGGCCATGAAATCAATTTTCACGATGTCGGCCAGGTCCAGCAGAGGGTGGTTGAGATCGGTGAGGACAAAATCGTCGAGCGCCAGCGTGTACCCGGCGTCTTTGAGTCTGCGGCAGGCGGCCGTCACCTCCTCATCGGGCTCGATGTTCTCCAGCACCTCGACGGTGATCTGGTCGGGCGGCAGGAGGTTGGCAACATCCTGCAACAGGAGATTGCGGGTGAAATTGACGAACCCGCGCTGCCCCGCCGTCAGTTCATCCAACCCGATGGTCGTGAAACTGTTGGCGATGACGTCCAGCGTGGCGGCGTCGCCGTCGGTCCCGTCGTACTGGTTCTCCCGGCCGGAACGGAACAGCAACTCGTAGCCGTGCACGTTCTTGGCTCGGTGAAAAATCGGCTGGCGGGCCACAAAGACCGAGGTGGTTACATCGGTAGCCGGCATCCCGGAACCCCCACACCAGGCGCAATCACGATTCGTGACCGGTCGGGCGAATCGCCCCCTTTGTGGCGTGCCCGACGGTCCCCCAGGTTTCAGGCAGATCCATCCAGCATCCTGTAAATCGGCACGCCGCAGGCAATACCTTGAACTCTTTCGTCATGCGAAAATGAAGAAACCGCGGGCCGCCCTCCCCATGTTATCTGTTCGGATACAGCCTCACCGCTGCCGCATCGGCCTCTTCCAAGCCAACTCGCAGCCCGCAACACCGTTACAGCAGACTTCCGAAGACACTCTTGATATCCAGTTTGTCACCGGTGGCTGCCTGGAGTTTCAGGAGCCTGGCAAAAAGTTTCTTGATGATCGGTTTGCTTTGCGGCTTGCCGGCGAGATCGACCATCTCGTCGGGGTCTTTTCTCAGGTCAAACAACAGGACCTTCTTGCACTTCGGATACAGCAGCAGTTTGTGCCCGTCCATGGTCACCATCCGCTGGACCGACAGGTATCCGCCATAGATGGCATCGTAACTGCTCTGCCGCTTGCCGCGAATGATCGGCATCAGGCTGCGGAACTCCACGTGATCGGGTTGGGGCACGCCGGCGAGTTCCAGCGTCGAGGGCATGATGTCCTGAAGGTAGACCGGGGTATCGAGCGTCTTGCCCCCCGCGATGCCCGGGCCGGTGACCATGAGCGGCACGCGCACGGAGTGGTCGAAGAGATTCTGCTTGCCGAACAGTCCGTGGTGTCCGACCGCGAGTCCGTGGTCGGCCGAGAAGAAGATGTACGTGTTGTCGGCCTTGCCGGATTTCTCCAGGGCGTCGAGGATCCGCCCGACCTGGGCGTCCATGTGGCTGATGATGGCGTAGTACTCCTGGCGATTGACCTTGACGGCGTATTTCGTGCGAGGAAACGGCCCGAGTTTCTCGTCTCGCAGCCCCTTGCCGCACCCGATCGAGTCCTTGTAAGGATACTCCGGCAGAAAGTTGGCCGGGATCCTGATCTCCTCCAGCGGATACTTATCGACGTACTCCTTTGGCGACTGGCGCGGATCGTGCGGGGCGTTGAACGCAAGGTACATGAAAAACGGATCGTCGCTCCGGGCGGCCTGCTCGATGAACGACACGCCATGGTCGCCAACCACTTCCGACCAGTGCTTGCCCCCCTGCCAGTATCCGCCGAACGTCGGGTCCGACGGGCTCCAGGGATCCTTCTCGCCCTCGATCGGGCGGTTGTAGCCTTGCTTGGTCTGCTTGGGCATGC
>CAZEBQ010000188.1:0-8377 GCA_964510295.1 uncultured Anaerolineales bacterium | reverse complement strand
TCGTCCCCATCGCGGGCGTGCTGCTCGCCTATGCCTTCCTGATGATCCCGGCCGCGATTGCGGCCATGTTCACGCGACGCTGGGGACGGGCCGTGGCCATCGGTTGGGGCGCCGGATTTGGCGCGTGTGCGGCGGGCTGCGTGAGTTCCTGGTACTGGAGCCTGCCCTACGGGCCCACCCTTATCCTGGCACTGGGCGCAGCATTCCTGGTGGCGATGGGCTTGCGCGCGGCGCGGCGTGAGCGGGCAACGGACTAACAGGAGTGGCCGCCATGGAGCACTTTGTCGCGCTATTCGGACTGCCCCTGCTGGCGTCGACGCTGATGCTGGCGGTCCTCGGCTATCTCGGCATCTACGTCCTGAAGCGTGAGATCGTGTTTGTTGATATCGCGATGGCGCAGAGCGTGGTGGTGGGGATGGTCGTCGGCCACCTGGCATTCGGCGTCGCCCTGAATTCCTGGGCTGGTTACGGGTGCGGGGTGGGTACGGCCCTGGTGGCCGCTGCGTTCTATGCGTTCGGGCGCAGCAAGATCAGCCAGATCCCGCTGGAGGCGATGATCGGCATCTCCTACGCCGTCGCCGCGGCGGCGGTCCTGTTTCTGGTGGGGTTGGCGCCGGGGGGACACATCCACGTCCACAGCATGCTCGCCGGCAGCATCCTGTGGGTGACCTGGGAAGATATCGCGGCCAGCGTCGCGATCTGCGCCACCGCCGCGGCGGGGTTCTGGCTGTTCCGACGACCGTTCGACCGCCTGTTCCGGGACTACGGTGCGGCGGCCGCAAGCGGCATGAACGTCGTGGCGTGGGACATCTTGTGGTACGTGCTGGCGGGCGTGGTGATTGCCTGGGCCACGCGGATCGCCGGCATCCTGCTGATCTTCGCGTTCCTGATCGTGCCGGCGATTACCTCGGCCCTGTTCTCGCGGCGGTGGGGAATCCGCTTGGTCATCGGCTGGACCTTCGGCCTGGGGGCGACCGTCCTGGGGCTTCTGTTTGCCGACCGGCTGGACTTCTCGGTGGGGCCGTCGATCTCGCTCTTTCTGGTGGCCGGCCTGGCGCTGGCGGCGGGCTCGCGCGTCTGGGCCAGGCCGGTGACGGTCGGCCTCTCGCTGGCCGCAGCCGCGGGGGTTGTCGTCCTTCTGTGCATGCGGAGCCCGGGGCGCCCCGTAACGTGGGTCGGGCGGAACGAGCCCAGCGCCGCGGCTGGCGCCGCCTTGTCCTCGACGCCTCCCGCCCGTGAATCCTCGGAGCGCGACATCGAGCGGAGAATTCAAGAGGCGGGAAGCGTCCGCGAGTTGGAAGGACTCCTCGGAAAGGTGACTGATCCGCAGTTCCGGGCCGAGATCGTGTGCCGGGCCGTCGAACTCGATCCCGCGGCCGGCCACGCGTTGGCACAGAGGTTCCTTGAAGAAGAACCGCCCCTGTTCTTCCGGCAGCGGGTCCTTGAAGCCCTCGACGCCTGCGACCGCCACGAGAGGCCGGGCTCGGTCCCCGTCGAGAACGACCGTGATGCACCTGCCGGCTCGTAGTGCTACTTCAGCGATGGACCCACCTCGAGAGATTCTCCGGGTTGTAAGGTCAGCGTGCGGGTCATCTGGCGATAACGGAGCAGGGTCTTTCCGCCCTTGCGGCTTGTGATGCGGCACTTGACGAGTTTCCCGTCGGCCCACTGGATGCTCAGTTCATAGGCGCCGCGGGCGACCAATCCTTTGACTGACCCGCTCTTCCAAGCCGAAGGCAGGGCCGGCAGCAGGTGGATTTCGCCCATGTGAGATTGTGCGAGCATCTCGCAGATGCCGGCGGCATAGCCGAAGTTTCCGTCGATCTGGAACGGCGGATGCAGGTCGTAGAGGTTGTCTGCGATCTGGCTCTGCAGCATCTCATGGAGGATCTTGTACGTGCGGTCCCCATCATGGAGGCGTGCCCAGATGCAGATCTTCCATGCGCGGCTCCATCCGGTGGACCCGTCGCCGCGGGCGTTCATCGAGACCTTGGCCGCTTCCGCCAGTTTGGGCGTGGTCAGCGGCGATATCTGGCGGCCGGGGTGTACGGCGATCAGGTGTGAGAGATGGCGGTGCTTGTCCTGCGGGTTGTCGAGGTCTTCCATCCATTCCTGGAGTTGCCCCCACCGGCCGACCTTCGGGCCGAGCAAGCGTTCTCGGAGCAACGCGATCTTGTCGGCGTATTCGGTGTCCACGCCGAGGGCCTTTGATGCGTCGATGGTGTTCGTGAACAGGTCCCACACCAATTGCTGGTCGTGCGAGACGCCGTCTACCCCGGACGGCCCATGTTCCGGGGAATAGCCGTCCGGGGACACGAGGGTTCCGTCGGGAAGCGCCTTGAGCACATCCTCCCAGAACTCGCACAGTTCCTTCATGATGGGGTAGGCGCGGGTCTGCAGGTAGGCCTTGTCTTGGGTGAAGGCGTAGTGGTCCCACAGATTCTGGGCGCACCAGGCGGCAGTGGGCTTGACCCACTTCCAGGTGGAGCCGCCGAAGGCGCCGTTCTCGGCGCGCATGGTCCAGCCTCGCGCCTTGAACGCCTCTTTCGTTCTCTCGGTCCGCACGCCACGGATCGAGTGCAGCCATTCCGCATACGGCTCGAAGCACTCCGGGAGATTGGCGTGGTCCACAAACCAGTAGTTCATCTGGACGTTGACGTCGGTGTGGTAATCGCAGCGCCACGGCGGCTGGTTGCTCCGGTTCCACAGGCCCTGGAGGTTCGCGGGCAAGGACCCGGGGCGTGAGGAACTGATCATCAGGTAGCGCGCGTACTGGAAGAGGAGTTCCTCGAGGTCGGGGTCCGAGCCGCCGCCCTTGTAAGCCTTCAGCCGCTCGTTGGTGGGCAGGGCCGAGGTCGGTTGCGGCGTTTGCCCAACATCGAGTGAGAGCCGGTTGAGCAGCGCCTGGTAGTCACGCAGGTGCTCGTCCCTGAGTGTCGTGTACGGTTTGGAGGCCGCACGGGCGAGTTGCCGGCCGAGGCGCTGGTGTGGGTGTTCGCCGCGCCATCCCTTGTCCCGCCGGTTCAGGTAATCGGAGTCGGCGGCCAGCAGCAGGGTCAGGCTATCGACGTTCTCGAAGGCGATCTTGCCATCGCGTGCGGCGACGGTGCCTCCCTCGTGCAGGACGAGCACCTGGGCTTCGTAGTCCAGGGCGATCTCGTACTGGCGGCCCTTCGTCTTCCGGTAAGTGTGCTCGCCGAGCGACCCCGAGGCCGTCATCCGGTTGCCCTCTGCGATCGTCTTCGCTTTATGCGCGTCCGTCAGGGAAACCGTCCCGGCATGCGCCGCTTTCCTGTCGGCCGTAAAGTGGAACACCAGCACCCCGGCGGGATGGCTGGCGAAGTACTCGCGCCGGTATCTGACGCCGCCGCTTGTATACGTGGTCGTGTGGATGGCCTTGCCGATGTCGAGTTGGCGTCGGTAGTCCTGGCCGGCCTGGTGCGACATCTCGACGTGAAGGTCGCCAAAGGCCTGATAGGCCCCGGTGTCCTTCTCGTCGCCGACCCAGAGGCTGTCTTCGTTGAATTGAATGCGCTCCTTGTCGACGCCGCCGAAGATCATGCAGCCCAGGCGGCCGTTGCCGATCGGCAACGCCTCGCGCTCCCAGTTCCCGGCCGGTGCCGCGTACCAGAGGACGAGGCGTGGCGGCTGACCTGCGGCCGGCGCGCTTGTCAGCAGCGACACCAGCAGCACGATCACCGACGTGCGTATCGCGCCATAGGCGTGTTCCAGCGGTCTCGTGTGAGTCATTTCAGTATCCCTTTCTTCTCCCGTTCGGCCGCCGCCCGGGCTTGCCTGGCGGGATTATAGCAGATTGGCGACGTGCTGCAATGACGGATCTCTTCGACAGATTGGCGCCCGCCGCCGGCCTACGTGGTGCGTTGCCGAAGATCAGCGAGAAACGGTGGCCTTCGGCCTCGGGCGGGCGGTATGATGAACCGCGGTGCACTGGTATCTGGCCCACAGACCGTACGGAGACCCGTAAGGAGGCGCGAGATGAAACGCATGGTGCTGATCGTTGTGGCTGCGGGGTTGGCGGCAAGCATGGCGGCCGCCGCCGAACAGGAAGCCGTCGAGCCGAAGGCAAAGGTCCCCCTGTTCGACGGCAAGACGTTCAACGGCTGGGTCCGCCATCTTCGCGGCGGGGGTAACGTCGATGAGACGTGGGCGATCAAGCCGGACGGTATCCTGGCGTGCACGGGCAAGCCCGCCGGCTACATCCGCACCGACAAGGCGTACAAGAACTACCATCTGCGCCTGGAGTACCGGTGGCCCGGACGGACCGGGAACAATGGGGTCCTCGTCCACATGGTCGGCGAGGATCGCGTGTGGCCGAAGAGCCTCGAGTGCCAGGGCGGGTTTCAGAACCAGGGCGACTTCTGGGAGATCGGCGGCTTCCCGTTCAACGAGCACAAATCCGGCGGGCACCGCGTGCGCGGCCGCAGGGTCCTCAAGTACGGCGAGCACAACGAGAAGAAGCCCGGCGAGTGGAACGTGTACGAGGTCTGGTGCGTGGGCGGCACGGTGCGGCCGTACATCAACGGCAAGGTGATGAACGAGGCGAGCGACTGCGAGATTGCGGCCGGCAAAATCTGTCTCCAGAGCGAGGGGGTGCCCATCGAGTTCAAGAACATCACCATCGAACCCGCCTCCGACTTGAACAAGCCCTGGCCCGTGACGCCGAAAGCCAGGATCGTGCTCTTCAACGGCAACGACCTGGACGGATGGGTCCGCTTCAGCCCCAACGACAAGCCCGACGCCGACAAGAAGTGGACGGTCGACAAGGTCTGGAGCGTCCGCGACGGCGTCATCCACTGCGAGGGCAAGCCGAACGGCTACATCCGCACTTGCGAAAGTTACGCCAACTATCGACTGCACGTCGAGTGGCGATGGACCGACAAGCCGACCAACAGCGGCGTGCTGCTCCACCGGAAGGGGATCGACCGGACGTGGCCGACGTGCGTCGAGGCCCAACTCATGCACCAGAACGCCGGCGACTTCTGGCTGCTCAGCCACTCGGCCATCAAGGTGGACGGCAAGCAGATCGGCCCGAAGCCGTACGCCAACGTCAAGAAGAAGCACCCCTCGAACGAGAAACCGCTCGGCGAGTGGAACACCTACGACATCGTCTGCGACGGCGGGACCGTCAAACTGACCGTCAACGGCCTCCTCCAGAACGAGGGGACCGAGGCCGACCCCGCGAGCGGGCCCGTCTGCCTCCAGAGTGAAGGCAGCCCGATCGAGTTCCGCAACGTATACATGGAACCGCTCGGCAAGTAGTGCCCGCCGGCCGCCGTAGGGTGGGTGCAAAGCACCCGTACGTGTTTAGCGTGTCGGTTGTGGCTGTCACCCTGAGCGAAGCGAAGGGTCTCGCCGTGGAAACGACGAAACAGCAAAGACCACGGCGAGATTCTTCGGCCCGCAAGCGGGCCTCAGAATGACAACGCTAAACACGTACAAGCACCCACCCTACGACTCACGACACAACGGCAACGGCGAGACCCCTCGACTTCGCTCGGGGTGACACACACTCAAAGGCGGTGGGGTTAAACCAAGGGCGCGGAACCTGAAGGCGCGACGGCGAGGCCTCAGGTGGGTGGCAGAAGCCGCTTCCTCGCCGCAGGTTGTTCCGGTTGCTCACCCATTGGCGTTGTAGTATTAGACCAGCGGCTCCAGGTCCTGGAACTTGCACAGGCGGGCCATGGCGCGGTTCGCGGTGGGGATGCCGGCTTCCTGGACGGCGGCGATGGGATTCAGACCGGCTGCCACGATGAGACCGGCCCGGCCGACGGCTACGGGAACCTCGGCCAGCGGTCGGCTGGGTCGGCCCACCACGACCATGCCCCCGAGTCCGACGTCCTGCATCTGGCGGACAACCTCGTGGACGGTCGGCAGGGCGATGGCGGGCACCTCGCGGAAACTGGCGCCGATAATCCCCTTGCCGGTGGTCGCGGCGGCACACACGCTGGTCATCCCGGCCTTGATGAAGATCTCGATCGGGTCCAGCGTCGTGCCGTCGTACCGGATGATGTGCGTGAACCGGTAAGCCTTGCCGTCCTGTATCTCGAGCAGGCCGCCAAACCGCGAGACGACCGGGACGCCGGCCGAAGCCAGCAGGCCGTTCAGTGTCAGGGCACAGACGGTGCCGATGACGGCGCCCCCGTCCGACGCGCCGAGGCTGGCGGCGGCGCCGGTTGGATCCACGATGCCGAACCGCCCGGTCCCGAGCCCCGCCTCCAGGACGGTCGCGATGGCGCGTCGGGCTTCGTCGAGCCGGTCCCGGGGCACGGTTGAGAGGTTCAGGATGACCGTGCCCTTGCGGCGGCGCGGGTTGAAGGTCATCCGGTACGCCAGTTCCTCGCCGCGCGCGTCGATGAAGCCTACCTTGTCGATGGCGCCCGACGCCGCAAGTTCCGCACGGCCGCGAGGCGTCAACTTCCGTCCGGGGCGGCCGAGGTTCACGGTCAACCCTTCGGCGTCGGTGGCGGCCAGGTAGTTGCGGACGGCGCGCTGGGCCAGGTCAATGCCTGTCGCGCGGAGGGCCCGCGCGATCTTGGCGCCACCGACAGGGCGGCCGGCCTCGTCGAGGATCCGGAGGATCGTGGTAATGATCCGTCGGCGGTCCTTTGCCATGGCCGTATCCTCGGTAACCGGATCACAGCTAACGCGGCGCTAGACCAGGCCTTGAGCCATCATCGCCTTGGCCACTTTGAGGAACCCGGCGATGTTGGCGCCGGCGACCAGGTCGCCCTTCTTGCCGTAAACCTCGGCGGTCTCGACGCATTGGTCGTAGATGGCGTCCATGAGGCGGTGGAGCCTCCGGTCCACTTCCTCGAAGGTCCAACTGAGGCGCATGGAGTTCTGGCACATTTCCAGGGCGCTGGTGGCGACGCCGCCCGCGTTGGCGGCCTTCGCGGGGCCGAAGCCGATGCCGCTCTCGTGGAAGACCTTGATGGCTTCGGGTGTCGACGGCATGTTGGCGCCTTCGCCGACGGCGATGCAGCCGGCCGAGGCGAGCGCCTTGGCGGCCGTCTCGTCGATCTCGTTCTGGGTGGCCGACGGCAACGCCACCTGGCACGGAACGGTCCAGATGCCGTGCCAACCTTCGTGGTACTCGGCGGAGGCGTGTGCGGCCGCATACTCCTCGATCCGGCCTCGCTCGATCTCCTTGATCCGCTTGACGGTGTCGAGTTGGATGCCGTCGTTATCGACAATGTAGCCGCCCGAGTCGGACAGCGTGATGACGTTGCCGCCCAACTCCTGGACCTTCTCGCAGGCGTAGATGGCGACGTTGCCGGACCCGGAGATGACGACGTCGAGTCCCTTCCAGTCCTTGCCGGCATCCTGGAGGATGCGCGAGACGAAGTAGGTGAGTCCGTAGCCGGTGGCCTCGGTCCGCGCGAGCGATCCGCCCCATTCCAGTCCCTTGCCCGTCAGGACGCCGGTGTAGGTGTTGGTGAGTTTCATGTACTGGCCGAACAGGAAGCCGATCTCGCGTCCGCCGACGCCGATGTCGCCGGCGGGCACGTCGGTGTCGGGTCCGATGTGGCGGAACAGTTCGCTCATGAAGGCCTGGCAGAAATGCATGACCTCGTTGTCGCTCTTGCCCTTGGGGTCGAAGTCGCTGCCGCCCTTGCCGCCGCCGATCGGCATGGTCGTCAGGGCGTTCTTGAAGATCTGCTCGAAACCCAGGAACTTGATGATGCCCAGGTACACCGACGGGTGAAACCGGAGTCCGCCCTTGTACGGTCCAATGGCCTTGCTGAACTCGACGCGAAAACCGCGGTTGACCCGGACCTCGCCCGTATCGTCCATCCAGGGCACGCGGAAAAGGATCTGGCGCTCGGGCTCGACCAGCCGCTCGAGAATCCGCATCTTGGCGAACTCGGGGTGCTTGTCGATGACCGGGCTGACGGATTCGGCCACCTCCCGGACGGCCTGGTGGAACTCGTTCTCGCCGGGGTTGCGGGCCTCCACCGTTTCCATGATCTGGTCCACAAACGCCTGTGACATAGTCCTTCCCTTTCGTGTTCGAGCAGCCCGTGTCATTCCCGAGACTTCCGACAGCGGCATAGCATACGAGCGCGAGGCGGCAATTACAAGAATATTTTCCGGAGTTGTTCGCCTATTTGGCCCCCTGGACGGCAGTACCGTGCAGTATCTCGCCTGAGGCCGACAGGACGTGTCTGGCGCGCGGAGCATCCCCCACGGCACCGGCTATTGGGATGGCAAGGTGGGGAACGTGACCGGCAGCCTCCGCTCCCGGCTCGGTCGGTGAGGCATTCGCGGGTGAAGAATCCACGGGTGGCATGGCCACCGGATGGTACGTGTTTAGCGGGGTGGCACGGCCCTTGGGCCGTGCAGTCGCCCTCGGCAC
>CAZEBQ010000187.1:6974-8380 GCA_964510295.1 uncultured Anaerolineales bacterium | reverse complement strand
GTCCTTGGCTCGCTGTGCACCCCGCACGACGTCTGGGGCTACTTCTACCACGGCCAGGACATCCGGCCCGGTGACGTGCTCCTCATTCCCACCCAGGGGGCGTACACGTACAGCCTGCGGCAGGAGTTCATCAAGCCCCTGCCGAAGACGGTCGCGCTGTAAGCCCGCCCTGGAGCAAGCCTGTCCTTCCCGGACGGATCGTGGTCACCACGCTTCGGCCAGCCGGACCATGGTTTCGTAGTTGCGCATGGTTGTGCCGGAGATCGTTCGGCCGTAAGGGGCGGCGCTGGGCATCAGGACGAAGCCGCGCCCGTTGCCGGCGGTGCCTTCGTCCAGGGCCCGCTTGACCTTCTCCTCGAACCGGTCCGGGGGCAGGTTCTCGACGTCGGCGATCTCGATGTTCCCGAAGAGCACGAGTTGCTTCCCGTACCGCTGCCTGACATAGGCCAGTTGCACATCACCCTGCGGAGGCGGCTCGATCGGGTCGAGGGCGTCGGGCTCCATTCCGGCGATGTGATCGAGCACGTCCTTGAGTCGTCCGTGCGAGTGAATGCGCGCAAACCCGCCGTGGGCCTGGATCATGCGAACCATCGGGCCCACGTAGCGCACCACGTATGCTTCAAACAATCGCGGCGGCAGGTAAGGCGGCGTGGCGTACTCCGGCCCATAGATTCGCCAAAGCCGCCCGGGCAAGAGACGGCTGACCTGTTCCGTTCGCTCGTGGATCCGTCGCGCCATCTTCTCGAGTAACTGGTGAAACAGCGCCGGCTCGGCCAGGGCGATGATGGTGTAGTCGTCCATGCTGAACAGCGAGGCGGCGGCGCAGAGGGGGTCCTCGGTGTCCACCATCACGATGCCCCTGTCGCCGAGTTCGGCTTCCTCGGCCTCCAACGGCGAGACGTCCACCGATTCGGCGAAGGCTTCGTCCGGGATCTTCAGGTAGGCCTTCAGGTCGTCGGTATCCTTGAGCGGATGCTCGGTCGTCCAGACGGTATCGAGATCGCGATCGCGCCTGGTCGTCTGCGTCATCGTTCGCCCGGCCACGGTGACGGTGGTCCGCGTGATCCGGCAGTCGCCCTCCTCCCAGGACTCGTCCTTGAAGAATTCCTGCCGGATCGGACCGGAGGCGGAGCCGGTCGGATCGACCGACCGCACGCGGACGGGACTCATCAGGCGGATGAGGTCTGTGCGCTGCTCAGCCAATTGCAGGAGCGGGCGCCAATCGGGAGCGTTGTAAATGTTGTACGGGTCAGGATCCTCGGGATCGACCTTGAATCCGCCAACCTCATAGAAACATACCGGCGGTCGATCCACCGGTTCTCCGCGTAAGGTCGCCATCAAACGTTCGCGTCTGCTGAGCACGTGCGTTCCTTCGAGAGGTGATTCGCTGTTCGCTGTGTGTCTAT
>CAZEBQ010000187.1:0-6874 GCA_964510295.1 uncultured Anaerolineales bacterium | reverse complement strand
CTGCTGAGCACGTGCGTTCCTTCGAGAGGTGATTCGCTGTTCGCTGTGTGTCTATCCTTTCCTTGCGTGCCGGGCGCTTCGCTGCCGGTAGGCCTCGGCATCGTATTTCCTGGCTCCGGCGACGGCCACTGTCTCGAAGACCAACACCTCGAACGGCTCGAGCTCGATGCGAAGCGATTCGACCGATGCGGCGCGGAGCGAACCGATCCGCTGGGCCGGGCGAGGGGATTTCAGCCGGTAGTCGGTCAGATGCTGATCGGGAAGCTCCAGGTCACGCGCCAGTTCCAGTTCGCAGGTGCCCGGCTTGTCCGAGGGGTTGCGCAGGACCACGATGCCGCCGCGCGGTTGCCAGGACGCCCAGCCGTACACGTCGCCGCGGCCGGGGTCGCCGCCGATCCAGTGGGTATCGACCAGCGCGCCGGTGTTGGCACGCGACCACTTGGCCGCCGCGGCCAATTCGTCCCACATGGTCGGCGTCAACAGGTGCGGACTGATGTAGAGTTCCTGCAGGTTCGTGCCGGAGCCGAAGAAGGTCCAGATTTCATCGGCGACGGATTTTTCGTCGCGCACCATCCGCGCCGGGGCTCTACGGTCGCTGATGCATGGCCCGTGAAGCATCAGTGAATTGAGCGGATAGAGCGGCCCCAATTGGACGATCCTATCGTAGCACCACATGTCACGGTAGGTGATCCATTGTTGGCGGGTATCGCCTTTGCCGTGAAAACCGGTATCGCCGCCCTGCCTCCATATCGAGTCCGCGTAGAATGTCCAGAAAGGGCTGGCCCATGTGCCGACTGTGGCGCTAATAAAGACGTCAGGGTTTTCACGTCGCAGCGTCCGCGTCAACTCAAGGACGGCATCGACGTCATCGGCCATTTCCGCCCTCGCACCGGTAGTTTTGTTGCCTCCGCCCATGCCGTCGAACTTGAAGAAGACCACGCCCTGCTCGCGCATCATGTTCAGGCAGACATCGCGAAAAGCCTTTCCGTACCTGGCCCCGGCCATGGAGAAACCACTGGCGTTGGTTTCGTACCCTCGAGACTTCCCGAAAGCGATGCGCATCTTCTTCGCCCTGCTGTAACCGCCCCAAGGCGACATCCACACGCCCTGTGCGGCCCCGTATCTGGCGGCGGCGGCTTTCAGTTTCTTGAAGCCGTTCGGGAAGCCCTTGTGGAAACCCCACAGAGAGTTGAAGTCATCCCAGCCGTCATCCCAGACAAACGCGTCCAGTTTCACTCCGCGGCTGCGGACAAGTTCGCGGCCGAAGAACTCGATGGCTTTGAGGCATTCAGGTTCCGTCACACGCTCTCTGGGACGAGCAAGGGTCACGTCATACCAGTTGTTGTAATGCAGGAAGGGTCGATATGGATGAGCCCGACGGCGTTCAAGGTATGCCAGGAATCCGCGTCGCAGTTGGCCCGGCGCGACGACGCCGAACACCGATGTATAACGCCACGTTTGTCCGGCGCCCAGCACGCTGCCGCGTGGCAGAGCGCAGCGCACGTGCGAGTTCTTGTCGACGGTGTTCTTCGCCAAGGGGTGTTCGACGGCCAGGAAGATGTGGCCGCACACCACGACCGAGCCGTCGACCCGCCCGAGTTGTTTCGCCCCGTCGATGGGCGTGTCGACGAAGACCAGTTCCTGGATCTTGGTGTCCTTCGTAGCGGTCAGTTCCAGCGATTGAACGATGTAATTCAACCCGTCGCGCAACTCGGCCGACCAGACCAGGTCCAGCCCCGCCGCCTCGTCCCGAAAGACGGCGGTCAGGCGGCGGCCGGGGTGGCGGGTTTGAGCCGGCACGCCGGCCGCTTCGGGCTGAATGGTTTCCAGCCGAGCCGCTCGACGCGGGCCCAGGTCTGCCAGGTCGATTGTCCGTTCGTCCCCCATGACCACCCGGGGCAGAAATCCTTTCGTCAGGCGAAGGACTTGGTTGGTGTGACGGTTCGTGACGGCCAGCGCTCCCATGCGGCCGCCATCCGTTTGCCAGACGCAACGGATGACGCGGTTGCCCAACTCCAGCCGATCATGCGACGCCCGTCCCCGGGCGGCGTCCGGTGACGCGGCGGGATCGTCGAGGGCCGCGGCCGGTCCGGCCAGGCACGTCAGCACGACCGGTAAGAGGAAGCGGCGCATGTCAATCCTCCTCTGGGGGCTGAGCGTCATTGCGCGTATGCCATGACCTCGACGAGGTGGCGGCCGGTGTTGGCCGAGTTGTGCGTCTGGGTAACGCGGATATAGCGCACCGGGCGCGGGGCGAAACGGCTGGTGTGGCCCTGTGCTGTGGAACGTTCGGTGTTGTCGCGCCGGTCGGCGGCCATGTCCCACTTCTGGCCGTCGAGGGACGTCTCGACGGTGAAGCCATAGTGGCGCCGGTCGCCGTAGAAGCCCACCACGACCACGCGGCCGACGGTGGCGGGCTCTTGCAGATCAACCTGCCACCACGCAGCGCCGCCGTGTTCGGCGACGTCGGTGGCCCAATAGCGATCGGTGTCGTTGCTGCGTCCGTCGTTGGCCAGACGTGCCGGATGCGGCGGCAGCGCGTGCGAGCAGGTGGCCGGCTTGCCGGTGGTCAGACTCACCGCGTTCGGCTTGCCCGGGATCACTTCGACGAAGTCGGAGGTCTGAAGATAGTCTGCGACGACCGTGGGGAAGTCCCACCGCTTCTTCTGATCCGATCGCGGGAGAAGTTCCACGTTGTCGAGCGTGCCGACCAACGGGCGGGACTTGGGCAGCGTGAGGGCGATCCGCTTCGGCCGGTTTCGCTGGGGCGGATCGAGTTCGACCTCGACTCCCTCTTTCGTCCCACGGACGGTCAGGTTCATCAGGCCGAAGTGCGTGGGCAGGCGCTTCACTTGGATTTCCCTCCCATCGCCGAGCCACCCGTCGGGCACGGCGCCGAGCAGGTGCAATTCGTCGCCCGCCTCGTGTACGAGCATGTGGCGAAGCATGATCGCGTAGTTGCACGCCCCGGTCACGTGCGGAATCGTGTGGTTCCAGGCCATGCGTTTCTTGTAGTAGATGCCTTCCGGGAAGGCATGGGCGGCCGTGGAGTGCAGCAGGTACCAGTAGAAGTCTGCTACGACTTGTTCGTGGTCGCCGCGGACCAGGTCGACCATGGTCGTGTAGGCGCCCATGTACGGGTGGATGGCTTCGACCTTGCCGGTCCCCTTCCATTGAATGGTGCCTTCGATGAACCCGCCGGCGAAATCGTTGCGGACGTGACGGCTGAGCGCGGCGACGCGGGGGTCGTCGCGGGCGAACAACTCGGTCGGCCAGAGTGTCTCCGTGTTGCCCCAGTGGGTGCCGGCCGTCTCCCAACTTGGCGGGAAGTGCGCAAGGCCCGTCTTCTTCCACACCGCGTCGATGTCCTTGCGATACGCCGCCGCCTCGGCCAGCAGTTCCTCGGCGTCGGCCGTCTTTCCCAGGGCCTTCGCGGCGTCGGCCGTGCAGAGCATCCCGCGAAGGTTCCAGACGTCGTAGCCGACAATATGGTGCTTTCCTGCCCAGAGGCATTCACCGTCCGCCGGCGCAGCGGGCAGCACGCCGGTCAGCGGGGCGGCCGTAGCGCGCCGAGCCTTCATCGTCCAACGCACGGCACGAAGCATCCGGGGATAGACCCGTTCGAGGAACGGACGGTCCCCCGTGATCTTGGCGTACTGCCAGAGGGTCCAAACCGACTGGCCGTTGGCATCGAGTTGTGGCCCTTGATTCCCGCCACCGCGAAATCGCCCTTGTTCGTCCTGGCACTTCAGATAGTGCTCGACGGCCTTCGCGGCCGACTCGGCCAACCCGGCCTCCTCCAGTTCCATCACCTGGTAGGCACCATCCCGCGGATAGAATCGGTCGTAGAAATCCTCGCCACCGTGTACCTCGCCATGGTCGTTGGCGATCAACTGGCATACGTGCGCGGCCAGCAACGCTTCGTTCGCCTTGCGGCATGGCACTTCGATCTCGGCGGCGCGATCCATCACGCCCTGCCAATACTGTTGGGTGCGGCGCAGCCACAGTTGCGGGTCTTCTTTGTCGTACTGCTTCGGGTCGTCGACGGCGAAGAAGGGGTACCGCGCGACACGCTCGGCCGTGGCGCCAGCCGGGAGTTGCCACGACCATGCGTACTGGCGAGAGTGAACCTGGTCGACCTTGCCGGCACGCTGTGCGTCCGGAGTCGTCGGCGCCTTCGCGTCGGCGACGGGCCCAAGTTCGGCGCTTGCTTCCGTGGGCTCCTCGGACATATTGGTCGCCTTCACCCGGATCCAGGTGAGGAAGTTCTCGCCCTCGGTCGGCCAGTCGAACGCCTTCTTCCAGTCCTTCACATCGGGCAAGGGCGTTGCCCAGAAGGCCACCTCGTAATGCACCGGTCCGTCCTCGGCGGTGACCAGGATGATCGGTATCCAACCGTCCATCGCCAGTTTCGGGTTGTCGCGACAGAAGGGAGTTCGATCGGCGCCGATGCGTATCTCGACCGGCGTCTTGCCGGCCAGGACCAGTTCGTTGTTGGGAGTGATCCGGGCGCCATGGACGTAGTCCTTCAGCCCGACCACGTTCCAGTTGTTGGCGAAGTAGTCGAAGTGCTCCGCAGACTGCGTGACACTCTTGACGAGCGACGCATCGAGCGGCCGGTAGTTCACTCCGCCGGCCTTCAATCGCCTCTGATGATCGATCATGCGGCGGAGGAACCCCCGGAAGGTGCGATTGTCTGAGGGCGACCAGAGCACTTCGGCCAGGGCGCACGCCCGGGGCCAGGTCATCAAGTCGCGACGCTTCGCATCGGCGATCCATTCGCCCCAGAGTTGGCCCTGCCCGCCAAGTACGTGCCCGGCCCGCTCGGCATCGAGCGATGCGGGGATGGGCTCGAATGAGTAGACTTGCTCCAAGGTCAAAACGGCTCGACCAAAGCCAAGTTCGTCGGCATGCTGCCGGTAGTCGAAGTAGGTATGGGAGGTCGGCGTCATGACCACGTCGTGGCCCGCGTTGGCCGCGGTGATTCCGCCGCCGGTGCCCCGCCAACTCATGACCGTCGCCCCCGGGGCCAGGCCGCCCTGGAGAATTTCGTCCCAGCCGATCATCCGCCGACCGTTCTTCGCCAGGCAGGCGTCCATCTGTTTGATGAACCAACTGTGCAGTTCGTGGGCGTTCTTGCAGCCCAGTTTCTTCATCATTGCCCGCATTTCAGGGTCGTCGGCCCAGAGGCGGAGGTTGGCTTCGTCGCCGCCGATGTGGATGAACCGGCTCGGAAACAGTCCGATCACCTCGATCAGGATGTCCTGCATGAAGGACACCGTTTCGGGCCGGACGCCCAGCAACCCCTTGGACGGTCCCCATCGCTTCTCCGGAGGAAGTTCCGCCAGGAGCCTCGTGTTGACCCCGTGCTCGGGATAGGCCACGATCGCCGCCCCGGCGTGGTAAGGCATTTCAACTTCGGGGACGATCGTGACGTGGCGCTCGGCCGCGTAGCGCACCAGTTCGCGGATGTCGTCCTGCGTGTAAAACCCGAAGCGGCGCGGCCCCTTGCCGCCCTGGCGGCGCAGGCTCCAGTCCATCTTCGAGCCGAGTTCCGTCAGTCTCGGGTACTTCTTGATTTCGATCCGCCAGCCCTCATTGTCGGTCAGGTGCATTTGCAGACAGTTGAACTTATGCAACGCCATGGCGTCGATGAAATGCTTGACGTCGGCGACGGGAATGAAGTGGCGGGCCGGATCGATCAGCAGGCCGCGCCATTGGAAACGTGGATAGTCGGTGATCGTCAGGCACCGAACGGTCCATTCCACACCCTCGACGCGCTTCGACGAGAAGACGGGAACCGGCAGCAACTGCCGCAGCGTCTGAATGCCGTAGAACAATCCCGCGGATTCAGCGGCACGAAGATCGATCCGCCTGGGCGTGACGCTGAGCGCGTAACCTTCACCGCCGAATCGTGTTCGCAGCGTTTCGTCCAGCGCCAACACGATCGCGCCGGCGTCCGGGGGGTCGCCCTCGATCCGTTTCAACCGAAACCCCATGGCGGGCGCCAGGGTGTCGATCAGTTTCTTCGCTTCGACTTCGGCTTCCCCGGCGGCGTACACAGGCGTCGTCGATGTGATACGGAACACACCCTCGTGCATTCGGATCGCGCGCGGCCGGGGGATCACTGACGTCGCCCGTGCGCCCGGACCGTCGAGGCCCCGGTTGGCCGGAACCAACGGCCGCCCGAGAGCCGGATCGGTCGTCGGCTCCTCGGCCTGGAGCATGCCTGCGGTGTGGAGGCATATCGCTGCCAGCAGCAGCCGAAGGGGAATCGTGTGAGTTGCCATCACGAGCTCCTATGTCTGTGTTGTTTCGAGGCGGCAAGGATACTACAGGCCACGCAGCCACCCGTGCCATGACACGAGGCTACGCCGCCCAGGCCGGCCACCCACTCTACCGTGCCGCCCGGCGCGTGCAACGGCATTCTGATGGCACGGACAGGTCTGGACGGCGCGATGCTCAGGTCGTCTCGGCGTCATCTTCACACGTCGCTCCCTTCGCCCTTGCCTCGGGGGAGGGGTGGGATTAGGATGCGAATCAACAATGGCTTCTCCCATGACGCCTGGCACAGGAATCGGGAAGGGGTCGCCGGCACAGATGCGTAGGCCCGTCGGTTCGCTTCGTGCGGGCTCGGCAAGTGGTTCACGGCCGCGAGTTTCCCCGTGCCGTCTCCGGTTGTGGGCCTGACCGCGCAGACATGTGAAGGGACGGTGCCAGATGAGGCATTCCGTGGTCCTGTCGGCTGTGGTCATCCTGACAGGAGGCAGTGTACTGATTGCGGAAAGTGAAGCGAACGAACGCGCCATCCGCCGCTCCGACGTGGTGTTCATGTACGACAACCCGAAGGTGTACGAGGCGTACGGCTGCACGG
>CAZEBQ010000186.1:0-8469 GCA_964510295.1 uncultured Anaerolineales bacterium | reverse complement strand
GGCTCCGGCGGTCTGGCTTTGACGCTGCGCATCTTGGGGCGGCGGAGCATGATGTCCGGAGCGGCGAAGCGCCGGGGCTCCAACCGGTGTCGCGCTATCGCGCAGTAGTCCTCGCTGATGTCGATGCCGATGAACCGCCTGCCGGTCGTCTTTGCTGCCACACACGCGGCTCCCGAGCCGTTGAAGGGGTCCACGACAATGTCGCCCGCGAAGCCTTCCGACGGCACCTTGGCAAACGTGTACATCAGGATAAGGCGCTGCGGCAAGACAACGGGGAACGGGGCGGGATGACCGCCCGTACGCGACACGTCCTCCGGGTACATGGGCCAGACCTGCATCGTGAGGTTCAGCCATTGCTCCTGCGACAACTTGCTGCCCTCTTTGACGGCCTTTGGCAACCTGCGAGGCTTCCCCGGCTTGACGAACACGTTGATGAACTCAATCGTGTTGTCCTCGTAAATGTTCGGCGGATAGGGGTAACTGCCGAACATCTTGACGGTGGTCTGCTTCTGCCAGATGTACAGACTGAAACGCTCAAAGTCCGACTGCTCATCACCCAGGAGAGAGGCCTCGATGTCGTTGTTGATGTTCTTGAGGTGGCGCGTGTGCGTGGTGTTCATCATCTTCTTGGGGATCGGCACGATCGGCGTGTCGATGCACAGCTTGCCGTTCGGTATCAGAACCCGGTACGCCTGGCGCCACACCACGAGCAGGTCGCCGAGATAGGCCTGGTAGGAAGAGTGGCCAATCTGCCCTTCCACGCCGTAGTCCACAAGGTTCCAGTAAGGCGGGCTGGTGACGACCAGGTGCACCGACTCGTCCGGCAACTCGCTCATCACGCGCGCGGCGTCGCCACAGATGACCTTGTTCGCGAACTTGGCGATCTTCGCAGCCAACCTCGACGCCTCCTGCCCGCAGCCCGGCCCGCGCGGACTTGGCGGTCGCCCCCATTGTAGCGGCTGAATCCTCCAGGCGCAAGGAAAATGCCCCCGTCGGCGCTGGCGGACCGGCCTGCGGTCGGCTGACCGAATCGCGTTGACTTGCCCTGCCCCCAGGGTCTATAGTCCTACCCAGTCGGAGTACCCGAAGGGGGTGTTCTGCGCTCGGGCAACTCGCATTGAGGGAGGGATATGGCCTCCGACTTCTTCTTTCACGAGATGCAACTGAGCCCGGGGTTGGTGAGTGATCTGCGTCGCCTGAATCCCTGGTGGGAGGGTGATCCTCTACCCGTTCTTCCTGCAACTCGCCGCCACCTGGTTGACGAGATTCACCGGCGCCTTCAGATGCGCCTGGCTCCCATGGTGGTGCTGCGCGGCCCGCGCCAGATCGGCAAGACCACGGCTCAGTTGCACGTCGTGCAGGACCTGCTGGATCGGGGGGTGCCGCCGCGCCATATTCTGCGCGTTCAATGTGACGAAGTACCCGAACTCACCAGGCTGCGCGAACCGATTCTGCGGGTGGTGGACTGGTACGAACAGGCTGTGCTGCAGAAGAGGCTCAACGAAGTGGCACAGCGCGGAGAGCCGACGTACCTGTTCTTCGACGAAGTCCAGAACCTGAGGACGTGGGCCGCGGAACTGAAGTCGCTCGTTGATGCATCCACCACGCAAGTTGTGATAACGGGCAGTTCCGCCCTGCGAATCGAACTCGGGCGCGAGAGCCTGGCGGGAAGGGTCGCGACCATTGAAGCCGGAGTCCTATCCCTTACGGAAATCGGCACGTTCCACAGGCTTGACGTGGGGAAACCGTTCCTCGTCCATAACGGCCTGGAAGCCCTCACGCGGAAGGACTTCTGGGCGGAACTCGCCGCCCGGGGGGTCAAGGTACGGGAGGCAAGGGACGTCGCCTTCAAGTGGTTTGCGGATCGGGGCGGCTACCCTCTCGTGCACCAGAAGGCGGAAATACCGTGGCCGGACCTGGCCGACCAGTTGAACGAAACCGTCATACGCCGTGTCATTCAGCATGATCTGCGAGTCGGCGAGCGGGGCCGCAAACGCGATGCCCCGCTGCTTGAAGAGGTCTTCCGGCTGGCATGTCGCTATGTGGGGCAGTCGCCGCGACCTTCCCTCCTCGCAAGGGAGGCCCAACGGGCGCTCGATGCCAACGTGGGGCCGCAGCGGATCACCCATTACCTTCGCTTCCTGGGAGATACCCTGCTCCTGCGGCTTATCGAGCCCTTGGAGATCCGCCTCAAGCGCAAGCGAGGAGGCGCCAAAATATGCCTCGCTGACCATGGATTGCGCGCCAGCTGGCTACAGGAGGTCATCCCCATTGACCCACAAGGCCTGGCCGAGAATCCCCATTTGACGACGCTCGCCGGCCATATTGCCGAGAGTATCGTCGGCGCCACCTTGGCGGCAACGTCATCTTTGGACCTCGCCTACTTGCCCGAGCGCGGGGCTCAGCCCGAGATCGATTTCGTCCTGACCATTGGAACAAAGCGAATTCCTATGGAGGTGAGGTACCAGAAGCGAATAGACCCCCTGCGCGACACGGAAGCGATGAGAACGTTTATCGAGAACAGCATCAACAATGCGCCATTTGGCATCCTTGTGACGCAATCCGATTCCGAGCCACTGGATGACGCTCGCATCATCAACCTGCCCCTTTCCTCGCTTCTGCTGTTGAGGTAGACAGACCCCGCACGAGCAACTCCCCCAAGCGGCGGTGAATCGCGTTGACTTGCCCTGCCCGAGCGGCCTATAGTTGCGGCCGATGGCGGGTCGTTGGATCTTTCAATGAAGCGATTTCGCGCGAACGTCTCTGGGATGGCGATGGCGCTGGCGATGCTCAGCGCGATGGCGGCAGCGGCGCGCGCGGCCGACGCTGACGCCGCCGTCGGCCCGAAGGCCAAGTTCCTGCGCAGCCAGTGGCTCTCGCTCTACGTTGCCGACACCAAGGTCGGCTACATCACCCAGAGCCTGTATGCGTTTCCGGACGGCGGTCACCGGCTCCAGACGAACCGGTTTCTGCGCCGCACGCGTGGCGCGGCCCGGTTCGGCTACTACAAAATGATCACCGCCGACGTGGACGCGAACTTCCGCCCGCGGGCCCTGACCTGCCGCGTCGTCACCGGCACGCGCCAGTGGGAGGTCACCGGCCGCGCCGCCGGCCGCGTGCTGGTCCTCGCGCGAACCGTCGGCGAGACGAGCCGGTCGGCGCGGATCCCGCTCGACGGGAACGTGACCTTCCGCTCGTGGACCCTCCACGCCACGTTGCTCGGCGGCCCGCGGGCCGGCGGCGCGCGAACCTGGCTCGCCATCGACGAATCGCTCGGCGCCCTGCTGCCCGACGCCTGCAACGTCCGCGTGCTCGGCCCGCAAGGCCTGCCGGGCGCCGGCGACGGACGGAACCTGCTCGGAACCGCCGTCGGCTCCTCGTGCGGCGCCGAACGCGTCCTCCATCTGGTCGACTCGGGCGCCCGCGTGCTCCGCAGCGTGTGGCAATCGGCGCCGATGGTCGCCGAGGCGACGAGCCTGTCGGAAGCCAGGCGTCTCGTCGGCCCGGCCGAAGCGCCCCCCGCCCCCGACATCCCGGGCCTGACCGGCGATCGGTACCGCAACCCTCGCCTCGGACTGAGCCTCTGGGTGCCGCCGTACCCCCACCTCATCCACGTGGCCGACGCATCCGGCCGCGTGACCATCACCGACCTGACGGACGAGGCCCACGTGTCGCTGCAGCCGGCCTACGACTACGGCCCGTCCGGAGGCGCCGCGGCGAGCGGCGAGAACGGAGAGCCCTCGCTGGCGTCGCACCCCATCCAGCAGGAGTGGGCCGAACCGTTCGCCGACGTCAAGGCCGAGCCCCGGGCCGTGGCGGTGCCCGGCGGCACCGGACCGCATCACGTGGTGGGGATCGGGGGAACGGCCCGGCTGGGGTGCACGACGTTCCATTTCCGGAACCTGCTCATCGCGGGCGAGGGGTTGACCTGGTTCGCCTCGCTGGCGGTCGCCGACCGGCGTGTGACGGCCAATCCGGTGCTTCTGGAGAACGTCAGCCGGTCGATCCGGACCTCGGCGCCCCAGGGCCGGCTGCCCATCCAGACGGACGGCTTCGTGCTGACCAGCCCGTACTACGGGTTCCAGATCAGCCGGCCGACCGCGCGGTGGAAAGTGCCCGAACACCTGGGCGGCCCTGCCACGGCGCTGGAGATGGCCCGCGAGGACCAGGCGGCCGTTGCGGTGGTCCGCGTTCTCACGCCGAAGCAAGGCCAGTCGCTGGAGGACCTGGTGGCCGAGCAGGCGAAGGCCGCCGCCGCCAACCTGGGCGTCGAGGCGCCCGAGCCGAAGCCCGCCACGCTCGGCGGACGCCGGGCCCTCGAAATCGCCTACGAAGCCCAGGCCGTCCTCTCGGGCAAACCCGCCCGGTGCAGGGCCGTTTACGCCGAGCGGCGGGGGCGCGTCCTGGCCCTCGTGCTCCTGGTTGCCACCGACGCCGACGAGACCGCCGCACGCCAGATCGAACAGATTCGCAGGAGCCTGAAGTTCATCCGGTAGGCCACGTCTCCATGCGTATGCAACGTCACCTTCGAGCCGGTCTCGCCGCGATGCTGGCCGTTGCGGCGGCATGGGCGGCAGCCCGCGCTGCGCCGCCGCCGGGCAAGCCGGGACGGGCCGAGGGCGTCGCCTTCCTGCCCCTGACCGTCACGAGCGACGAGAAGGGGTTGGGCGCGAAGGTGCAGCAGATGCTCCGGTTCAAGGCGAAACGGATCGGCGCCGTCGTGTACGACTCGTCCAGCATCAAGGAAGCGCTCGCCGGCCGCAAGGTTTCCCTCGACACCCCGCCCGCCGAACTCGCCGCTCTCGGGCGCAACACGTTTCGGGCCGACATCGTCGTGACCGGTCACGTGGCCGGCACCGAGCCGTACGAGGTCAGCCTGCTCGCCGTCTACACCGGCGCCCCGGAGCAGCCGCACGTCTTCCGGCAGCGGTACGCCTGCGCGAATCATCATCTCATCGGCGTCGAGATGGCGGGTGCCGTGTTCGACATTCTCGGCATGGCCCGTCCCACGGACCCGCTGCGTATGCTGCGGGCCGATCCCGAGATCGACCGGCGCTGGCGCGACGCGCCCAACCTGGTGAAGAATCCCGGCTTCGAGCAGGCCGACCCGTCGGGCAAGGGCCCGGCTCACTGGCAGGCGCTCGAGAAGCAGATGGCGTGGGCGCCCCACCCCGACGGTCCCGGCAAGGCGCTGAAGTACGACATGAACGCCGCGACCGCCGGTTCGTACGGCCTCGATTTCTACAGCGACTGGATTCGGATCGAGGCCGGCGTCACCTATCGCTTCTCGTGCCGGTACAAGACGCTCGCACCGACGCCGAAGATCTTTCTCAAGGGGTACCACCCGTTCGAGGCGACGGGCGGCTACCCCGCCCAGCGTCGGGAGACCTACCGCCGCCAGGTCCATCCGACCGGCCGGAAGAACCAGTGGAACCGCGTGACGGCCGACTTCATTCCGGAAGCCACCCGGCCCGAGCACACACCGACGTTTCTCAAGATCGACCTGTACGCCTACTGGCCGGCGGGCGTCATCTTCTGGGACGACGTCGTCCTGAAGAAGGTCCGCGACGCGCCGCCGAAAGCGATGCGGAAGCCGGACTCGGCCGGCGACGCCGCCAAGACGAAGGCATCGCCATGAAGGTCCGGCGGCTCCATCGGTGGACCATCGACTACCACGAGGCCGTCGCCATCCAGGAGCGCCTGGCAGGCCAGGTCGTCGAAGGGCCGCCCCTGGCTCGTGTCGGCACCGTGGCGGCGGCGGACGTGTCGGGCGGGCGAGTGGGCGAGTGGATCGCCGCCGCCGTCGTCGTCATGGATGCCCGGACGCTCCGGCCCATCGAGACCCGCTGCGCCGCGGCCCGGGCAACGTGGCCGTACGTGCCGGGCCTGCTCAGTTTCCGCGAGGTTCCCGTGGTGCTGAAGGCGTTCCGCCAGGTCCGCTCGCGCGTGGATCTGGTGATCTGCGACGGGCAGGGACGGGCCCATCCGCGGCGGCTGGGACTGGCGTGTCACGTAGGGTTGGCATTGGATATTGCGACGATCGGCTGCGCAAAGAGCCGCCTCGTCGGTATAGTAAGGCGAAAGCCGGGCCTGCAGCGTGGCAGGCGTGCGGCTCTGATGGACGGCGGTGAACGGATCGGGACGGTCCTGCGGACGCGGACCGGTGTCAAGCCCGTCTACGTGTCGGTGGGTCACCGGATCGATCTGGCGAGCGCCGAGCGGTGGGTGCTGGCTACCGCACCGCGCTACCGGCTGCCGGAACCGTCGCGACGGGCACATCAGACCGTGACCGCATACAAGAAGGAGTGGGCAGCGCGTGGCCATCCGTAGGACCGAGCGAGCCAGTCCGGACCGTTTCGATTACATCGAGGCCGTGTTCTTCGACGTCGGGGGCACCCTCATCTACAGCGAACTCGGGCACCTGGACCTGCTGCACGAGGCGCTGGTCGTCATCGGCTACAAAGTCACCCGCGACATGGTGCTGGCGGCCAACGACGCGGCGCGACGGGCGGTGGCGCGACGACGGCGACGGCACGCCGCCCGTATGGACATCGGCGCCGCCAGCCGCATGTGGCTCGACCATCTGGCGGAGGCCCTGGACCTGGACCTGCGGGGCGCCGACCTGGGGCGGGAACTGACGAACGCGATCCGCGAGATCGAGACACGCAGCCCCGAGATCCTCGACCCCGACGCGCACGAACTGCTCTCGGCGCTGCGCGACCGCGGCTACCGCCTCGGAATCATCAGCAACTGGTCGGCCGACCTCAGGGACTACCTGAAGAGTTTCGGCCTGGCCAAATACTTCGACGCGGTCATCGCCAGCGAGGCCGTGGGGACGGCGAAGCCGCACCGGGAGATCTTCCTGCGCGGCCTGACGGCCCTGGACTGCCGCCCGATCGCCGCCGTCCACGTCGGCGACGATTACTGGGCCGACGTCGTCGGCGCCCGCGAGATCGGCGTCCACCCGGTGCTGATCGACCGCGATCGCGAAGACGTCCATGCCGACTGCACCACCATCACCCGCCTGGGCGAACTGGCCGACTTGCTGCCGCCCAAAGCCCCGACCGGCGACGGCTGACCACCACAGGGCTGCGCCACGCTGAACCGCGAACTGCGGCGGCGGCTTACCGGGTCGGCCCCCGGCCGGCGCCTGCGCCCTTGGCGCCTCCGGGCATGCCGAAACCGGGCGGCAGGGTGGGCGTCGGCGGGGCGGCGGGGAGGGTGGTGAGGCCGAGGCGCTCGATCATGGCGGGGTAGGCGGCCTTGGCGGCCCGGACCTCGGCGTCGTAGGCGAAGCGCGGTTGGAACGGGCCGGTCACGCGGGCCCGCAGCGGTCCTTTGGTGCCGAATAGTTTCTCTTTAGTCCATTCGTCCATCTGGGGACCGCCCATGCCGGCCCCTTTCTTCCCGGCCAGGGCGCCCTGGCGGACGTAAGCGTCGTCGGCCATCAGTTCGTCCATGACCTTGAGCATCTGCGTGCCGGTGAAGGCGAGGCGGACGGCGCCGCTCGGCTCCTTCTTGAAGCCGGAGACCTCGGCCAGCGTTCCCGGCAGCAGGAACGAGACGTCCATCTTCATGGAGCCGATCGTCGCGGCCATCATCGGCCGCATCTGCTGGTACTGCATCCGCTGCATCTCGATCTGTTGGGCCAACTGCGCTTCGGGTATCTCCTTGGGCGGCGCGGCCGGTTGGGGACTCTCCGGCTGCTCCATCAAGAGCACCATGCCCCCGGATGGGTCTTTCGTGAAGGAGATGCCCTCCATCTTCACCGACTGCAGTTTCAGCCGGGCCAGGTCCTTGAAATAGGCGGTGCCGAGAAACCTGGTGCGGCCGTCGTCGGTCTTGGTGTAACTGACCTCAGACCAGGCATCGACGCCTTTCGAGCCGTCGAGGATGCCCTTGACGAACTGCTTGGCCACCAGGTCGGGGTCGGCCTGCGAGTCGGTCGGGCCGAGGCTGAAGGGCATCTGCGGCATGGCCATCTCGACGCGGACCTTGCCGGAGCCGTCGGGGTTCAGCGTGAAGTCCTGCTTGGTTTCGAAGCATCCGACCAGCAGGGTGACCGCCGCCAGGGCGGCCGCCACCTGAAGTGCCTTGCGCATGATCCGCTCCTCGCCTTGCGTGTGGGCACGGTTGCCGCATCCCTCAGCGACCATTTTCTCACGCGGGCCGCCGGGTTCCAAGGGAAAAAGCGGGCGGCGGTGGGACGGGGCGTGGCAACGATTTCCGGCATGGGACCATTTCCCTGCGGCTTGGCTGTGGCGCCGGGGTTTAGTACGTGTTTAGCGTGTCGGTTGTGGTTGTCACCCTGAGCGAAGCGAAGGGTCTCGCCGTGGAAACGACGAAACAGCAAAGACCACGGCGAGATTCTTCGGCCCGCAAGCGGGCCTCAGAATGACAACGCTAAACACGTACGGGGTTTATCCCCGGCGCATCCTGGCCGGCGCCGCCGCCAACGGCCGCCGGGCA
>CAZEBQ010000185.1:0-8523 GCA_964510295.1 uncultured Anaerolineales bacterium | reverse complement strand
CGGGTCCAGGGACCGCTCGAAGAGGGTGCCGAAGATGGCGGGCTCAACGCTGCCCCAGTCCTGGCATGCGGCGATTCGCATCGTTGCGATATCGTTATCGGAGAGGACGAGTGCGGGGGCGTCATCGAACAGGCCGCCGTTGAAGTTCGGGATCGGAGCGTTGCCGAACGCCCCCCCCGCGCGCATGCACCCGAAGAGTTCCGTCATGCGGTCACGGAGGGCCTTCGGATCATCGTGCCACTGGTCAAGCATCCGGGTGAAGACCTTCTGCGGCAGCAGGTGGACGTCCTCGGCAAAGAGGCAGAACATGCACTTCATCAGGAAATGGGCGGCTGTGTGGGGGTTGTGGCCCTCGGTGCGCAGAGACTGGGCGACGGCCGCAAACTTCTCGGCAATCTCCTCGGTCACCGCCTCGACGGTGACCGTCGGGCAGAAAGAGTTGGGGTCCGTGAAGACGCGGCGCAGCAGGTCGAGCGATCCCGGCTCGGCCAGGTCGCCCAGTTCCACCAAGTGGACCTGCTTGGCGGTGCCGGTGAAGTTGGTGTGGATTTCGGTGCGCGCGATATCGCTGACGATGAGCAGGGGCGGATTGCCGAGGGCCTCGCGGTACTGGAGCAGTTGGCGGTAGGCTTCGGCCAGGTCTTTGTACTTGTCCTTGCGCTTGTACTCCCATCCGAACTTGCCCTTCCACCAAACGTCGGCGAAGCCGTACTCGCCCTTGGCGCCCGCCGAGGCGGCGCCGCTGACCGCCACTCCCTTCTCAAAGGTGTACTCGGCGCCGGTGGCGTCGTGTTCGGCGGGGGTTGGCTGGCCGAGCAGGCGGCACAGGTCGATGAAGTGCTCCTGGCTGGCCGCTCGTTCGGGTAGTTGGATGGGCTGCCATTTGGCAACGAACTCGGCAGGTGTCCTCGGACCGGTATGGTTTGACCGTGACATGCCCGAATTGTGACCATTACACGCGCTGTTGCCAAGCCAAAACCCAAACCCTGGATTCGGTGGATTCCATTACACGCGCTTCGGATTCGGGCGACACGAGACTTATCTCCGAAACCTGGGGAGGTCGTCCATGTTTTCACTCGGTGCTGAAGGTGGCGGACTCTTGCGTGGGCGGAAACGTGGGGAGGTTCCATGTTTTCCGTGCCCCTACGGGCGTTGTGGCACGAGCAGCGCGCGCAGCACGTCGTAGGCCGCGCTGCGGGTGCCGTCGGGCTTCAGGAGCCAGAATCCGCGCACGTCGTCGTTGCGCGTGACGGGCCGCCGCCGTGGCTCGTTGCAGTAGACCTGCCAGTAGAGGATCCAGGGGCAGCCCCACGCGTGTGCGGTCGCCACCGTGTTTCGGACGTTCGCGCGGACCGTCTCGGGGCCGCGGTCGTTCTCGGGCAGGCCGAACTCGCCGATGTACACGTTCTTCCTGCCGAAGGGCGGGCGGTCAGGTTGGTGGCGAGCCAGGAAGTCGAGGGCCTCGCGCAGCGTCTTCGGATCGCCGCCCGCATCCCACGCTGAGTATGAGACGAGGTCGCAGTGCGCGTGCGGCAACACCTTGTCCACCACGCCCGGCCGCCCCTCGCGCATCGCCTGGACGACCAGGTTGACCTCGGCGGCATGGTAGACGTGTACGCCCGGCTGGCCGACTTCCTTCCGGGCGCTCTGGACGCCCGCCTGCCGGGCCTTCAGCCAGTCAGCCATCCCCGCGAAGGCCTCGGGCG
Source organism: uncultured Anaerolineales bacterium (assembly GCA_964510295.1). Taxonomy (GTDB): domain Bacteria; phylum Planctomycetota; class Phycisphaerae; order FEN-1346; family FEN-1346; genus JAUVZF01. Next base: position 6,817 of record CAZEBQ010000185.1, on the reverse strand, counting down.
TGGGGTCAACCTTCCGGTCGAAACTGCCGCGCGCCGCCCAGTCGCCTTCCCAGTGCTGGAGGACGAAGGTCTTGCCCGTCCCGCGATACGTGGTGAGCAGGTGCCGCGTCAACTCGTGGAACTGCCGCGCCTCGTCGGCCTTCTCGGCGTCGGTGACGCCCTTGGTCCAATAGTGCTCCGACCGCCCGAACGAGTAGACCGTGAGGATGTACGTCGTGAACGGCTTCGTGAACACCTCGCGGTAGGCGGGCGACGCGGCCACCTCGACAAGGCTGCCGAAGCGCGGCCACGTCGCGTTGAACGGGTAGTTCTTCGCGGGCCGAAAGAGGTACAGTTTGATCACGCGCGAGCCGAGGGCGAGAATCTGGTCGGCCCCTTCGGCAAGGAACGGCTTGTCCGTCAGGTGGTACGAACCGGCCACGTGCGTGACGCCGAGGACGTCGCGCAGGTCGCGCGTCTGCGGAGTGCTTGCTCCCCTGGCCTGCACGGCAAGCACAACCGCCACCACCGTCCAGCAGAGGGAAGAGGCTCTCATCGACGGTCTCCGGCCCCGGCGCGGGGGCGCGCCTCGGACTACACGCTGTTCGTTTATTCGTCGGCGGAACGCCGACGTGTGTGGCTGTGGGAGCATCGGCGCCCATTCCCGTCGGCGCGGGCGCCGACGGCTAAGAGGCTGTTTCATAACTCCCTCTCCCTTGATGGGAGAGGGATGGGGTGAGGGTGACAAGCCCCGAATAAGCCCGCTTATCCCCCCTCACCCTACCCTCTCCCGCCAGGGGAGAGGGGATTTGAAACAGCCTCTAAACGATGCCTCCTACTTCGCTTTGGCCTTGCGGGCGATTTCGACGTCTTGCTTCACATCTTCGAGCAGCCGCTGCCAGTCGAGGTCGCGCGTGCGGGCCAGGAGTTGGGGGCGGTACTGTTTCGTGGCGATGGCGGCGTAGTCCTGCCAGTGCCGCAGGGCACCCTGGAGGTGCTTGACGGCTGCGGCCTGGTGCTTTGAGTCGCCGGTCTTCTCGAACGTGGCGAGTTCGACGGCCCCGAGGATCTTGGCGGCGTAGTAGTCGCCGAGATGGGCCATGGCCTCGACGTCGCCGAGCGTGCGGCGGAGTTGTTTCTCGTGTTTCTCGGCCGTGCGGCGGGCGACCGCAACGCCGTCGAGCGCGGCCTTCGCATGACGCCGCAACGTTTCGGCCACCTCCAGCGGCGTGGTCCCGCCCGGCGGCTGTTCGCGGAGGGTGCGGGCAACGTAGTCCTCGATCCGCACGAGGCCGCTCGCCTCCATCGTGCCTTCCTTGATGAAGTCGCGGACTGTGTGAAAGCCCTTGCGCTGGTCCATGCATCCCTCGACGGCCCACATGTAGTCCCAGTTGCGCCAGTGGAAGCGGTTGACGAGGGGGATGATCTTGGAGGCGGCCTGCCACGCGTCGTAGAGGGCCGGCGCGGGCGCCTGCGGCAAACGGTGCGCGATGTGCTTCTCGAAGTACGGCCGGTCGAGCGTCGGATCGTACCCCAGCCGCCCCCACAGCATGAAGCGGTACCAGTGCTTGCGAATCTCCAATTGGCGCGGCGAATCGGGCTCGGTGGAGATGAACTCCCTGCCCCAGGCGTACCCGTCGCTGCCGACGTAATAGCCGGCCGTCAACTCCTCGGGCGGCAGGTTCCGAAGGAACTCGCGCACGTAGTCGGGGTCGCCCCAGCGGAAGACGAAGTTGTCGTCGTTCCGCAGGTTCCACCAGGACTTGATTTTGTGCTGCTTCAATTCCTCCTGGAGCCCCAGCGAGAACGGCGGCTTCGGCGACGAATACAGCCGCGCGCGGGCGTACTTGAAACTCACCTCGAACGGGTCCGGGTACCGCGCCCATTCCTTGAGCACGTCGCCGGCGCCGGTCTGCCAGACGCGGTGGATGAAGCGGACGGTGCGGTCGGGCTGGACCTTCTTGGCGTCGAGCACGCCTTCGCCGTACGCCTTCCAGAGCCACTTCTCCTTGGCGAACTCGTCGTTGCGGCGTTTCATGCGTTCGCCGGCCGTCACGCCCAGCCCAGAGAGATCCGGGTACGTGAGGATCGTCTGGCGCACACAGTCGCGGATGTAGGCGATGGTCTTCGGGTTGTCCTGGCGGTCATCGATGCCATACTTGCCGCCGGCCGAGTTCGTCAGGACGTTCCAGGTGATGATGTACACGTCGATGCCGCGGTCGCGTGCTCGCCGCATCACGCGGCGCCAGAAGGCGATCTTGTTGTCGATCGCCATCGTCCTGACCACGCGGACGCTGGCGAGGACCTCTTTCGAGACGCCCATGTGCTCGCCGATGGAGCCGTGGCGGGCTGTGGGTTTGATGTTCGAGGTGCACACGTCGTCGAGGGCCACGTCGGGGTACTTCTCCAACGTAACGAGCGACGGAAACGGGTGGGGGTTCCACAACGTCAGGACGTTGTAGCGGTTGCGTGCCATGTCATCGAGATAGTCTTCCCAGAAGTTCCACTGCCACATGGTGGCGATGTTCTGTTGTGCGGCGTCGCCGGAGTCGTCGTACGAAGGCGTTCGGGCGTCGAGGGGGATGTTGAACTTGACGCCGCGGCGGGCGATGAACGGGGCGGCCTTCTTCTCGCGGACCGCAGCGAGGCCGTCAAGGCGGATCGTCTCGGCCAGGTCCAGGCCGCCGTACATGGCGCCGACGGCTGCGGGGGCGGTGACGCGGATCTCGCGGCCGGTCCGCTTCAACGCATAGCCCTGTGGCGAGAGGTCCCCCGCGCCGGCGCTCGGGTCGCCGACGACGAAGCGGACCGCCACCGCCGCCTCCGCGACCTCGGCCGGCGGCACCTCGGCCGGCCGCTGCGCCACGGTGTACCGCGCGCGCATGAGCGCACCGGCCACCTCGTTGGCGGCGAACCGAACCGGCCCCAGCGAAGCGTCGCGGATAATGACCGCCTTCGTGCCGCGCAGCGGAGTCCCCGGCTGCGCCGCGCCGCTGCATCCGGCGCTCGCCATAAGCATCGCTCCTCCCACCAGCATCACGAGCCATCGCCTGCCGTTGCGTCGTGTCATCATGTTCGTGTCCTTTCCAGTGTCAGGAGTCTCCGCCTGTAGGGGCGAGGCATGCCTCGCCCATCTTCCTGGTGAGCGGCGTCAGCCCGCGTCCTTTGCCTGGAAGCCGAGCAGCGTCGCCAGGTCCTCGATGTACCCCTGAAACGCCTCCCGCCCACCGGCGGTGATGCGGTACGACGTGTTGGGCTTGCGGCCGATGAAGCGTTTGCGGGCCCGGATCATCCCGGCGTCCTCGAGTCTCCGAAGATGCGCCCCCAGGTTGCCGTCGGTCGTGTCGATGACCTCCTTGAGCGCCGCGAAGTCCAAATCGTCGCCCGCCGCCAGGGCCGACATGATCCCCAGCCGCACGCGCGACAGAAGCAGGCTGTCGAGGTCGTTCTTAGTCGCCTTGCGCGGCACGGCGCTTCCTCCAGATGAGCGCGGCAATGACACCGCCCACGAGCATCGCACCGGTGCAGAGCACGCTCGACCCGATCCAGGCCCATTTCGGAGACGCCATCAGCAACACCGGCACCGTCACGATGAGCACCAGGCCGATGACCGCCAGGCTGGCCTTGCGCTCCAGAATGGCCGAGAACGCCATAACCATCCCGATCAGCAACTGAGCCATCGTGAACAGCGCCCAGCCTTCGACGGCGCCCGACCCGAAGGCTCCCACCATGAAGCACCAGATGGCCACCGTGAATACGGCAAACGTGGCCAGGTCCTGGCGGCCGACGGGGCTGAGGGCGCCCGAGCGGCGGACGGCCCACAGCGTACCCGCCCACCCCAGGACGTTGTGCCCGATCCAGATTCCCCACATGATTGGCCCGGAGGACCATCCCAAAAGGGCCACGCCCCACGTGGCAGCCACTGCCAGGGCTGTCAGCACGCCCCACCAGATCATGACCCCGCCGCCGTCCTCGGCCTTCTGCTGGGTCCGGTCCATGACCCCCCGGACGAAGGACAAGGCCTCAGCCGCTTCGGCGGTGTCGGTGCGGCCGTCAGACGATTCCGCCTGGTCTGTCATGGCTATGCTCCCTCTCGTATCAGGTGCCCCGTTCGCTTCGCCTTCATGCTCTATAGTATAGAGGACTCTGCCGCCGTTGTCAAGCCCATTTTCTGCTTTTTTTGAGTTCCCCCGCTGGGGGAGGCGACCGTGTGTGCGCTGTCAGATCTCGCTCGGGGGCGCCGTGCTTTCGCGCTGTGGCGAAAGCATGCTTTCCGGCCGCCGGGCCAAGTCCCGCGCGATTCGGGTTGACCTGCGCCGCCTCCGGCGTTAGAAGCCATTTTCATCACCTCGCACGCTGCGCGGTGACGGCGGCGAATCAGCACCAACACAAAGGAGGCACTCATGCAGCGGATGAGCCTGGGCCTGTGTGGTCTCGTCATCGGCAGTCTCGTCCTGGCGGCGGGATGCAAGCCCAACCTTAGGGTGGCGGGACCTGTGACCAGGACCCGGGTCGGGTCCGACGTGGGGGTGAAGGCCGTGATCGAGAACGCCGGCCGCGACGACGCCGAAGATGCCTTCATCGTCAGTTTCCGGCGCCTCGAGCCCTCCCCCGGCCCCTGGCAAGACGTTCCCTTCAGCCACGGGCTCGCGAAGCACAAGAAACGCCAGATCAAAGCCCTCGTGCCGAACGTGCCGCCTCATAAGAAGATCATCATCGTGGTGGACCGCGGCGACACCGTCCGCGAATCCAACGACGGCGACAACCAGCGCATCTTCCAGGCCCCGCCATAGCAGCCCGGGCGCCCATCACCCCCAAGGGTTTCGAAGGGGATTCTGGGGGATTCCGGGGACCGGATACTATTCTCCGCTCCCCCTATTGGTCCGGGCTTGGAAAACTGCATCCTGTCCCCGGAATGCCAAGGCCAATTAAGTTCTATGTCACCGGAACTCGAAGGCACGGGATATAGGACTTCGTGGCTGCATGAGCAGGCGCGTCGCGGCTTGATCTTCCAGGAGCCGGTGCGTCGGAAGTTCAATCTGGCTGGCTCGCACGGATGCTTACGCGGAGTTAAGTGACGGCGTGGCATGGGGGTTACGTACGGGGCGAGCCCCATCTCTTGTCATTCAGCCCCAAGTGTGCTGACATTCTATAAAACTCAAAGGTCACGGGTACGACAGATTCGCTTGACCTTGCCATTCACCGTAACCTCAAAGGCGGTGGGTTCCTTACACCTTGTTGTGGCCTTCACGATGTCGGGCCACGCCTTAATCGCCTTCAGCGTCTGTTCGTGAAAACTAAGATTATGAAGCGTTTTTCTGAAGAACACGACTGTCAGACCGCTTTCGCTGAGTGCCTTCCTTTCGATGGCATCACGCGACAGCATGTTCACGTCACAGGTCACCAACACCGGCTTGGGATTCTCTTTGGCGAGCGCCTTGATCATCTCTACGTCAGGCGTCTCAGGCTTAAACCTCTTTACTTCATCTTCGTGCACAACGTCATGCTCGTCATCGTACTCGTCAAGCATCCGCGCCAAGCGGACGGGAATCATCCTGTCTACAAAGTATCTCAAGCCGCCGTCCTGCTAAGGTGCCTCTCGAACTGCACCGCAGTCATCACGTGACGCGGGCGGATGTCGTACCACTCAGCAACGATCCTGGCGTTCTCTGCGTTTGCGCTGTACGCGGCAGACAGAATGGCTGTCGGTATCCCCACAGCATTCACAATCGGCTTTCCATAACTGCGCCGCGGATCAACGACCACCCCCGCATGGACGTTCCATTGACTGGCCAGGAGAGTAACGGGATCGTACTCTATCTGCCTCAGATACGGCCGCAGTACAGGTGGAATCGTGTGCTGGCGCAGCAACCGCGTGACCAACTCGATCATCTCTACGTCGCCGGCTGCATCAGCCGTCTCGATGAAAATATGGTGCCCGTCAGTGAAGATCTTCTTCCTGCCGAACGGATGGTCAATCTCAAACTCGGAGGCAAGAGCGTCGTTGACTTTGCGGAGGTACTGTAAGGAAATGCCTTCACGCCTCAGTTGGAGCACCACCAGCGCTTCGATGAGATCAAGAAAACTAACGATGCCGCATCGTGATGGCACGTCTTCGTAATCGCTGTGAGTCACGGCAGGGGAGAATCGAGGCCACCCGCGAAACCATGCGCGAACGCGCGACGGCGACACGGTGCGAGCATCAGGTAAGGTCGAAGCGAGAAGCCGTGCGGCCTCGCCAAAACTGTAGATACCGTTGTTTAGGATGGCGACAGACATCTTAACTCTCCCTGAAAGTAGAACGCAAGGACGCGGGGGTTGGCAAGTCAAATCTTAAATCGGCTATCGCGCCTGTCGTTCTTTAGGCCCAAAGCACGCGCGCAAAACCCCTACAGTATACCCAACAACGCCCTAACGTCAAGTGGGTTGGTTAAAATCTTCTGCACGGCCAGGTGAGTTCCGGTGACACACACCTTATCTCTTGCGTTTTAACTTGGGGCCGGGTTTGCGGCGATGGAGGCGGCGGTCATGACCATGGGGACATAGTAATGGTTTGGCGGGGGTTGGGCAAGGGTTGAGAAAGACGGGTGACGGCAAGGGCGAGACCCACTTCAGTGCGGCATGCGGAACGGACAGCAACGGCAACGGAGAGACCCCCGTTCGGCTTCGCTCAAAGCAGGCTCTCGGCTGCGCTCGGGGTGACAGCAGGGAGGCCGGGGCACGCCGCGGGCGACGGGTGACGTGGTCAGGCCGATTCATCGGCCTTTGCCGCTGGCGGTGGAGCCGCCGGCGGTGTAGCCCCGGCCCTTTGGGCCGGGGTAGGTGAGCGCGGCGGACA
>CAZEBQ010000184.1:0-8565 GCA_964510295.1 uncultured Anaerolineales bacterium | reverse complement strand
TGCCGTCGAGGTTGAAGTCGCCGACGGCCCAGCGGAACCCGCCGGCGGGCACGGTCCCCTCCGCCGTCCAGAGGAGCCAGTTCGTGTTGATGCGGTCGTAGTCGTTGGTGTCGACCACGCCGTCGAGGTTGGCGTCGCCGTACCAGCAGTACGCCACGAGGACGGATTCGGCGGAGACGGGTTCCCCGGCGAACGCGGCCAGGCCGCCGATGCCGGTTTCCGTATCGCTGTTGTCGATGACGCCAACGGCCGTCAGACCCTGGACATCGGCCGCCGCCTCGCTCGATCGGATGCCGAGCCCCGCCCAACTGCCGCCGTCGTATCCTGACGCGACCCAGCCGGCGACCGATGCGAACGGGCTCGCGCCGCCGGTGTAATCGACGACGAGGGCGCCGTCGGCGAGGTCCAGCGCGGCGCCGGCGCCGATGGCGAGGGCGTCGGTCACGACGACGCCGGTCCCGCCGCCGAGCAGTTCGATGACGCCGCCGGCGATCGTCACGCTGCCAAGGTTGCGTGCCTTTCGGAGAACGAGCGTGCCGGCCCCGTCCTTGGTGAGGGCGTGGCCGCCGCCGTCAACATTGCCGCCTGCGGTGAGCGTGCCTGCGGCCTCGACGGTCCAGGTGGAATTGGCGGCCATCGTCACCGAGGGGCCGATGGTGTTATCGCCTGCGCCGGCGATGCCTCCGGACCCGACGGTCAGCGTGTGGTTCCCGATGATGGACCAGTTGGCCGTGCGGAACTCGATGCCGGCGACGCTCTCGTTCTGATGCAACGTCGGCTGGTGAGGTGCGGCGGCATCGAAGATGACCGTGGTGTTAGCCGCCGGCTCCGGGCACGCCGACCAGTTGGCGTACGCCTCCCAGCGGTTGTCGGCGGCCGCCGTCCACTGCAGCGTCGGCGGAAGGATCTCCCACCCCAGGTCATCCAGGCCGGCGAAGTCGAGGTCGGTGAACAACTGGCGCTCGCCGTTGGTGATGGACGGCGTCATGGTGGCTTCCTGGGCCGCGCCGTTGACGTTGCCCAGTGTACCAGTGGCCCAGTGGACGCGAGGCCCGTCCAGCGGGACGGGCGCCCCGTACTCGGCGACGGAGACCGGGCCGACGAAGGTGCCTCCGGACAGAAAAGTCTGCCAGGAGAACTTGGTGCCTCCGGTTCCGATGGCCCCGAAGCCCAGCATGTGGGCCAGTTCGTGAAGGGCCACCGACAGAAAGTCGTAGTGGCCCGAGTCGAGGCCGGCCGGGTCCAACCCGAAGTACCAGGGCCGGGGTGGGCTCATGTCGAAGGCGACGGTACCGCCCCAGTTGCCGAAATCGGTGGGGTTGGCGAGTTCGGCCCCCGTTTCGCCGCGGTAGCGCACCGTGCTGATCCATGCGGCGGTTCCGTACGCCCACATGCCGCCGGGACCGCCCATCCCCAGCGAGGCCATGTTGCGCCCGCCGACGAAGACCTTCGCCGTGTCGGCCGGCACGACCATGTCAATCAGTTCGACCTGGGTATCGGTGTCGGGGCTTGAGAAGTACGCCTTCCACGTGTTGCTGCCGGTAGGCGAGGCAATGGCGTCCAGGTCGTCGCCGAACCGGCTGAGCGTCTCGGCGGCGTACTCCAGGACCGGCATCGCCTCCGGGTACGTGGTGAGAAATGCGCCGGCGTACGTGGTGTCGAACTCGATGGTGATCCTGCCCGACGCCGACTGGGCGGACGCCAGGGCAACGACAAGCGGCAGGATAAGCCAGATGCACCGTTTCATCGGCGAGGTGTCCCGTTATGCGGCCGGGGCAGGGCCCGGCGCACACGCCTTCCCCTCCAGCCCGTCCTACGTACTATACCCGCGCCGGGAGCGAAGTCAAATCGGTCGCCGTGCCCGTGGACGTGCCGAATGCCCGCGAACGGTGCATGCACCCCGGGTATTGGCGCCTGCTGCCGGATTTGCAGGTCGGCTGCGCCGGGCCGCTCTTACGGGCGGAACCTGCAGCCCTCGGATGGGGTTCGGTATTATCGGACGGGCCTCACGAGGCGGCCCTGGCACGATGCACAGGCAAGGAGGTGGACCATGAGAACCGCTGGAGTCCTGGCAGCGATAGCGGTGACCGCAGCCGTTGCCCTGGCCGCCGGCGCGGGCAAGACGGTGAAGGAAGAGGGCTTCGTGCCGATCTTCAACGGCAAGGACCTCGCGGGGTGGAAGGGCGATGAGAAACTGTGGACCGCCCGCGACGGGGTGCTCATCGGCCGCAGCCCCGGCATCCGGTACAACGATTTTCTCACCACGACGAAGGCGTACGGCGACTTCATCCTGCGGTTCCAGATTTGCCTGAAGCCCGGTAGCGCCAACAGCGGCGTCCAGTTCCGCTCGAAGCCGGTGCCGAACTCGCACGAGGTCTCGGGGTACCAGGCCGACGTGGGCGGCGCGTGGTGGGGCAAACTCTACGACGAGGCGCGACGCAACAAGGTCCTGGCCGGGCCCAAGCCGGACGTGATCAAGAAGGTCTTGAAGCCGGAGGATTGGAACGCGTACGAGGTCAAGGCCGTCGGCCCGCACGTGACGCTGAAGATCAACGGCACGACGACCGTCGATTACACAGAGCCGGAGCCGGCGGACAAGGTCGCGCGGAGCGGCATCATCGCCGTCCAGATTCACGGCGGCGGACCGATGGAGGTCCGGTTCAGGAACCTCCGCATCAAGGAACTGAAGTAGCGGCAAGCGGCAAGCCAATCCAGCCGCGCGGCTTGCCCCGGTACGTGTTGAGCGTGTTCTCGAAGCGATGTCATTTCGACCGAGCCCTCGCCAAAGGCGAGGGCGAGCGGAGAAATCTCGGCCTGTCGACACGGATAACGGCGAGATTCCTCGACTCGCTTTGCTCGCTCGGAATGACACGCTAAACACGTACTTGCCCTGCGGGTGGTTTCGCACTCACACGGGAGGGGCCACGTGCACACGATACGCGTCACGATTGTGATAGCGATGGCGGCATGTGCGACCTGCTGCGCCCTCGCCGCCGCGCCGCCCGAAACGAAGCCCAAGGGGTGGTACCTGTTCACCTCCTTCCGCGGGAATGGTGAGGACGGTCTGCACCTGGCCTACAGCCGCGACGGGTACGCGTGGACGGAACTCGGCGGCGGCAAGCCGCTACTCGCGCCGAAGATCGGCCCCAAACCGCTGATGCGCGACCCGTGCATCCGCCGCGGCCCCGACGGCACGTTCCAAATGGTCTGGACCACCACCTGGACCCGGCCGTTGCTCATCGGCCACGCCTCGTCGGGAGAGGTAACCGCCGGGACGTGTACGTGTTTAGCGTTGTCATTCTGAGGCCCGCTTGCGGGCCGAAGAATCTCGCCGTGGTCTTTGCTGTTTCGTCGTTTCCACGGCGAGACCCTTCGCTTCGCTCAGGGTGACAGCCACAACCGACACGCTAAACACGTACGGGACGTTGTCCCGGCCTACATGGGAGGAGGACGTTGCGATGAAGAAGGCCGTCAATCGGCGCAAGTTTCTGGTTACGTCTGCGGCAGCGGGGCTGGGCCTCGTGGGTGGCCGGCGGCTGGGCGCGGCCGAGTTCAAGACGACGCTCAAGAAGGCCGTGATCCGCGGCAAACCGACCGAAAAACTGCTCACCAACCTGAAGGCGTACGGGTTCGATGGGATCGAGACCACCGCCGCCGACGCCTCCCCCGCCGACGCCGAGGCCTGCCGCAAGGTGGCCGAGAAGGTCGGCATGCGAATCCACTCGGTCCTGCGCGGCTGGATGCAGTTCAACAGCAAGGACCCCGCCAAGGTCGAGGCCACCATCGCCAAGACCGAGACGGCCCTGCGCGCAGCGCAAGGCTACGGCGCCGACACCATTCTCCTGGTTCCCTGCCGCATCGGCAGCATGAAAACGCCCCAGCCGTGGGAGTTCGATATCGAGTTCGACCCGAAGAACGGGCACCTGAAGCGCGTCGTCAAGGGCGACAACGACCCGTTCAAGGATTACATTGCGGCCCACGACCACGCGACCGACACGTCTGTCGAGGCCGTCAGGAAACTCATCCCGGCGGCCGAGAAGACCGGCGTCGTTATCGCCCTGGAGAACGTGTGGAACAATCTTTGGGTGAAGCCGGCCATCTTCGCCCACTTCATCAAGCGGTTCGGCTCGAAGTGGGTGCGGGCGTACTTCGACATCGGGAACCACGTCAGGTACGCCCCGCCGCAGAACTGGGTCCGGACGCTCGGGTCGCTCATCGCCAAGTGCCACGTCAAGGATTTCAAGTTGAACCCGGATGGGCGCGGCGGCAAGTTCATCAACATCCGCGAGGGCAGCGTCGATTGGCCCGAGGTCCGCAAGGCCCTCGACGAGGTCGGCTACAACGGCTGGATGAGCATCGAGACGAGCAGTTGCTCCGACGAGGAACACTCACGCCGCCTCGACCTGATCTTCGCCGGAAAGTAACCGCTGCGAGGGCGCCCGTCCGGCGCGCCGGTGGGCCCGGTGCCCGCGCCGGGTCTGGCTGGTTCAACCGCGCCGAGCCGCACGGGACCCTGTCCCTTCTTTGCTGAACGCGTGCCGGGGCGGAAGGGCCGCCCCCGGCGGGACGGGAAATGCCGGTTTACATGTCCCGGCTCTCCGTTTATCCTGGGTGACGCGGCGAACCGAAGGTCGTCCTGAAGCCGGCGCCGTAGACCCGCCGCGCTCGTGCCGGATGGGGACATTCAACACATCGTCCGGAACTCGGAAAGGAGGACGGCGTCGTGAACACGGCAAGCAGGTGGATGCTTTTGGCCGGCGCGCTTTCGCTGACGGCGGTCGCGGTGGGGTGTGCCCCGGGCAACGCGAGGGTGCACCGCTACGGTTCGGTCATCGGGATCAAGCCGGAGAACATTCCGGAGTACAACCGTCTCCACGCCGCCGTCTGGCCGGAGGTGCTGGCGAAACTCGAGGAGGTGAACATCCGCAACTATTCGATCTACCTCGCCGAGGTGAAGCCCGGCGAGTTCTACCTCTTCAGTTACTTCGAGTACACCGGCGACGATTTCAAGGCCGACATGGCCCGGATGGCGGCCGACCCCGACACCAAACGCTGGTGGACACACACCGACCCGCTCCAGGTGCCCGTGCCCACACGCAAGGAAGGCGAGCACTGGCACACCATCGAAGAGGTCTTTCACATGGAGTAGCACGACCGCGCCACTTACCGCGCGGCGGGTCTCCCGACCCGCCGCGCGGGCGGCGAAAATGGGCTTTCGAGCGCGGTGGGTCCGCAGACCCACCGCGCGAAATGGCGAAGTGGCGCTGTAGGGTTAGTACGACCGCGCAATAAACCTTCGTGGCAGTGCAGAACTGGTAGATGGAAGGAGGAACGCGATGGACGCAGCACGAAGAGGGTTGCTTGGTGTCTTCCTGGCCGCAGGGCTGGCCTTAACGCTCGTCTGCGAACTCCCGGCGGCCGTCGCTCAGGAGACGGACCCGTTTCTGAAGGCCCGTCCCGACGACCTGCGGTGGTGGCGGGAGGCCCGGTTCGGCCTGTTCATCCATTGGGGGCCCGTCAGTCTGAAGGGGACCGAGATCGGCTGGTCCCGAGGCGGCGAGCGGCGCGGCAGGAAGGGACGCGGACCGATCCCCGCTGAGGTGTACGACACCCTCTATAAGCAGTTCAACCCGACGAAGTTCAACGCCCAGGAGTGGGTCGGCATCGCCAAGGCCGCCGGCATGAAGTACCTCGTCTTCACCAGCAAGCATCACGACGGGTTCTCGATGTTCGACAGCAAACTGACCGACTACAAAATCACGAACTCGCCGTTTGGGCGAGACGTGGTGGCGGAACTGGCGAAGGCCTGCCACGAAGGCGGGCTGCGGCTGGGGTTCTACTACTCGCCTCCCGACTGGTATCACCCCGATTACCGGACGGCGGGCCACGCCCGTTACATCACGTTCCTCCACGGCCAACTGCGCGAACTGTGCACGAACTACGGCAAGGTGGACGTCATCTGGTTCGACGGCCTCGGCGGGAAGGCCTCGGACTGGGATTCGCCGAACCTGTTCAAAATGATCCGCCGCCTCCAACCCCACGTCATCATCAACAACCGGGCGGGGTTGCCGGGCGACTTCGACACGCCGGAGCAGCGCGTCGGCAAGTTCCAGATCGACCGGCCCTGGGAAACCTGCATGACCATCTGCCGCCAGTGGGCCTGGAAGCCCCGCGACACCATGAAATCGCTCAAACAGTGTCTCGATACGCTCATCCGCTGCACCGGCGGCGACGGGAACCTGCTCTTCAACGTCGGACCCATGCCCACCGGCGAAATCGAGCCGCGACAGGTCGAACGCCTCAAGGAGATGGGCGACTGGCTGCAACAATACGGCCAGAGCATCTACGCCACCCGGGGCGGCCCGTTCCGACCGGGCGCCTGGGGCGCGAGCACGCGAACGGGCAACACGATCTACCTGCACGTCCTCGGGTGGACGGGCGACTCGCTCACGCTGCCGCCCATCCCGAAGAAGATCGTCGGACACGCCGTCATGACGGGTGGGGAGGCCGACGTGCGCCAGACGGCCGAGGCCATCGAGGTCTCCGTGCCCCAGGCCCACCGGCAGGAACTCGACACCATTGTCGTCCTCCGGCTCGACGGTCCTGCGGCCGGGATCAAGGTCAGCGCCCTCCGCTCCGGGTCCGTCGCCGCAGGGAAGAAGGCCACCGCGTCGAACGTGTTCCAGAAGAAGGCCGAGTTCGCCCCCGCCAGGGCCTTCGACGACGATCCCGACACCCGCTGGGCCACCGACGCCGGCACCCGCCAGGCCTGGCTGGAGGTGGACCTGGGGAAGGCGACCAGCATCGACCGGACAGTCATCCACGAGGCCTACGCGGGACGCGTTCGCGAGTTCGAACTCCAGTGCAAGGACGGTGACGCGTGGCGTGTTTTCGCTCGAGGGACCACCCTCGGCGAGAAACGCATCCTGACATTCGCTCCCATTACCGCCCGCGTCGTTCGCCTCAGCATTGCGAAGGCCACCGACGGCCCGACGATATCGGAGTTTCAGTTGTTCACGTCCCGCTAAGGCGAGGGACACGCGCATGACTGAGCGGTCCGACATAGGTCCCCTGAGGTTGGTGCGCGGCGGGTCTCCGCACCCGCCGCGGATGGATGCCGCCTTGCGCGGTGGGTGCGGAGACCCACCGCGCAAAACTTATGTCGGACCGCTCAGCGTCAGAACGTGGGGTGTTCTGGTCGTAACCGCGCTCGCTGCGTGCGGTCTCGCAGCCGGCGCAGAGAGCGACCGGCCGTGGGACATGCTCACCGCCAAACCGCCGATGGTCGAGGCGTGGCGGGACATGCGCTTCGGCCTGTTCATCTGCTGGGGACCGGTGAGCCTGACCGGCAAAGAGATCGGCTGGTCGCGCGGCGAGCCGTCCTGGGGCCGGCGGCCGGGGGTCAGGGGCGCCAAAGGGCCCACGCCCGTCGAGGTCTATGACAACCTCTACAAGACGTGGAAGCCCGACAAGTTCGACGCCCGCGCGTGGGTCGGTCTCGCCAAAGAGGCGGGCGCCAAGTACATCATCTTTCTCATCAAGCATCACGACGGCTTCTGCCTGTTCGACTCCGCACTGACCGACTACAAGAGCACCGGCCCCGAATCGGCGTGGAAGGTGGACGTGATGAAGCACATCGCCGACGCCTGCCACGAGGCCGATGTCAAACTCATGATCTACTACTCCCAGCCCGACTGGCATCACCCCGATTACCTGACCGACCGCCACGACCGCTACATCCGGTACCTGCACGGCCAGGTCCGCGAACTGCTGACCGGGTACGGCCGCATCGACGGCCTGTGGTTCGACAATCTGCGGAGCGTCAGTCCGGCAACGGCCAGACTCTGGAACGCCGAGGCCCTCTTCAAGATGGCACGGCGGCTGCAGCCGCACCTCCTCATCAACAACCGCTGCGGCCTGCCGGGCGATTTCGATACGCCGGAACAACGCGTCGGCAGATTCCAGACCCCTCGCGCGTGGGAGAGTTGCATCACCCTCGGCACCCAGTGGGCCTGGAAGCCGGACGACCGCATCAAGTCCCTCAAGCAGTGCATCGACATCCTCGTCAGATGTGTCGGCGGAGACGGCAACCTGGCCCTGAACTCGGGCCCTATGCCCGACGGCCGCATCGAGCCGCGCCAAGTCGAGCGCTTCAAACAGATAGGCGCCTGGCTTGCCAAGTACGGCCGGAGCATCTACGGGACGCGAGGCGGCCCGTTCCGACCGGGCGCCTGGGGGGCGAGCACGCACAAGGGCAACACGATTCACCTGCACGTTCTCCAGTGGCCGGGCGAGAGACTCGTCCTGCCCGCCATCGACCGGCGGATCGTCTCGCACAGCGTGCTGACGGGCGGCCGCGCCGCGGTCGAGCAGACCGACGAGGGCATCACCGTCTCGGTCCCACCGGGGAGCCGCGATGAACTCGACACCATCGTGAAACTCCAACTGTTCGCACCCAAGGAGGGTCTCCGTCCATGACCTCCCGGGAAAGGGTGCTCGCGGCCTTCGACCACGTCGAGCCCGACCGTGTGCCGGCGTGGTGCGGCTCGTCGGTCGAGTTCTGGG
>CAZEBQ010000183.1:4470-8576 GCA_964510295.1 uncultured Anaerolineales bacterium | reverse complement strand
TTGCGAGTTTCACTCGCCCCTCATCCCCCCGACTTTCAGTCGGGGGTGGTTGAGTCGGCCGCGCTGTGCCGCGCGGCGCCGGTTGGGCCAGGCTATTGCCGCGCTGACCGTGATTCGGCTTGCATTGGGCACGCATCTTGCGAGAATGCGACCGCCGGCGACGGGGTGCTGGTCCGATGGGCGGTTCGGCACCTGATTGAGCACCGTTACTGCCGGGCGGCCGCTGAATGCACGATAACTGAGGGCGTGGTGGCTTGGGAAGACCGCCGCGCGGCGTGTGGGAATCGGCCTCTCAACGGACCTCGAGACGGCGACGGAGACACGGAATGACCGGATTGGAACCTTTGGACTGGGTGGTCATCGGGCTGTATTTCCTGGGCTTGGCGGGTGTGGTGTGGTGGTCGGCGCGGCGGCAGCGGTCGTCGGCGGACTATTTTCTGGCCGGGCGGAACCTCGGCTGGTTTGTGATCGGCGCGTCGCTGTTCGCCTCGAACATCGGGTCTGAGCATATCGTCGGGCTGGCCGGATCCGGGTTCAAGGACGGCGTGGCGATGGCCCACTACGAACTGCACGCCTGGTGCCTGCTGGTCCTGGCCTGGGTGTTCGTGCCGTTCTACTCGCGTTCCCTGGTCTTCACGATGCCGGAGTTTCTCGAGAAACGCTACAGCCCCGCCGCCCGCTGGATTCTCTCGCTCATCAGCCTGGTGGCCTACGTCTTCACGAAGGTTGCCGTCACGCTGTACGCCGGTGGCATCGTCTTCGGCGCCTTGCTTCCTGAAGTATCGGTCATGGGCATCGAGCCGTTCTGGATTGGGGCGGTTGCCCTGCTTATCCTGACCGGCATCTACACCATCCTCGGTGGTCTCAGGGCGGTCGTCTATACCGACACGATGCAGACGGTGGTTCTGATCGTGGGCTCGGTCCTCGTGACGGTGATCGGTCTGTCGAAACTCGGTGGCTGGGATGAACTGTATCGCCTCTGCGGGAGCGAGCACTTCAACCTTTGGCGCCCGCCGGACGATCCCCATTTCCCCTGGCCGGGAATCCTCTTCGGGGCGCCCATTGTGGGCCTGTGGTACTGGTGCACCGACCAATACATCGTTCAGCGGACCTTGGCCGCCAAGAACATGAAGGTTGCCCGCCGCGGCAGTATCTGGGGCGCTTACCTGAAACTCAGCCCCGTCTTCCTGTTCATCATTCCCGGCATGATTGCCTTCGCGCTGGCCAAGACCGGGGCCATCGAACTTGACAAGTCGGACCATGCGTTTCCGGCGCTGGTGCGGGCACTGCTTCCGGTTGGATTGCGGGGGTTGGTCGTCGCCGGCCTCCTGGCGGCCCTGATGAGCAGCCTGTCGTCGCTCTTCAACTCGTGCTCGACGCTCTTCACGGTGGACATTTACGCGAAGATCCGGCCCGGGGCGGCCGAGCGGACGCTCGTTCGTGTCGGCCGGATTGCCACGGCTGTCGTCGTGCTCCTGGGTCTTGTCTGGATTCCGATCGTCCGAGCGAACATCTTTGGCGCCCTGTACGAGTACCTCCAGTCGGTCCAGGCGTACCTGGCCCCGCCGATCACGGCGGTCTTCTTCCTGGGTGTCTTCTGGGGCCGAATCAACAGCCGGGGGGCTGTGGCGGGCCTGATCATCGGCTTTGTCCTGGGCATGGCCAAACTCGCCGCACAGATTCTCGCCAAGATCGACTCCATTGCCCCAAGCCTGCCCGATTGGCTTGTGGCGTTCGGCGAGTTCAATTTCCTTTACTACTGCCTCGTCCTGTTCGGCATCAGCGTCGCCCTCATCGTGGGGGTGAGTCTGCTGACGCCGAAGCCGCCGCGAGAGAAGATCGACGGTCTGACCTACGGCAGCACGGCAGCCGCTGTCAAAGCCGAGGTCCGCGCCTCCTGGAACAAGTGGGACGTGATCCACACGATTGTCATCCTGAGCATCATCATGGCCGTCTACCTGTACTTCACCGGCTGAAACGCGTCTCAGAACGCTCTGCCCGGGCGGTCGCCTTCCCCGGCGGCCGCCTGCTTGCGCGCTTGCCGACACGGGGCCGGGTGTGCATAATCGCCGGGGTCAGAGAGCACATCTCGCGGTCCGTGTCACGCCGTGACGGACGGGAGAGGGAACATGGTCTACCGACGAACCCGGCGCGGGTCCTTTGCCGCAGCGCTTCTGGCGGCCACCCTTGTCTGGTCTGCTCATGGAACCGCGCGAGCGGCCCCGGCGGATGACGCCAGGACGATCCTCGACGCGACGGGGACCCAGGGCGGCCTCATCGTGCACCTGGGCTGCGGCGACGGCAGACTGACCGCCGCCCTCCGCCCCGGCGACGCCTACCTCGTCCACGGCCTGGACACCAGCGCGGAGAACGTCGCCAAGGCGCGCACGCACATCCGGTCGCTCGGCGTCTACGGCTCCGTGTCGGTGGACCAACTCCGCGGCAAGCGGTTGCCGTACGTCGATAACCTCGTCAACCTGCTTGTGGCCGAGGACCTCGGCGACATCGCCGCCTCCGAGGTTCTGCGCGTCCTCTGCCCGAACGGTGTGGCGTACGTTAAGAAGGCCGGCGCCTGGAACAGAACCCTCAAGCCGCGCCCCGACCAGATTGACGAGTGGACGCATTACCTGCACGACGCGACGGGCAACGCCGTGGCACACGATACGGTGGTTGGCCCGCCCCGGCGTCTCCAGTGGGTGGGCACACCGCGGTGGGCGCGGCATCATGACCGGATGGCCAGCCTCAGCGCCCTGGTGTCGGCCGGGGGAAGGCTGTTCTACATCCTCGACGAGGGGTCGCGTGCATCGGTTCAGTTGCCGTCGAAGTGGCGGCTCGTTGCCCGGGATGCCTTCAACGGCACCGTCTTATGGAAGCGCGAGATCGACCGGTGGCACCCGCGGCTCTGGCCGCTTAAGAGCGGGCCCGCCCAGCCGCAGCGGCGCCTCGTCGCGGTCGGCGGCACCGTCTACGCCACGCTCCGTCTTGATGCGCCGCTTACGGCTCTCGATGCCGCCACCGGCAAGACCGTCCGCACTTACGAGGGCACGTTCGCCACGGAGGAAGTGCTGGCCTCGGGCGGCGTGCTGTACGTCCTGGCGACCGACAAGCCGGTCAACTACGACACCTTCAGGCCCGAGCGGGTCGGCATCGGCCTGGAGCGCGACCGCGTGGCACGCGACTGGTCGTGGAACCGCAAGCCGCGGCGGCTGATGGCGATCGAGGCCGAATCCGGCCGCCTCATCTGGCGGACCGACCGTGTGGTGGTGCCGCTGTCGCTTGCGGTCGCCGCCGGCCGCGTCGTCTTCCACGATGGCGAGAAGATCGTCTGCCTGAACGCTGCCGACGGCAAGGACGCGTGGGGCAGTGCCGTGCCCTCCAGCCTCTCGTCCTCGCCGAACTGCTTTGCACCCTCAACGCAGAAGTACCTGAGAGACGGCGGCGCGAAACCGTCGGCCCTGGCGGCGTCGTTCGGGGCGACCTTGGTCCTGGCCGACGGTGTCGTCGTGTTCACCGGCGGCGACGCCACGATGACCGGCCTGGCGGCCGACAGCGGCAAGGTCCTGTGGACGGTCGACTGCCTGTCCTCCGGCCATTACTGCCCGGTGGACGTGCTCATCGTCGGCGGCCTGGTCTGGACCGGAGGCATCGCCTGGAACAGGGACTCCGGCGAGTTCATCGGCTACGACCTCCACACCGGCAAGGTCCGGTCGAGGTTCAAGCCCGACACCGACGTCTTCTTCATGCACCAACGCTGTTACCGCAGCAAGGCGACCGACCGGTACCTGATCCCGTCCCGGACGGGCACCGAGTTCATCGACCCCAAGACGAAGCACTGGGACATCAATCATTGGGTGCGAGGCGGGTGCCTCTACGGCGTCATGCCCTGCAACGGCCTGCTCTACGCGGCGCCTCACTCGTGCGCGTGCTACCTGGAGGCCAAACTGAACGGGTTCAACGCCCTGGCGCCCGCCTCCGCCAAGGCTACGGCGGGCAGGCCTGCGCCCGAGACGCCGGCGCCGAACGGTGCCGGCGAGGGAGACCGGCTCCAACGCGGTCCTGCCTACGGGGCCGAGATTTCAGATTCCAGATCTCAGATCTCAAATCTC
>CAZEBQ010000183.1:0-4370 GCA_964510295.1 uncultured Anaerolineales bacterium | reverse complement strand
CGGTCCTGCCTACGGGGCCGAGATTTCAGATTCCAGATCTCAGATCTCAAATCTCACATCTGAGGTCTCGAGTTTTAAATCTGAGATCTCAAATCTCACATCTGAGGTCTCGAGTTTTAAATCTCAGATCTCAAGTCTCAAATCTGAGATCTCAAATCTCACATCTGAGGTCTCGAGTTTTAAATCTCAGATCTCAAATCTCACATCTGAGATCTCAACTACCGGATCTCGGACCTCAGACGGCAAATCCCGGAGGCCGGAAGGCGCCGACTGGCCCACGTATCGCTGCGGCCCGGCACGCAGCGGGTTCACCAGGCAGACCGTGCCGGCGAAACTCCAGCGCGCCTGGCAGACCGACGTCGGCGGTCGGCTGAGCAGCATCGTTGTCGCGGGCGGCAGGCTGTTCGTCGCGTCGGTTGACGACCACACGGTCCATGCGCTGGACGCCCGGTCGGGCGCGGCGTTGTGGCGGCATACGGTCGGCGGACGGGTCGATTCGCCCCCGACCGTCTGGCACGGCCGCGTGCTCTTCGGGTCGAACGACGGGTGGGTCTACTGCCTGCGGGCGTCCGACGGCGAACTCATCTGGCGGTTCCGCGCGGCGCCGACCGACCGGCGACTGGTAGCGTTCGAGCAGGTCGAGTCCGTCTGGCCGGTTCCCGGCAGTGTGCTGGTGATCGACGGGGTGGCGCGATGTGTGGCCGGCCGGTCGATGTTCCTCGACGGCGGCCTCCGCCTGCTCCAACTCGAACCCAGGACCGGCCGCATGCTCTCCGAACAGGTCCTCGACCACCGTGACCCGCGCACCGGCGCCGGCCTCCAGACGCACATCGTCGGGCTCAACATGCCGGTCGGCCTGCCGGACATCCTTTCGAGCGACGGCACGTGGATGTACATGCGGTCGCAGCAGTTCGACATGGACGGCAACCGGCCGGACGTGGCCCCCACCGGGCTCAGCCCGGCGTCCAAGACGGGGGGGTTCCATCTGTTCAGCCCGACGGGGTTTGTGGACGGCTCGTGGTGGCACCGCTCGTACTGGGTCTACGGCAAGGGTTTCGAGGAAGGTGCGGGCGGCTGGCCCAAGGCCGGAAGGGTGATGCCGGCCGGGCACCTGCTCGTCTTCGACGACGACCTTGTCTACGGGTACGGACGCCAGCCGACGTATTACAAGTGGACCACGCCGGTCCGATACCACCTGTTCGCGATGGGCAAAGTGCCGCAACTGGCGAAGCCGCCGGCGCCGAAGGCCGGCGCGGCGAAGGGGCCTCCCCAGAAACGTCGCGGCGGCCTGCCTCGCGTGAAACTGGACTACCGGTGGACGAAGAACCTCCCGATGCAGGTCCGCGCGCTGGCCCTGGCCCACCGGACGTTGTTCGTCGCCGGCCCGCCGGTCGTCGTCGATGAGGAGAAGGCCTTCGACAGCCTTCGCGACCCCGCGACCCGGGCCAAACTGGCCGAGCAGGACGCGGCCCTGGCCGGACGGTCCGGGGCGCTGCTCTGGGCCGTGGCGGCCGCCGACGGTACCCGGCTGGCCGAGTACCCACTCGACGCGCCGCCCGCCTGGGACGGCATGGCCGCCGCGAACGGGCGGCTGTATCTCTCCACCGCCGACGGCAAGGTCATGTGCTTGGCCGGCCACGAGTGACAGGCACACAGAAGAGGAGCGCGATCCGCGATCGTGGCAGGACGCATCAACCGAGACGCACTTCCGGAACCGGTTGCGACGGTGCCGGTGCTGGCCCTTGCCGCCTGCGATCTGGCGCACCTGCCGGTTTTTGACGGTATGGCCGCCGCCCGCGGGCGATTATACCTTTCGATGAACGGCGGCAAGGTGTTCTGCATGGGAGCCAAACCCTGGACGGAATCCCGCAGGAGGACGAATGACCATGAGGAACTACTCACGTCGTGAATGGTTGAAGCACGTGGCCGGGGCGGTCGCCGCCTCGGCGGCCGCGCCGTACGTCGTGCCCGCCTCGGCACGGGGCGCCGACGGCACGGTCTCGCCGTCGGAGCGGATCGTGATGGGCGCCATCGGTATCGGCGGGCGCGGCGGGTACGTGATGGGCGCCTTGATGCGGAACGCGGACGTGCAGATGACGGCCGTCTGCGACGCCCGCGGCGATCGCCGCAACCGTGCCAAGGGGAGTGTGGACAAGCAGAACGGCAGCAGAGATTGCAAGACGTACATCGATTTGCGCGACTTGCTCGGACGCGACGACATCGACGCCGTCATGATCGCCACCGGCGAGAACTGGCACGCCGTCGCGTCGATGACGGCCGCCAGGGCCGGCAAAGACATCTACAGCGAGAAGCCCCCCACCCACACCATCGCCGAGGGCCGCGCTCTGGCCGACACCATCAAGCGGCTCGGGACCGTGTACCAGTGCGGCACGCAGCGGCGGAGTATCACGCGGTTCCGGTACGCGGCCGACCTGGCCCGCACCGGCGCGCTGGGCGAGTTGAAGACGCTCCGCGCCGAGGGGGCCGGCAAGATCTCGGCGCCCGGGTACTTCACCGCGCCCCCGCAGCCCCTCCCGCCGCGCGACCAGGTGGCGTGGGACCTGTGGCTGGGCCCGGCCCCCTGGCGGCCCTATAACCAGAAGTACCTCGGCAGTTGGAAGAAGCATCGGGACTTCCAGGGCGGCAGCATCTCCGAATGGGGCAGCCACACGGTGGACCTCTGCCAGATGGCCCTCGACGCAGGCGACACCTCCCCCGTCCACTACGAGTACATCGGCGACAGCGGCGACCGCATCCGGTGCCGGTACGCGAGCGGCGTGGACCTCGTCCTCTTCGACGGAGCCTGGCCCCTTCACGTCGAGTACCAGGGCACCGAGGGATCGGTGTACGTGGACGACGACGGCAACATCCGGACCAAGCCCGAGTCGTTGCTCCGCGGACGGACGTTCGGCAAAGGGTACCCGGCGGAAGGACACGTTCGGGCCTTCCTGAACTGTGTCAAGACCCGCCGGACGCCCGTCTCGAACGCTGAGACGACCCATCGCTCGATGACCACGTGCCACATCGCCAACATGGTCCTCTTCCTGGGGCGCAGCCTGACGTGGGACCCCGTGAAGGAGGAGTTCGTGGGCGACCCGGAGGCGAACCGGATGCGCTCGCGGCCCATCCGCGGGCCCTGGCACCTATAGTGACCCCTTACCGATTCTTGTACCAGGCGTCACGAGAGAATCAGGTGTTGATTCGCCGGCTGGGCCGGAGGGAGGGGCGGAACTCTCCACAGAGGCTTGACCTGTACTACCACGTGCACGATGAGGACAGCCGGCAAGCAATGATGGCCCTGGCCGAAGCGGGCGAGAGCAGCGGAAAGAAGGTGGCACGCTGCTCCCCTTTTGAGGGCAGTTTGAGGGCAACGGGGCAGTCAAGAATCGAGAAAACGCTGCAAGTGCCTGAAGTACAGGAACTTGTGACATGCCCTTCAGCAATGGCGGAGAGGGTGGGATTCGAACCCACGGTGACCTTGCGGCCACGCCGGTTTTCAAGACCGGTCCCTTCGACCACTCGGGCACCTCTCCGCTTCCAAACTAACTTCTTGTCACGCCAACACTTATTTCAGACCTTCTGTCCGGTCAAGAGCGGCCTTCGGATTCGAAGTCCTCCCCCGGGAGGTATAATCGCATCAAACGGGGGCCAAATCAAGCATTTCAGGTACGCCCAGGTCAACTGCCGACTTTCGGCACGCGCACTTCCCGAACAGGCTGAGTGGTCTTGAACGCGGGCGTATTGTGCGGCTCTTGCCGTTGCCGTTCGTGCACTCGGCCGTGGCGGCCGCACGGGTCGCGTGGCTCAAGGCCACCGCCGGCGGCTCGTCGAGCGACGGCGGCACCGTCGTCCCGGCAGCCAGGGTCGAACGGGTCTCGCCGTTGACGTTGTAGGCCGAGGCGTGCCCCGGCAATCATCGTTGTGTGGCGCCGCTCAGGCCGCCTCGGCGGCCTTCCCCCGCCGAAGGCGGGTCCAGGCCAGGGCCTTTGGCCCTGGTGGAACGGGCCGACGCATCTTGTTTTTTTGTTCTCGTGCGGCCGGCCGGAGGCGGGCCGCACGAGAAGAAGGGATGGAGAGGGGGTGTCCGGCACGCCTCACCGACCCCGGCCCAAAGGGCCGGGTCTACACCGCCGTCGGCTCCGCCGTCGGCGGCCAAGGCCGATGAATCGGCCTGAGCATTCATCCGCGCCGCTGCCACGCTTCGCGCGGCGGGTCTGTCACCCCGAGCGTAGCCGAGGGGTCTGGCCGTTGACGTGGCCGTTCGTTCCGCATTCCCTGGCACGGGTCCGCCACGGCGGCCCTCGCCGACGGGTACGGCTCGCGGTCGAGCCACGGCAGGCTCGCCCTGCCAGGGTGCCGTGGCCGGCCGC
>CAZEBQ010000182.1:8516-8589 GCA_964510295.1 uncultured Anaerolineales bacterium | reverse complement strand
CGGGTCTGGAAGGACGCTGCGCGGCGGGTCTGGAAGGACGCTGCGCGGCGGGTCTGGAAGGACGCTGCGCGGC
>CAZEBQ010000182.1:2433-8416 GCA_964510295.1 uncultured Anaerolineales bacterium | reverse complement strand
GGGTCTCCGTACCCGCCGCGCCACCGGCGCTCACGCCCGGAAGATGGCCCCCAACCGTTTGCCCATCAGGAGGCTTGCGCCCAGAAGCGTGGCCGCCAGAAACACCATCGCCCAGACGCCCAGGGCGCTGGCGACCGCCTCGCCGGTGACGGCGTACTCGCTGGAGTAGATGCGAAAGATGGTCCGCGTAACGGGGTTGAAGGCGTCGTCCTGCGTCAGGACGAGACTGTCGGAGACCTCGAGCATACTGAAGGCGAACGTCAGGATCGCCCCCGCCGCCAGGTTCGCCGCAATCAGCGGCACCGTGATCCGCCAGAGCGTCCGGACGGGGCCGGCGCCGACGCTCTGGGCCGCTTCCTCCAGGGTGCGGCTGGTCTGCTGGAACCCGGCCACCGCCGACCGGACCATGTACGGCAGCCGCCGCACCGCGTACGCCACCACCAGCAGCGCCGCCGGGTTCGCCTGCGGATACAGGTAGTTCTCGCTCCACAGGCCGCTCGCGACGAACCAGTCGCCCCAATCGGCGAAGCAGTTCAGGTACCCGAACGCCAGCACGAGCCCCGGAAGCGCCAGCGGCAGCATGACCGCCGCATCCAGCAACCCGCGCCCCACAAAACGCTTCCGCACCAGAACGTAACCGATCCACACCGCCAGGAACACGTTGATCGAGACCGCCCCCAGCGAGTACACCACCGAGTTGCGGACGCTCGGCAGCGTCCACCGGTGCGCCAGCGCCGCCCGATGATGCTCCAGCGTCAGCCCCGCCGGCAGCACCGTGAACTGCCACTCCGTCTTCAGGCTGTACAGGATGACCGAGATGTGCGGCACGATGGCCAGCAGAATGACGGCGCCGAACAGGAGCCACGCGCCCGCCGTCGCGCCGCGACCGAGACGCTGCGGCTCGCCGGTGCGCGTGGCAACGCTCATCATGCCGAAGGCCTTGCGGCCGAAGGTCTTGCGGGCGCCCCAGTACAAAACCGCCACCAGCACCAGAAGGATGACCACCAGCGCGTTGGCCTCCGGGCTCGACGGTTCGCTGACCCGGTCGAAGATCTGGACGGCGACGACCTCCCGGAAGTTGAACATCAGCGGCGTGCCGAGGTCCGTCAGCGACCAGATGAACACGAGGATCGCCCCCGCGAAATACGCCGGCAGAATCAGCGGAAACGTGACGCGGAAGAAAACCCGCCACGGACCCGCACCCACGCTCCGGGCCGCGTCCTCCAGCGACGGGTCCACGTTCGCCAGACCCGCCACCACGTTCAGGTACAGAATCGGGAACAGGTGCAGCGACTGAAGAATCACCACCCCCACGAACGGGTACGTCCGGAACCAGTCCACCGCGCCGGCCCGGTCCGCCAGGCCCAGGCCCACCAGGGCGGCGTTCAGCACGCCATACGGACCGAGCACCTGCTTCAGACCCAGCGCGCCGACAAACGGAGGCAGGATCAGCGGCACCAGGATCGCCGCCCCCAGCAGACGCTTGCCCCAGAAGTCCGTCTTCGCCTGGAAGTACCCGAGCGGCACCGACAGGACGGACGAGATGATGGTTGTCACAACGGCCAGCCAGAGGGCGTTCGTCAGGCCCGTCCGGATCGTCTCCTTCGCCAGGATGTTTTGGACGTAGTGCAGCGTCGGGCCCGTCGATTCCCACAGGGCCGACTTGAAGACGTTGCCGATGGGATAGAACAGGAACAGGCCGAGGAAGACGGCCATCAGAAGGATCAGCAGCCACGTTTTGGCGTCGGGTCGCATAGGGCTTCGGCATCCACGACGGTTCTGCGCGGCGGGTACGGAGACCCGCCGCGCAAACTCGCGCTGTCGTACTACTTCGCCAGGGCCTTGTACCGGGCGGTGAAGGCCTTGCTCCAGGCGGTCTCGATGTCGCTCTTTGTGCGTTGCCGCTGCTCTTCCTTGCGTGTCAGCCGGGCGCGGTCCTCGGCCGAGGCGTCGTCGGGAATCAGCACGGGCCGCCAGACCTCGCGGCCGAGGCGCAGCATCTCGTCGCCCGAGACGAGTGGCCGGGTCAGTTCGCCCACGCCCTCGCCCGGCAGGCCGGCATCGACAAGCGTCTTCCACGCCTTCGCCAGAAGGGCGTGGTTCTCGACCAGCGCCACCCGCAGGTAATCCCCCAGGACGGTCTGCAGCGCGTTCTCGGCCTTGGCGTCGTAGAAATCGGCCGCCGGCGCGGTGAACGGTTTGAACGGCACGTCGGAGCCCTTTGCGGCGGCCTCCTTGTGGACGCTCGGCAGGATGGCCAGCCGGTTGAGGGTATAGGTTTTCGGTCCGCCTTCGGTCCCCGCCGGAAGCATCCACAGCCGCTGCCCGGGCGGGGTCAGGACGAACTCGACGAACGCCTCGGCCACCTTCCGGTGCGGCGCCTTGTTGAGGATCGCGATCGGGTCGCAGTTCACGACCGTCAGACCCGGCGGCGCGACGAAGCCGAGGCGGTCGCCGCCTTCGCTCCGCATCTGACGGTAGGCGTAGAAATCGATGCACGGGCCGACCGCCAGGAACCCTTTGGCGCAGCCGCGAGGAATCTCCGACGACGAGCCGCTGAACTCCCGCGCGTTGCCGCCCATCCGCACCAGAATCGACATGCCCTTCTCGTACCCGTACGCCTGGAGAATGATGTCGTAGGCCTTGCGGACGCTGGCCGATTTCGACGGGTCGCCCGCCCCGACCAGACCGAAGAACCGCGGGTCGGCCATCGCCAGCCAGTCCGTGACGGGCGGCAGGCCCTTGTCCTCCAGCACCGTCTTGTTGTAGATGAGGCCGAACGTCGATACCGCCGCGCCGTACCAGTGGAACTCCGGGTCGTACAACGGCTGACCCGCCACCTGCTTCGGCACCGCCGACAGGACCTCGTCCGGCAGCCGGTACGGCTCGAGCATCCCGAGTTGCTTCATTTGCTGGATGATCATCCCGCCGCCGAACACCACGTCGACGTCGTACCGGCCGGCGTGGAACTTGTCCTGCAGACGCTTCAGCACCTGCGATCCACCGCCGCCCGGGTCGGGCCAGGTCATGTCCACATTGCGGCCGGTCCGCTGCTTGTACCACGTCTGGAAGGCCGGGGTGAACTCGGCGATGATCTCCTCGCTGTGGGCGCTGAAGAGGACGAGCGTGTCGGTATCGGCCGCCGGCTCCGTGCCCCCGCAGCCGACCATCACCAACGCCGCCAGGGTTGATGCGATGGCCGTTAATCCTACAACGCCACGTCGCCATTTCGCGCGGCGGGTCTCCGGACCCACCGCGCTTGAAAGCCCATTTTCGCCGTTGCGCGGCGGGTCCGGAGACCCGCCGCGCGGGAAGTTTCGCTGTAGTCCTGAGTGCCTCACGTTGAACCTCCTTTGCCCGGAGGCGGCTTGCGGGCCGCGCAAGCGCGGCGGCTAACTTGGCGATGCTGAAACCGCTGCATTACCCCCGGCGTACACTCGAATCGCCTCGGCCGGCATGAACAGCCGCGCACGTTCACCCGCTTCGGCAGGAGGCAGGTCCGTCGGGCGGCCCGAGATGACCACCTCGTGCGGACCGAGCCGGACCCGCACCTGCTCCGTCTCGCCCTGGAACGTGCGCGCGAGAACCGCAACGTCGAAGACGTTCTCCGCCGGCGCGGGACCGTCGGGCGGAACCAGACGCAGGTCTTCCGGCCGCACGCTCACCGTCACGTCCTGACCCACGTCCGCTCCCGGCGGCGCACGGTCTGCGCGCAGCGTGCCGAAGGGGGCGGTGATCCGGGCGGCGTCCTCCCGGCGGCCGGTCAGGTGGCCTTTGAGAAGGTTCGTGGCGCCCAGGAACCCCGCGACCCAGGCGGTAGGCGGATCGCGGTAGAGGTCGCGCGGCGTGCCGAGGGCCACGATCCGCCCGTCGCACACGACCGCCAGCCGGTCGGCCATCGACAGCGCCTCGTCCTGGTCGTGCGTCACGTAGATGCTGGTGACGCGATGGGCGCGCTGCATGCGGCGGATTTCGATCCGCATCTGCAGGCGGAGTTTGGCGTCGAGGTTCGAGAGCGGCTCGTCCAGGAGCAGGTAATCCGGTTCGATGGCCAGCGCACGGGCCAGCGCCACCCGCTGTTGCTGACCGCCGGAGAGTTGGGTCGGCCTTCGGCGAGCGAAGTCGGCCATCTGGACGACGCCGAGCACCTCCAGCGCCCGCCGCCGCCGCTCGCTGCGCCCCATGCCATGCACCCCCAGGCCGAACGCCACGTTGTCGAGAACGGACATGTGCGGCCAGAGGGCGTAGTTCTGGAACACCATGCCGCAGTTGCGCCGGTGCGGCGGGCGGCCGGTGGCGTCGGCGTCGCCGAAGAAGACCCGGCCGCCGTCAGGCGCATAGAACCCCGCGATGACACGTAGCAGCGTCGTCTTGCCGCAACCCGACGGACCCAGAAGAAAAAACAGTTCCCCCGGCTCAACCGCCAGCGACACGTCGTCCACCGCCACAACCCGCCCGAACCGCTTCGTCACATGTTCCAGCCGCAGGGGAATCATCGGCGACCTCTCCGCCGTGAGTGTACCAGCCGAGCGCCGCCGCGGCAAAAAGGTTCCAGGAACCTTTTCTGCGCAGCGCCCTGCGGACCATTGGGGGAAAAGGTTCCAGGAACCTTTTTGCGGTAGACCGCCGGACGCCGTGCCATGATAATTGAGGTGTTCGGACGCGGACGCCCATGCTTATGCCCCCAAGACCGAAAACGCTCGACGTTTGGACGTACGAGATCCCGATGCGGATCCGGTTCGAGCACGCCCGCGCGCGACGGGCCGTCAGCACCGGACTGCTCGTCCGCCTCGCGCTCGACGACGGGGCGGTCGGCTGGGGCGAGGGCATCCCGCGCGACTACGTGACCGGCGAAACGCTTGCCGGCGCCGTCGGCGTCATTCGGAGCGAGTACGCCGATCGGCTGGCGGCCGATGCGCCGCTCGCAACCACGCCGATCGTCTCCGGCGGCGTCGCGCACAACGCCGCCTGGTGCGCGTGCGAACTGGCGTACCTCGACGCCGTCGGCAAATCGCAGCGTCGGCGCGTGGCCGACATGCTGGCCGGGCAATTGGGCCTGAAGCCCCGCCGACTGCTCCGGCGCATCAGCGGCGTCCTGTCGGCCGGGCCCGTCGAGAAGACGCGCCGCACGCTTCGGGCGATGCGGGTGCTGGCGCTGCGCGATTACAAACTCAAGGTCGGCTCCGACGCCGGCCAGGACGAGGCGAACCTCGCGGAGGTCAACCGCCAGTTGGGCCGCGGCCTGACGCGCCGGCGCGGTCCAACGCGACGGACGCTCCGCGTTGACGCCAACGGCGCGTGGGACCTCCGGGAGGCCGTCCGCAGGGCCGAGATGCTCTCTCGCTTCGGCGTCATCGCCGTCGAGCAGCCCCTGGCGAAGGGCAACGAGGCGGCGCTCGCGGAACTCAGGCGCCGCACCGCCGTCCCCATCATGCTCGACGAATCGCTGCTGACCCTCGCGGGGGCTGAGCGGCTGGTGGGCGGCGGGCAGGTGGACCTCTTTAACATCCGCGTCTCGAAGAACGGCGGCCTCGTGCACAGCCTTCGCCTGGCGGATCTGGCCCACCGGTCGGGCCTGGATTTCCAACTCGGATGCATGGTGGGCGAGACGGGCATCCTCACGGCCGCCGGACGCATCTTCCTGGAACTCGTCGGCCGCCGCGTCCGCTTCGCCGAAGGGTCGTACGGGCGGTTCCTGCTGAGGTCCGACGTGACGCGCGAGCGGCTCTCGTTCGGGTACGGCGGGTTCGTCCGGGCCATGACCGGGCCGGGTCTGGGCGTTCACGTGTCGATGCGGAAGGTCCGCAGCGTTGCCCGCCACGCCCTGCGGTTGGAGTATTAGGATTACAGCGGGACTTCCCGCGCGGCGGCCTTCCCAGGCCGCCGCGAGAAGGTTCGAGGTTCCTGGTGGCCTGGGAAGGCCACCAGGCGGATACGCAGCGTGGCCCGCCACGCCCTGCGGTTGGAGTATTAGGATTACAGC
>CAZEBQ010000182.1:120-2333 GCA_964510295.1 uncultured Anaerolineales bacterium | reverse complement strand
GGAAGGCCACCAAGCGGATACGCAGCGTGGCCCGCCACGCCCTGCGGTTGGAGTACTCGTGATGGCCAAGCGGAGCCGCCGCAAAAAAACGCAGCCGCCGAAGTTTCCCCGGCGCCAATGGTTGCCGGGCCAGGTCGAGCGTGCCGACGCACCCGAGAAGGGCGGCCCCTACGACCGGGCGCGCGAGCACGAAGAGGCCGACGAGGAAATCGAGGACGCCCGGGAACCGCCGTAGACCGGCTTACTCGTCGCCTGGCGGTTCGCCGATGGGCACGGTGGCTTCTTCGAGGCGTCCGAGGACGCGGAGGGCCTCCATGGCAGCCAGTTGTTCGGCGGCCTTCTTGCTGGGTCCCCAGGCGCTGGGGTATCGCCGGCCGCGGATGGCGACGGCCACCTCGAAGGCCTTGGCGTGGTCAGGCCCTTTTTCGTCGAGCAGTTCGTAGTTGGGCGTCGCGCCGAGGTCGTGCTGGGCGTGCTGCTGGAGCAACGATTTGTAGTTGAGCGGGTACTCGCCGGCCATAACGTGGTCGATCTCCTCACCCATGTGGGCGAGGATGAATCGCTTGGCCCCTTCCAGGCCGCCGTCCACGTACATCGCGCCGACGATGGCCTCGTAGGCGCAGGCCGCCAGGCTCGCCGGCAGGCTCGGCGATTCCGTGATGCCCTTGCCCAGGTCGAGGTGTTCGACGAGGTCGAGGCGTTCCGCCACGTTTGCGCACGTCTCGCGGCTGACGACGACGCTCTTGATGCGCGTCAACTCGCCTTCCAGGAACTCCGGGAATCGGCTGAACAGTTCCTCGCAGATCACCAGGCCCAGCACGGCGTCGCCGAGGAACTCGAGCCGCTCGTTCGACGCCAGACGGTGCGGGGCGACGCTCGCGTGGGTCAGCGAACTCCGAAGCAGTTCGACATCGGTGAACCGGTATTCGATGATCGTTTGAACGACTTCGAGCGAGTCGGCATGGCTCACTGCACACACACTCCTTCCGGGGATGCCCACGGACACCCGCTATTCTAGCCCGCCGCCGAGGGCGGTCAATCGAAAAGGCTTGACCGCGCCGAGGGGCTAGCCGACACTTGGTCCGACATGATTGCCGGTTCCACACGTCACGAGCCGAAACGCTTCAGCCGCAGGACCAGGACGGTCCTGGTGTCGGTGGCGGTCGGTGTCGCCGCCGTCGCGATCCCGGTCATCGTCTCGCTGAAAGCAACGCCCCGTGCCTACCGCCGCACGGCCCCGATGGGCATCGACCCGGCGGCCGCCAGGCGGTTCGACGAGCAGGTCGTCAACCAGGTCGGCAACGTCCTGCTGGACAAGAGCCGCCGGACGCGGCTGGACCTTGTGGTGACCGAGGAGATGGCCAACGCCCGGATCGCCCGGTTCCTGGCCGACCAGGCGGCCTCCGGCAAGGTGGTCTCGCCGGCCCTTCGGCGTCTGCGGATCGGCTTTGAGCCGACCGGGCTTGTCATCGCGACCGAGGTGGGCGGCGGCATGACCAGCGCCGTCGTCTCGCAACACCTTCGCCTGGCGGCCGACCCACAAGGCAGGCTCTGTGTGGAGCCGGCCGGCACGGGCGTGGGGTGGATGCCGGTGCCGAAGAGCCTCCTGAACCACGTGCGGCAGGCGGTGGCGGCGGCGCTCAGGCGCCGCCGGACGCCGGGCCACGACGACCCGACCCTCCAGTTCTGGTACGCCATCCTCGACGGACTGGACGGCAAGCCGGTTCCCCTCGGAAAGGGCAAACGCCGCATCCTCCTCGAAAGCGTCGACCTGGAGCGCGGCGTGCTGCGCATGAAGGGGCATCGCAACGGGCCGAAGGGGACGTGACTCGTCGAGCGTTTCAGGATGGTGTAGGGCGCCGCGCGGCGGGTGCGGCGGGCCGTGATTCCCGCGCGGTGGGTCAGGAGACCCACCGCGCACGACCTATCTGACCTCGCTTAGCCCTACAACGCTACTTCGCCTTCTTGTCCGCCTGGTGGCCTTCCCAGGCCACTATACGGTCTTATGTAAGTCTTTTGCTGTGGCGAGAACGGCACCCGCTCGCTTACGCTCGCGGCTAGTTACACTCGCGCCTGACCAGCCACGTGAGAAAACCAGTTACGCACGTAAGCAACGGCACCCGCTCGCTTACGCTCGCGGCTGGTTATACTCGCGCCCGACCAGCCACGTGAGAAAACCAGTTACGCACGTAAGCAACGGCACCCGCTCGCTT
>CAZEBQ010000181.1:0-8614 GCA_964510295.1 uncultured Anaerolineales bacterium | reverse complement strand
GGTCGTCGGTCAGGTGCCATCCGGTCAGGGAGATGGCCGACGGGGTGGGATTGTAAATCTCGATCCAGTCCCAGTCGGACTCGGGGTCGCCTGCGTACCACGGCACGCTGTTGTCGGCCATGAACTCGGTGATGAGCGGGTGGCCATCCAGAAGCAGCCGCGGCTCAAGGGGTTCCATCGCCGGCGCGCACGGTCCTCGGGATAAAACCGTGCGGCTTGCGTTCCTCTTTGCGGGAAGACCTCGCACGAGACCTCCTCTTCTGACCCCTCTGGGATTTCGGCCCCGGCCCGGGAAGGGCTGAAATACACCCTCTACGCCGCCCGCTGGGGCCGCAGCCCCCTGCCTTAAGTATACGAATGAACCGGGCCCGTGGCAAACCGTTGTCGGCACGCACAGAAAACGGCGAGCTCGCGAGGACCCCGCCCTTGGAAGGCAACCTTGGTCGAATCGGTCAGCGACGGCGGCGCAGCAGCGCCAGGCCGCCGAGGGCCAGCAGGGCCAGCGTCGCCGGTTCGGGCGTCTGTGTACGGCGCCATCGTCTCGTCGACGCAGTGTTCAGCGTTGTCGATCCTGATGCCAGCCCTGTCCAGGTTGATGTCCGTTCCTCGCGTCCAGGACATCATGATGTAATCCTCGTTCGTGCCCTTTCCGAAATCGAAGATGCGTGACCAGTTTTTTACGGTGTGCTGTGTGGCCCAGGTCTCGATGGTGCCGTCGGTCAGTCCGGAGATGAGGCCTTCGGCCAGTTCGACGTAATCGGAGGTATTCTTGTCGCCGCCGGCGAGCGTCACCTGGCCACCGCCGACGGTTCCGTCGTTCGGGCCGAGGTCAATGATGGCCCCTTTCGCGATACTTTTTCCGGCGCATCTGGTTCCAAGCGGATAAAAAGTCGTAGGGTGGGTGCTTGACACCTGCGCTGAGGAGATCTCGCGTGCGCCGCGTGGGTGCGGAGCACCCACCGTGCGGCTGCGGCGGCGTTCGCGCCGATTATATACTTTAGTAAAACGGCGTTTTGCCGGAACCCCGAAAACGGCCCTTTTTGGAGACCGAATCCGCGTTTTTAGGCCATCAGAGGCGATTCAGGCCCCAGATGTTAAGATAGGTAAGGCAAAAAGCGCCGCCTTTTTTCGCCTTTTTACTTTTTTTGGGCGCGAATTTGCACGAATTTACCGATTTTTACCCCCGTTTTCACCCCTATGGAGCGACCTCAATCGATACTGAAGTATACAAAACGTCGAGTCGCATGCGGCATTTGTGCCGCAAAAACGCGCCTTATTCCGGCATCTTGGCGCGATCCGACGGGCGAAGCAACCCAACGAGCGAGATGACGTAACGTCTTTTGTAACAAGGACTTACAGCCATCGCCCGCACCTCCAAATTTCGTTAGAACTCTAACAATCTCCGGCCCCCAAAATCGGCCCTGGCGCTATCAAAAACGGCGAAAATGCCCGGAGCACCCACCCTGCGGCTCCCGGGTGTTCGAGGCCACGGTGGGGAAGGTGACCGGGAGTTTCCGGTCCCGGCTCGATGGCGCGTGAGGCCACGACAGAGCGGGTCTCGCCTGCGCCGCGTGGGTGCAGAGCACCCATCCTACGGCTGGACACGGATAACGAGAGATTTCCTGCGGGCACTCGGGCTGCAGCGCTCCCCTCACCCCATCCACCCAAACGCCCACACCGCAAAGGGCCCGTTCGGTTTGACTTTGCCGAAACATAGGGTGTATTTCCTTGGCCCTCAGAGCCTCACCAGGGCGAGAGGAGCGAGCGCGCAGGCGGTTCCGTCTACACACGTTACGCCTGACGGGCAAGGGAGCCCGGACGTCCGGACGACCCGTTGGAGCAGGTCATCCTGCACGCTGTCGCCCACCTTAGCGGAATCCGCTCTCTGCGGACACGCCGTTGCCCGGGGCAGAACGGATGGGTACAGTCACCTTCAGCATACAGATGAGGATCGGGAACGGCACCCTTTGGCTTGGTGCACCGGGCAGCGCCGCCCGGATCGAACAAGATGCGCTCTCGGTAGGCGCCACCGAGATCTCGGCCGGCATTCAGGCCAACCCGGGCACCACGGGCCTGGTCCTCGACGTGGCCGGCGGCGCCTCGCTTGGAAGCACCGAGATCGTGCTCGACGGCGGCATCCTGACGGCAACCAGCCCCGCGGCCTTTGCCCCGGGCCTGATCCACCGCTGGAGTTTCAGCGAGACCGGCGGGGCCTGGACCACGCTGGTCGATTCCGTTGGCGGCGCAGGCGGCACCCTCGTTGACCTTGACGGAAATCCTGCGACCGGCGGAACGGTTGCCGGTGGCCGGGTCACACTCACCGGCGGCGCCAGGGATACGTCCGATTACGTCGAACTGGCCGACGGACTCGTCTCGGGCCTGACCGACGCCACCATCGAGACCTGGGCCACCCAACACAGCGTTCAGAACTGGTCGCGCATCTTTGATTTCGGAGCGAACGCCGACAACTACATCGTCATGTCCTGGACCCGCGGGACGGACATCAACCTGGACCGGGCCGGAATCAAGATCGGGACGGAAAACAGCGTCGACGACACCATGGCCCCGTATACCCTCGGGCAGGAATTCCACATCGTCATGACCGTTGACGACGACGGCGGACCCGCCGGCGAGACCCAGATTAATCTCTACAAGGACGGCGTCTATCAAGGGACCTGCAACACGCCCTACGATCTGTCGAACGTCAGCGACGTCAACAACTGGCTGGGCCGCTCCCAGTGGCCCGACAACACCGCCAACGCCTCCTGGAACGATTTCCGCATCTACGACCGCGAACTGACCGACCAGGAGATTACCGACAGTCTCGCCCTGGGCGCCGACGCCGCACCCGTCGCGCAGATGGGCAACAACGTGACCGTCAAAGGCAACTCGTCCATCAACCCCACCGGCCTGGCGAACCTGGGCGACCTGAGACTGCACGGCGGCGCCACGCTGAACGCCGTCGGCGGCGGGGAATTGAACGACAGCCTCGCGTTTACCAGCACCGCCTTCGACGACACAACCCCCGGCGTCGTCACCCTCAACAACACCGTGGACATGACCGCCGGCCCCCTCACGGTCGGCGCGATCAACCACACCCTGACCAAGACGGGCGCCGGCAAGGCGTCCTTCACCACCGTTACCCATCCCACGCCCGGCGGCGCCTTGACGCTGAACGCCGACGGGGGCGAACTCGCCTTCACCGGACGCGTCGGCGCCGGCGGGACCGTCAACCTGGCCGCGACCGTTGGCGCCGCCGGGAAACTCACCTTCTCACACGCCGACACCGCCGCACCCAGCAACATCGCCGGCACTGTGGCCGTCAACGGTGGCACGTTGGACATCAGCGGCAAAGGGGGCACCTCGTCGCTCGGCACCGCCGCCGTCGCCCTCAACGGCGGAAGACTCGTCCTGCACGCCGAGGGCGGAATCACCTGGGCCGGAACCCGATTCGTGAACCTCGACGCCGCCGCATTCACGCCGGGAACCGGCGTCTGGGCGAACAACGGAACGCTGGCCGATTTCACCGCAAACGGCGATCCCCAATGGCAAACCAACGTCGCGGGCACCGGCGTGTCCGGCGTCACCCTCGACGGCAACGACTGGTTCCAGGGACCCCTTGCGCCGGACAGCCTTGAAGGGGCCGGCCAACGCTCGATCGAGATCTGGGCCCTTAACCCCTCCATCGTCGCCGAAGAAACGGTTGTCGCCTGGGCACATCGCGGCGGCCCGGACGGCACCAACATGAGCCTGAACTACGGCAACGATGCCCGGTGGGGCGCCGTGGGCCACTGGGGAGGAGACTCGTCCGACATGGGCTTCTGGGGCGCCCATTCACCCGCCCCTGCCGCCGGCCAGTGGTGGCACATCGCCTACACCTACGACGGCACCGCCGCCAGGGTCTACGTGAACGGCGTCGAGGAGAGCGTCAGGGACCCGCTCTCGCTGAACACGCATGTTGATTGCCCGATCAATATCGGCACCCAGAACAACGATGCGGCCGGGAACCCGAGCGCCCAGTACTTCAGCGGCAGCGTCTTCAGAGTACGCATCCATGACGGCGCGTTGTCGGCCAATGACGTCCTGGGCAACTACAACGCGGAGAAGGATACGCTTGCCATGGGGCCGGTGGCCGCCGTCGCCATGTTCCCCAACGACGTCGCCGCGACGGCCAGCGGCACCATCGAGACCGCCGGCTCGGCCGTTCTCCGCAGCCTGACCCTCGACAAGGGCGTGACGCTGACAACCCTTGCCCCCAACGAGGACTTCATTGGCTTCCAGCAGACGATCTTCGGTGCCAATGGCGCCGGCAACTACGCGTTCGACACCCCGGGCGAACTGCGCCTCGGCCAACTTGACGACCAGGGCCAGGCCGGCCTCATCGCCCTGAAGACGGGCGGCGACGCCCTTGTCCTCAACGAGACGACCCTCGCCGGCGACGCCGACGAGGTCACCTTCCAGGTCGGCGACGGCGCCCTCGGTATCGTCGGCGAGAACCTGGGCCTGGACCCGCTTGGCGGCGCGAGCGTCCACGTGCTGAATCCCGCCGCCCTCGTCTTCTCAAGCAAGAACGGCAACGTTGACGTCGGCACCGATTTCGACATCGACGCCGCCGTCACCATCGAGGCCAGGGGGGCCTGCGGCGGCACGGCCGAGAACGTCGCCGTGGCACTGACGGGCACCGTCGACGTTGCCGCCGGCGAGACCCTCACGACCGCCACGGCGGACGGCTACACCCTGGTCCTGAACACGACCGTTACGGGCGCCGCCGGGATGAATGTCGGCGGCATGGTTGACATCGGGGGCTCGGTGGCCAACATGACCCTGATCCGCATCCTCGGCAACAGCCGGCTCAGCGCCAACAGCGTCAACGCCTTGGGGCCCGGAAACACGATAACCGTCGAGGAGGGCGGGTTGCTGAGCCTGAATGCCGACCAGACGGCCGGCAAGGGCTTCCCCGGCGCCGTCACGGTCGAGTCGTGGGGCGCCGTTGGCGGCACCGACACGACCGGGGCCGTCTGGGGCACCAACGTCACGCTCCAGGACAACGCGGTCATGGTGCTCGACCCGGCCACCCCGGCCATCCACCCCACCTATGCCCTGATGGGCGCCGCCAACCTCTGGCTCGGCGTCACGAGTATGACCGGCACGTATCCCGGTCTCGGCCCCAACGGCGCCGGCGACCTGGGCAGCGGCCCGGCGTACCAGGGCGTCTATCAAGGCGCCCTGTTCGACGGCGTATTCAGCGCCGCGGGCGCTTTCACCGGGACGCTGGCCGAATGTCTCGACGGCGCCCCGGCCGGATTCCACGTCCACCTGCGCCGCGACCAGGTCTTCGCCAACGCAACCTTCAACTCCACGAACGAGGTTACCTTCACCGGCGACGGCACGCTGATGACCCTCCAGGACGGCGTCCAGGGCACCGCCACCCGGCTGGTGCGTATCGGCAAGGCCCCCGCCGGCGCCGACCCGGGCGACATGGACAACCGGATCCTGGCGTTCGCCAACCAGACGAACATGCTGCCCGCCGGCAAGACCGTCGCCCTCCAGAACGGCGCCATGCACCTCGACGCGAACAACCGGAACTTCGTGCAGGCGGGCGCCACCGTTGAGGTCGGCGACAGCGGCGTCCTGTGGCTGGAGCACGACGCCCAGCACGGCACGTTCGACATCAAACCGGGTGGCTACGTGCGGTTCAGCCACGAGAACCAACTCAGGAGCGGCGCCACCTTCACCTGGGACGACGGAACGTGGCTCATCGCGGATCACGACATCTTCCACTGGCAGACCGACTTGAACCTGCCCGTGGACAAGGCCATCAACATCATTTGCGGCATTGGCCGGGCCGACGACGGCATCTTCCTGGCCGAGGGCTCCGTCATCACCACGCCGGCCAACGAGAGCATGACCATGCAGCAGTGGAGCGCGCCGAGCCCCTGGGCCTTCAGAATCCACGACACCATCAAGGACGGCCGCGTGGAGACCGTTCGCTTCTCCGCAGCCGAGGGCGATACCCTGACCGTCAACACCGACATCGACCTCTCCGACGACCTCGGCAACGATGGCAGCCGTGCGAAACTTCTCGTCGGCTACGAGCCGGGAACGGAGCCGTTCCTGCCGCAGGACGGCGGCACGGCCACCTTCTTCAAGCAGCCTGCCAACGGGCACCTCTACCTCCGCAACACGGGCGCCTACACCCTCGGCGACCTCGAGGTTCTCGCCGGCCGGATGACGTTCGGCATCACGGATTACAACAGCACCGAGGCGGCCATTACGCTCGACTTGAACGGCGAGGTCATCGTCCGCGGCGGCGCCAACCTTGAGTTCCAGACCTCCGCCAACAACGATTACACCGCCCAGTTCGCCGCCGGCACCATGGGCACCGTCCACAAGGTCGAGAACGGCGCACGCATCGAGTGGAACCTCAAGAACCCCGGCGATCCGGCATCGGTGCGCGATATCGACCAGGCTATCGAGTTCATCGGCGGGCCCGGGGACCCCTTCACGCCGGCGGCCGGGACCGCCGAACTCGAGACGTTCATCGTGGACCATCACGAGTTCCAGGGCGGTCACAGCCAGACGGCCCAGGAAGGTTATCACCTCAGGAACGTCACGCTCCGCGACGGCGCCTACGTCTTCCTGCGGCGGCTGACGATGGACCGCGACGCCCTGCGGATGGACATCGCCGTCGAGGGCACGGCCAGGATCACCCGCGACGACTTCGCCCTCTACAATGCCACCGCGCTGAACGGCCCGGCCACCCTTGCCTTCGGCGACTCGGCCGTCGCCGGCGCGAACGGCGATCTGGTCGTCCGCCTCTTCGGACCCGTCGCCTCCGACCTGACCATCGTCCAGGAGCGAGGCTGGACCGACGTCATGGGCGACCCGGTGGACGGCAAGATCGTCGTCACGGCGGCAGAGGCCCAGATGAACGTTTTCTCCGGCCAGGACGGCGGCATGGGCGTGGGCCCGGGCGTCGAGATCGAACTCGGAGGCGGCCGCTTCATCCGCGGTCGCGCCCAGCGGGCCGACGCGACCGGGCCCGCCGATGTGGTCATGAACGACATCGCCGCAGAGATCCACGTCACCAGCGATGCCGAGATCCATTCCGAAACCTTCGGCACCGGCAACAACGATGGGTTTGCCTACTTCTCGAACGTGATCCTCGAGCCCAACGCGACACTTGACCTCCGTCGCGACAGCGGCGCCGTCATCGCCAACCTGACCGTCAACGGCACCGTGGCCACCGTCCAGAACCGCGACGGCAGCGGCGCGTGGTCCTGCTACATCGCCGACGTGACCGGCCCCGCCGGCCTCAACATCGACGGCGGCGGGCACTACCGTCTCATCGGCCAACTCAACGCCGACGTCTTCGTTGCCGAGACGTTCACCGATGAACTCAGGATCCTGTCCTCCGAGACCACCCATACGGGCCCAACCGCCGACCGCCAGTACATTCCGTCGGGATTCGCCTTCGACCTGAACGGTCACACGCTCAACCTGAAACTCAACAACAACGAGACGGCCATCAACTGCGATCCGGGCGAGGGAACGATCATTGCCGAGCGCGGCACCGGCGCTGGTGACGACGTGCACCTCTATTGGGGCAGAGAGGAGACCGACCTGGCCGGCGACAACGGTTGGGGCGGACCGGACACGATCGACGGCCTCACCATCCGGCTCATGCACAACAACCGCCTCCTCCTTTACGTCGACGAGCCCGGAACGCTCACCCCCACCAACGTGAACAAACTCGAAGCCGCTATCGCCGTCGCCGATGACGGCTTTGCCGGTATCGATGCACGGCTGCGGGCCGAACGCGGCGACGACCGTGCCGGCATGTCCCTGGCACACTTCGCCAACGTCCGGCCGGGAGACGGCTCGGAAATCGCCCTCGAAACAGGCGAAGGGGCACAGATCCTGGCCGACGTCCTCACCCCTGCCGCCGGCGCCACCGTCACACAGAACGACACCGATTACCGCGCCTACATCGGCGACGTGACCGGACCCGGCGCCCTGACCGTGACCGGCAGTCGCAGGACCCAGGTGGTCGGCGACCTCCAGACCCACGTCAACGTGAGCGCCTGGGTTCAGGTTAACGAGCCGGCGACCCTGTCGAGCACGGTGGACGTGAACGGCGGCGGCGTGTTTATCATCGCCAAAGCCGGCGTCGGCGGCGACGGCATCAACGTCAATCCGGGCGGCGTGATCGCGATTCGCGACGCCACCTTCACGCCCGGCACGATGACCCTGCAGGACGGCGGTGCAGTGGCCCTGCTCGCCGACGTCAACTGGACCGACAACAGCAACGCCGTCGGGGCCCAGGGCGCCACGGGCATCATGATCGCAAAGGAAGGCTACGGCGGGACGCTGACCCTGAACAACAACCTGACGCAGATCGGCGCCGAATGGACCGATAAGGCAAGCATCACCCAACCGCTCGCCGGAACCGCCACCACGATCAACCTCGCCGGAGGCACCCGCCTCCTGACGGTCGGCGGAGGCATCATCCACAACCTCGGCGGCGCCACGGACCTCAACATCAACCAGGACGTCCGCATCACCGGCGCCTCGACACACACCGGCGCCAGCACCATCGGCGCCGGAACGACCT
>CAZEBQ010000180.1:0-8634 GCA_964510295.1 uncultured Anaerolineales bacterium | reverse complement strand
ACCATCCGGAGATGGTGGGCGTGAACCCCGAGACGGCCCACATCAAGATGGCGGGCCTCAACCCGCTCCACGAGTTCGCCCAGTGTCTGGAGGCGGGCAAACTCGTCGATATCCACCTCAACGGCCAGAAGCCCCTCCGCTACGACCAGGACATGAGTTTCGGCTGCGACAACCCCAAGGAGGCCCTTCTGGTCGTCAAACTCCTCAAGGACTACGGGTACAGCGGCACGAAGTCGTTCGACGCTCACCCGTACCGGACCGAGGCCGACCCGTGGGACTTCGTCGAGCGGTGCATGCGGGCCTACAAGGCGTATGAGATCAAGGCCGACCAGGCGGACGCCGACGCGACGCTGTGCCAGATGCTCGAGCAACTCGAGCGCACGGGCGGCGCGAGTTGGGCCAGACTGCTCGGTTCCTACTCGGCCGCCGGCGCCGGCAAACTCCGCAGTGCCAAATTCGATCCGGACAAACTCGCCAAACGTAAACTCCTCTATGAGCAGATCGACCAGCG
The DNA here is from genome assembly GCA_964510295.1 of uncultured Anaerolineales bacterium. Lineage (GTDB taxonomy): Bacteria > Planctomycetota > Phycisphaerae > FEN-1346 > FEN-1346 > JAUVZF01. The sequence continues at coordinate 8,123 of CAZEBQ010000180.1, read as the reverse complement.
TCTGACGGAGATCCTGCTGGGACTGGTCTAGACGTTCGCCGCAGCCATCGAGTCCGGGTAGTCGGGGGGCGGCAGCCTCGTTGCCGAAGCGGCTGCTTGCCCTCTTTGTCGGCGGCGCTGCGCGGTCGGGGAGGATGCCGTGAAGGACGAGCGGAAAACCAAGGCTCAACTGGCCGAGGAACTGGCGGACCTCCGCCTGCAGGTTGCCGACCTGAGACAGCGCGAGGCCCGCGCTTCGGAGGCCGAGGAGGCGCTGCGAAAAGCCTCCGAGGAAAAATCCCTTATCCTCAGCAGTGTGTCCGAAGAGGTGATCTATCACGACCGTGACATGGGCATCGTCTGGGCAAACCGCGCGGCCGCCGAGTCGTCCGGCCTGACGCTCGATCAACTCGTCGGCCGCATGTGCTATGAGATCTGGCACGGACGCGAGCAGGTGTGCGACGGGTGTCCGGTACGAAAGGCGTTGGATACCGGCTCGCCCGCGGAAACCGAAATCACCACGCCCGACGCCAGCGTGTGGCATGTCGGCGGGTACCCGGTTTTTGGGGACGGCGGCCAGGTCGTCGGCGCCGTCGAGGTCGTCCGCGACATCACCGAACGCAGGCGAGCCGAACAGGTCCTCCGCGAGAACGAGCAGTTCCTGCGCGACGTGTTCAACGGCATCCAGGACGGCATCACCGTCCGCGACCGCGACCTCACGCTTCTGCGGGTCAACCGCTGGATGGAGCAGATGTTCGCCAACGAGATGCCCCTGGTCGGCAAGAAATGTTACCGGGCATTCCATAACCGGGACGAGCCCTGCCCCTGGTGTGTGGCCATCAAAACGATGGAAACCGGCAACGTGCTCAGCGGGGTCGTGTTCGTCCCCTTGGCCGGGGGCACGGGCCGGTGGGTTGAACTGACGGTCTTCCCACTCAGGGACGCCGAGGGAGAGATCGTCGGCGCCATTGAGCACGTCAAGGATGTCACGGACCGCAAGCGAGTCGAGGATGCCTTGCGCGAGAGCGAGGCCCGCTACCGGGCGGTCGTCGAGACGCAGACGGAAATGGTCGTGCGTTTCCTTCCCGACTGCACGCTCACGTTTGCCAACGAGGCTTATTGTCGATACTTCGGCACCACCCCGGAGGAGTCGACCGGGGCGAACTTCCTGCCTTTCATCCCCGACGAGGACCGCCGCGAAGTGGTCAAGCACTTGGCCTCGATCACGCCCGAGGGGCCCGTGGCAGAGCAAGAGCATCGGGTAATGCTGCCTGACGGCGAGGTCTGCTGGATGCACTGGATCAACCGTGGCATCTTCGACGATCAGGGTCGCCTGGTTGAGTTCCAGGCGACCGGTCACGACATCACGGAACGTAGGCGAGCCGAAGAGGCGCTACGCCGGTCCGAGGAGAACTACCGCGCCATCTTCAATGCGGCGGGCGACGTGCTGTTCGTCCACGACATCGAAACCGGCGACGTGGTCGATTTCAATCAGAAGGCGATCGACGTGTACGGCTACACGCACGAAGAGATCGACCGGATGAACGAGCAGTTCCGGCAGGCCGCCGACCCGCCGTACTCCTACGAGGACCAGACACGCTGGCTCCGGCGGGCCGCCGACCAGGGACCCCAACTGTTCGAATGGCTCGCAACAGACCGAAACGGTCGGCGGTTCTGGGTTGAGATCAGCCTGAGGCGCGCCGCGATCGGCGGCCGCGACCGTATCCTGGCGGTCCTTCGCAATATTGAGGACCGCAAACACGCCGAAGAGGCGCTACGCCGGTCCGAGGAGAACTACCGCGTCCTGTTCGAGCAGAGTCTCGACGGCATCGTCGTGATCTGTGACGGCCGCATCGCCGGCGCCAACCAGGCCTTCGCCGACATCCATCGCATGGACCTGAAGGACGTTCTCGGCACGCCGATCACCGAGTTCATCCATCCGGACGACCGTGAGGGAGTCTTCGCGCACATCCGGAGCGTCCTCGAAGGACGGGCCGAAAGCCATACCGACCGCGGACGCCGAGCCCAACGCGCCGACGGAACCCTTGCCCTCATCGAGATCCTGGTCAAGCGGATCGATTGGGAAGGCCGGCCGGCCGGCCTGGCCATCATCCGCGACGTCACCGAGCGGACCCGCCTCGAGGAGGACCTGCGCCAGGCGCTGAAGATGGAGGCCGTCGGCCAACTGGCCGGCGGCATCGCCCACGATTTCAGCAACCTGATGACCGGCATCCTCTGCCACGCCGATCTGCTCAAGACCGAGAACCCGTCGCCCGACGACGTCCGCGAGGCGGCCGACCTGATCGAAGGCGCGGCACAGCGGGCAACCGAACTGACCAGTCAACTCCTCGGGTTCGCACGGCGCGGAAAGCGGCAGGACGCCGCGGTGGACCTGAACGCCACCGTCGAGACGAGCGTGCGGTTGCTCAGCCGGTCTCTCGACTCGCGCGTTCACGTCGGCACCCGGTTCTGCGACGAGCAGGCCTTCGTCCGGGGGGACCCCGTCCAGATGGAACAGGTGGTCCTGAACCTCGCCATGAACGCGCGCGACGCCATGCCCGACGGCGGGAACCTGTCCTTTATCACCCAAACCGTCGATGTCCGTGCCGAGGACTGCGACCGCCGGCCCGGCGCCCAGCCCGGACGGTACGTCGTGCTCAGCGTCGAGGACACCGGCTGCGGCATTCCCGTAGCGACGCGCGGCCGCGTCTTCGAGCCGTTCTACACGACCAAGCCCCAGGGCAAAGGGACCGGCATGGGCCTGGCCATGGTCTACGGCATCGTCAAGGACCACGGCGGCTGGGTCGAGGTGACCAGCGAAGCGGGGCGCGGCACGGCGTTCCGGGTCTTTCTGCGGGAAGCCGAGCCGCCGGCCGACCTCAACCTGCACGCCCCGCCGGACGCCGGACCCATCCTTGCCGACGACGACGAGGAACTTGAAGGGCGTTGACACGGTCGCTCCGGCGTGTAGAATGCCCCTCCGGCATCGTCCCCATAGCTCAATTGGATAGAGCGTTGGCCTCCGGAGCCAAAGGTTGGAGGTTCGAATCCTCCTGGGGACGCCACCGTAAGCCCTCATAGCCGTTTTTCGGTCTGTAAAGGCCGGTGTGGGTCAGTGAGTGGGTCAGTCCCGCTCGCCGGGGGCGGGTCAGACGCGATCCCTTACGGCAACTGCTTGTACATGAGGACCGCCGCCGTGCGCGGGGCCTCGATCGCCAGCGGCAGGCCCTTCTCCGCCAGTTCCTTCCCGGTGGCTTCCGTGGTTCTGCCCGTGTCGAGGTCGGCGAACGCATAGCGCGCCTCGGCCGCCAGGCCCCGGAGCCTCAGGCGGGCCGACTCGTACGGGCTCTCGGCCCGGCGGAAGACCTGGATCATGCCGTCGCCCGCGTCGCCGATCTGAAGCATGAAGGTCGCCTCGCCCCGCAGGTCGGCGCTCACCTCCAGCGGCGGCATGCCTTCGCGGACCACGCCGGACTTGAAGGCCTCCTTGCCCGCGACCTTCACGGCGAAGACGACACTCCCCCGGCCGCCGGACGTCTGGTCGTTGGTGTCGATGCCGGCCGTGGCCGTGAAGGTCTTGCCGGGCGACGGCAGCCGCACCGCCAGGAGGCTGGGCGCGTGGCAGTAGAGGCCGCGCCTGTACTCGGTCTTCCCGAGATGCAGCGGCCCCGTGCCCCGCCAGAAGCGTCACGGTGCTGCGTCTTCCGCGGGGAACTCGATCGTCAGGATCTTCTTTGCGGCGATCTCGAAGGCGACCCAGCCTTCCGGGTCGACGGCCAGTTCGGCCTCGGGGACTTCCTCCAGGCTGACCATCCGTGCCACGGGCCAGCGGGCACCGCGTTCGGCCGGCAGGGCAAACGACGCCCGGATCCGCTCGACGGGCGACTGGGTCACCCGCGGGCCGGCGAACCCCCCGTTGAGGCGCAACCGGCCGTTGACCGTCCGTTCGGACGGGTTGAACAGCCGGACGATCCATCCCCGGCCGCTCTCGCTCTGCTTGACCCCGCTGACGTGCAGGCCGTCGGGCTCCACTTCCAGGAACGACTTGGCCAGCGGCTGGCTGCCGTGAGGCGTCGGCCCGATCTGGACGACGCGAAGGCCGTGACAGAATCGCTCGGCATGCTGCCAGAGCCCGGCGGCATGCCCGTCGCCCTCATGCGGAAGCAGCGCGTAGCGGAACCGGTGTGGCCCCAGGCACTGCGACCCGTTGTCCAACTCGCCGAAGTTGGTCATCTCCAGGTTCGTTATGCAGATTCGCAACGGGAAGCATCGCAGCAGCGTCAGGCTGAGGGTATGGGGCTCGTCCTCGTGGGCCTCGTAGGCCTTCAGTCCCTCGTTCAGCAGGGCGACGCCGGCCTCGCCGTCGCGGATGTCCACGAACCGGTCCATCGGGTGTTCGGTCTGCGGATCCTCGCCGAACGGCGCGGGATCCGGCCGGGCGATCGGGCGCGTGACGACGTCGAACGGCGTCTGGGCGGTCACATGGTCCGCCTTCACGCCGGTCGGGAAGGAGACCTGGAGGTAGTGGTCCTCAGCGGTGTTGTCCAGTTCGGTGACGATCTCGACCCACGGCTGGCCCCGGCGCAGGGTGACCGTGTTGACGATTGGATAGGGCACGTGGTCTGGATGACGCTGCGTCTCATCCTCGGACCGGCCCCGCGGCAGGGCCCAGTCGATCTCCACGCGCAGGGACGTCACCAACTCGCCGTCGCGGACGACCGAGACGGCGGCCCTGGCGCCCAGCGTGGTGAAGAGGGCGTCGCTGGCGACCGGGTGGCGCTCCCATGGGTTGCCGATCTCACTGGTGTCGCGGAAGTACCCCATGTCCGTCCAGACGCGCCCCGTGGCCTTGTGCGTCACGGTCAGGGCCCCGTTGGACTGGACGGTGACGGCCAGATGCTCGTTCTCCATGGTCTGCGGGGCGGTGCGCATCGTTCGCTTGGCGCGCCGAACCTTCTTGGCAAGCGGCTTGACGAAGAACGTGCGGTATCCCGTCGGCGGCACGTCCGGCAGTTGGGCGTGGAGGCGGTGGCGTCGCATCTGCATCATGTTGGCGCAGTCGTTGGGCGACTGCACGATCGTGTACTTGGGCCGCTCCCCGAGTTTCTGCGTGGCGGCGACGTTGCCCGCCTCGTCGACCATGTCGAAGTCCTCCGCCTCCAGTTCGGCGGGCACGTCGAGGGTGAGTTCAACCACTTCCGTCCGCCGCTGGGGGGTCGGGTTCCAGGCCACGACGGCGACGTCCTCCGGAGACCGGGCCGACAGGTCGATCGCGCCGGCGATGTCCATCAGGGCCCGCTCCATCACACACGCACTGATCTCGCGCGCCTGCCGGGAACGGAAGCGCATGTCATCGGGCACGATGTCGCGGCTGCACCCGCCGATGGAATCGTGGCCGTGGTTCTGGAGAAGCCAGTTCCACGCGCCGTCCAGGAAGCCCCGCGGGAACGGGGCGCCCAGCAGCGATGCGAACACCGCCAGGGGCTCCGCATAGACCCCCAGGGCTCGCTCCGTGACGTAGTTGTCCTGCTTGATGTCGGTGCGGGCCGAGGTGATCCAGCCGTACAGCGCCGAACTGCTTCCGGGCGTGTGGTAGTGCCTCATCTCGCCCCGGATCACGGGCAGATGGTCCGGGTCCACGCTCTCGCAGACCGCGCGCTGGAAGTCCTCGAACGTGCTGTGGAAGACGTCCGCTTCGTCCGCCAGGGCGGCATCGCAGTCGGCGATCATCCGCGCCTCGCGGATGTCCGGGCAGGAAGAGTCGTGACCGGCCGACCAGAAGCGGTGAGGGGTCGTCCACTCGCCGTCCTGCTCCGCCAGGGCCTGACGCGACCGCGCGGGCACCTCCTCTGCGTGGTAGGCGAACCTCGGGTGGGCGTACTGCGCGTCCACGTCGGTCAGGAGCGGATCGGCAAACCGGAACGGCCCGTGCCCGGCCCCCCAGGCCACCTTGCGGTAGTTCTCATCGGCCATGCCCCAATAGACCGGCCGCTGGATGACGTACCACACGTTGTAACGGGGGCGCTGCGCGAGGCGCGACCCCACCAGCCGGGAACCGTCCGGGCCTTCCCAGAGAAACTCCGAGTTGGGCGAGACCAGCGTGTTGACCCCACGATAGAAGGCGGCCATCGGGATGCCGAACCCGCGGTAGATCTGCGGCATCTGCGAGATCTGCCCCCACGAGAACGGAGAGTACCCGGTCTTGCTGACGTGTCCCAAGCCCTTGGCGATCCGATGCCCCAGGAGAAGGTTCCGTATCAACGACTCGCCGCCCACGCAGAACTCGTCCGGCAAGACGAACCACGGGCCGACCAGCAGCCGCTTGTCCCGGACGTGCTTGCGGATCCGCTCCGCCCGGTCCGGGCGAATCTCGAGGTAGTCCTGGACAGGCACGGACTGCGAGTCCAGGTGAAACGACCGGAAGCCCGGCTCCTTCTCCAGGATGTCAAGCAGCATGTCCAGCATGTACACCAGCATATAGCGCGTTCGCTGCATGGAGTACCGCCACTCGCGGTCCCAGTGGGTATTGGAGATGAAGTGGCACTGGGGCCGCAGCGGGTCGCTGGGCGTGTTCATCATAGGGTCCTCTCATCGGGCAGCCGGCTAACGCCCCGGCTATAGGATGATCTTCAGAATGTCGTTGAAGCCCCGGCAGAAATGGCTGCACAGCGCCCGGGTGCCGCTTTCGACGATGTTGCCGCCGCTCACGCCGATCGCCGCGAAGCCGGCGAGGCGAATGGCGCAGACGCCGGCGCCGCTGTCCTCGATGCCCACCACGTGGTGGCGCTGCTCGAACGGAATGCCCAGCCCGACGCGGCAGACCTCCGCGTACAGCCAGGGGTGTGGCTTGGGCGACAGTTCGCCGAGCGTGCCGGGCCCCACGCCCTTCCGCATCGGAAACCCCGCCGTGATGACGGCGTCGTAGAACTCCACCGGGTCGCCCATCTGGAGCGCGCGGAACGCCGAGACGATCTCCGGCCAGGCCTTCTCGTGGAGCCCCGAGGTCACCAGGCCGATCCGGATGCCCTCGCGCACGAGCGCGAGCAGGAACTCCTTCAGCCCCGGGCTGGGCTGGAAGGCGCCGGCCCGGCCCCGACCGGCCAGAATCTCGGCCATTTCACGGTGCGTGTGATCGAAGTAGTGCCCGCGGGCCTCCTCCACCGTCCTGCCCGGGCAGTACTTGTCGATGCAGTACTGGAGGTGTTCGGAGACGCTGTGGCCGGAGACGTGCGGCAGGTCGCTCTCCTGGAGCCGGAAGCCCGGCTCCCCCAGCAGGCTGGCCGTTGTCTGCTCGATGATCCGGATCCAGAACGCCTCGCTGCGTACACTCGTGCCGTCCAGGTCCATCAGGACCGCTTGGACGGGCTTGCGGATCTCGACCGGGTGGACGGGGTAGTAGGCGGGGTACCCCATGGCCGACTGGACATACCCAAGCGTGCGGTCCTCGAAGGCGATGAACTCTACCTTGCCGTCGCCCGTGGCCAGGACGGCCCTCACGCCGTCGTGGCCGACGCGGAAGCAGCCATCGCTGCAGGCGCTCAGCGGACGGAATCCATCGCTCTGGTTGAGTTCGCCAAGCCCGGGCACGTCGATCGATCCGTCCGCCATCCGCCGTCCTTGCTCGCCCATCCCGTCCGTGAGCGTCCTGCCCGCCAAGCCCCATGCCGACGAGGCGAGGCCGCATCATCCTGCTCGTCTCGTGCCGCCCGGGATGGGGTCATGGGCAACCGAGTCTCCCTCGCCTTGCGTATGGGGTATACCAGATAGCCAGGTGGCGGGCAAGCCCAGGACGCGGCCGGGCCCGTATGGTGTCGGACCGCGACCAGGATTGGCCTTGGACGGCCGGCGTACCCGACGTGGCCGACCAGGTGTACGAGCAGTACGTCTGGTCGCCGCGGTACGTCGGCGCGCCGGTCTTTCGCGATCGGGACGCCGACGGCAACCCCAACACCGGCGACCTCGGCGCGGAGATCCCGAGGCGCGATCTCGACCACACGGACAAGGACTGGGGCGTCGAGAAGCCGGGCGAGAAGCCCAAGCCGAAGGGCATGGCCGTCCTGCCGCTGAACGCCGCCGAGGAAGGGAAACTCGCGGTCGAAGACGATGAACTCCGCCCAGTTCACGTCCAGGCGGTAGAAGTCCAG
>CAZEBQ010000179.1:0-8646 GCA_964510295.1 uncultured Anaerolineales bacterium | reverse complement strand
ACGACCACAGCGAGATTCTTCGGCCCGCAAGCGGGCCTCAGAATGACAACGCTAAACACGTGCGGTCCGGAGACCCACCGCGCAGACTCTGCTGAGACCCACCGCGCAGAATCCGCGGAGCCATACGGCGCGAAGGTCGATGTGAGCGGACTTTACAGCGTTTGGTGCTCGGTTCGCGAGATAATTTCGTTCTGGAGGGCTCGGCCGACGTCGACGAAGTAGTCGCTGTAGCCGGCCACGCGGACGATGAGGTTGCGGTAGGCCTCGGGCTCTTCCTGGGCGGCGCGGAGCGTGTCGGCATCGACCACGTTGAACTGGACGTGGTGTCCGTCGAGTTGGAAGTAGCCCCGGACGAGCGCGGCGAGGTTGCGGATGCCGTCGCCGGCCAGGACGGCGGGGCTGAACTTCATGTTCAGGAGCGTGCCGCCGGTTCGCGAGTGGTCGATGCGAGCGGCCGACTTGAAGACCGCCGTCGGTCCTTTCACGTCGGCGCCCTGGGTGGGCGAGATGCCCTCGGACAGTGGCACGCCGGCCTTCCGTCCGTTGGGCAGGGCCCCGGTGACCGCCCCGAAGTAGATGTGGACGGTGGTGGGCAGGAGGTTGACGCGGTAGACGCCGCCCTTGGTGTTGGGCCGGCCGTTGAGGAGGTCGTGGTAGGCGGCGAAGACGCGTTCGGCCACCTCGTCGGCGTAGTCGTCGTCGTTGCCGTAGGCGGGGGTGGCGTGGGCGAGTGCGCGGCGGAGGTCTTCGCGTCCGTCGAAGTTCGCCTCCATGGCCGCAAGCAGGTCGGCCATCGAGACGGTCTTCTTATCGTAGACGTGGTACCGGACGGCGGTGAGGGCATCGGTGAGTGTGCCGAGTCCGACGCCCTGGATGTAGGTGGGGTTGTATCGTGCGCCGCCGTTGTGGTAATCGCGTGCCTTCTCGATGCAGTCGTCCATGAGGATGGACATGTAGGGAGCGGGCATGGTGGTGGCGTAGAGGCGTTCGATGAGGTTGTTGCCGGCGATCTTGGTGTCGACGAAATGGGCGAGTTGCCGCCGGTAGGCCTCGAAGAACTCATCGAAGGAGCCGAAGGTGCGCGGGTCGCCGGTGTCGGGGCCGACGGGGTTGCCCGAGTTCGGGTCGACGCCGCCGTAGCAGGCGAGTTCGAGGACCTTCGGCCAGTTGACGTACCCGGTGAGTGTGCACGACTCTTTGCCGAAGGCGCTGACGGTGACGCACCCGCTCGGTCCGCCCGCGCGGGCGTCGGTCAGGCTTTTGCCGGCGTAGAGCATCTCGCGGACGATGGTGTCGGTGTTGAACATGGAGGGCTGGCCGAGGCCGGTGCGGACGACCTCGCAGGCGCGGTCGAGGAAGCGGTCGGGGGTTTTGGCGCTCAGTTGGACGCAGGCCGATGGCTGCATTAACTGCATCTCGTCGGCCACGTCGAGGATCAGGTACGAGACCTCGTTGACGGCGTCGGAGCCGTCGGGCCCGACGCCGCCGGTGTTGATGAGGGCGAAGTCCTGGTACGTGCCGCTCTGCTCCTCGGTGATGCCCACCTTCGGCGGTGCGGGCTGGTTGTTGAACTTGATCCAGAAGCACTCCAGCAGTTCCATGGCCTCCTCGCGCGTCAGCGCTGCGGCCGCCGTCTCGCGGGCGTAGAACGGGGCGAGGTGCTGGTCGAGCCGGCCCGGGTTGAACGAATCCCACGTGTTCAGTTCCGTGACGACCCCCAGGTGGACGAACCAGTAACTCTGGAGCGCCTCGTGGAAGGTGCGCGGGGCGTGGGCGGGCACGTGGGAGCAGACCTCGGCGATGGTCTCGAGTTCGGCCTTGCGGTCGGCGTCGGTCTCGGCGTCGGCGAGTTGGCGTGCCTTCTCGGCGTGGCGTTCGGCGAAGCGGATGATGGCGTCGGCCGAGATCGCCATGGCCTTCAACTCCTCGTCCTTGTCGAAGGCGCGGGGGTCGTTCAGCCGGTCGAGGCGGCGGCGGCGCGCCGCAATCCGCTCCTTGAAATCGAGAAAGCCGTGCCGGTAGATCTTGTCGTCGAGGATGGCGTGGCCGAAGGCGCGCTGTTCCATGAACTCGGTGAAGACGCCGGCGTCAAAGGCCTGGCGCCACGCGTCGGCCATCCGTGCGAACAGCCGTTCGCGGATGGTCCGGCCCGACCAGAACGGGATGATCTCGTCGGCGTAGACGCGGCGGACCTCGTCGCTGACCTCAAAAGGCGTCCGCTCGCGCGTGGCGAGAATCCGCAGGTCCTCCAGGCTGTGGCAGCACAGTTCCGGGTAAGTCGGCGTGGCCTTGGGTGCGTGGCCCCGCTCGCCGACGATCAGTTCGCCGTCGCCGAGGTAGATGGTCCGGTGCTCGATGATGTGGCGGAAGGCGAGGGCCCGTCCGACGGGGACACTGACCTTCTCGATCTCGCCGCTCCTGTAAAAGGCCGTGACGAGTTCGGCCCGCTCGGACGAGAGGTACGGTCTCGTCTCGACGCTCTGGGTCCGCAGCCGCTTGACGCGTTCGTTCATTCCTTACGGGCTCCGGTATGGCCGCCGTCACAGGCGGCCGGCCGCATTATACGCAGCCGCAGGGTGGGTGCTCTGCACCCACGCGGCGCATGCGAGACCTCCTCTACAACTGCCGAGAACATGGTCACCCTTCGGGATGACCATGCCACCCGCCATTATACGCAGGGAGGTCAACCCGCGTCACCCCGTCAAGGGACGGAATCAGCCGCCCTGTGGCCGGCCATCCTACTCGTGCCGCAGGGCCCGGATGGGGTCCATGTGGGCGGCGCGGTAGGCGGGATAGACGCCGCTGACGACGCCGACGATGATGCTCGTGCCGAGGGCGAGGACGACGGCGCTCGGCGTCACGATGGTCCGCGAGAGGCTCGTCAGGGCGGCCTCGCCGCCGACGCCGAGCATGGTGGCGGCCTTCGAGAGCAGCCGCGGAATCACGACGGCCAGCATTACGCCGACCGGCACGCCGATGGCCCCGCCCACCGTCGACAGGACCACCGTCTCCACGAGGAACTGGCTGATGATGTCGCGTCGTTTGGCGCCCATGGCGCGGCGGATGCCGATCTCGCGGGTCCGTTCCGTGACGCTGGCCAGCATGATGTTCATGATGCCGATACCGCCGACGAGCAGGCTGATGGCGGCGATCGAGACGCCGAGGACGACGAACAGCCACTTGGTCCGCTCCAGGGCCTCAAGGCGTTCCAGGGGCACCCGCACCAGCCAGTCCTTCTTGCTCGGGTCGTGGAATCTTTCGAGCAGGCCCGCGATGATCCGGGCCGCCGGTCGGACCGCCTCGGCCGTCGGCACCTTGACGGTGATCTCGTGCAGTTCGACCTGCTCGAAGCTGCGGCTGCCGGCGGAACTGTCGACCACCATCTCACCGAATCGCCGGCTGGCGGCGGTCAGGGGGATGTAGATCGTGCGGTCGTAATCCGCTTCGTTCTCGCCCCCCGAGCCCGTCCTCTTGCCGCGCGCAGCCAGCACGCCCACCACGCGATACGAGAACGGCCCGAGCCAGAGGCTTTTTCCGAGCGGGTCGCTTCTCGGAAACAGCCTGCGGCCGACGGCGGCGCCCAGCACGCAGATGTTGTCCACCTTCCGCTGGTCCAACGGGGTCAGCCACCGTCCGCTCGCCACGTCAACGCTGTAGGTCTCGTTGTACCAGGGCACGGTGCCGAGGACTTCGGCGCGGGTCCGCCTCGTGAGGTACCGTGCCGTGACGGGGATGCGCCTGGCGGGAACGACGACGTCGGCCCCCTGGATGCTCGACTGAATGCGTTCGGCATCCTCGTACGTGAGGCCGTAGATGAGGGCCATGCCGCTCTGCTGGGTCTGTGTGGTCGATTCGCTCTCGGCGGGCTTGACGGCCTCGACGATGATGTTGGTGGCCCCCATCCTCAGGACCTCTTCCTGCATCTTCTCGCTGATGCCCTCGACGACGGCCAGGGTGGCGATGACGGCGGTGACGCCGAACAGAATGCCCAGCATCGTCAGGATGCTGCGCGCCGGGTGGACAAACAGGTTCGTCACACCCAGCCGCAGAATCTCGCCTGTCTTGAACGATAACATGGGCTGCCGTGGTCCTGTACCTTAGTTCGAGATGCGGCTGGCGATTCGCCCGTCGGCCATCCGTACGGTCCTGTGTGTGCGGCTGGCGATGGCCTCGTCGTGAGTGACGACGACCAGCGTCCGGCCGCGCCCCGAGAGGTCGTCGAACACCTCGAGGATTTCCTGTCCGGTCTTGGAGTCGAGGTTTCCGGTGGGTTCGTCGGCCAGGAGGATGAGCGGGTCGTTCGAGAGTGCCCGGGCGATGGCGACCCGCTGTTGCTCACCGCCGGAGAGTTCCATGGGCTTATGGCGTGCCCTGGGGCCGAGTCCGACGCGTTCAGCCAGTTCCTGGCCGCGCCGCCTGCGTTCGCGCCGGTGGACGCCCTGGTAGAACAGCGGCACCTCGATGTTGTCGAGGGCCGACAGTTGCGGGATGAGGTTGAACGACTGGAAGACGAACCCGATCCGCCGGCCGCGCACCTCACTCAGTTCGGCGTCCGAGAGACGCGAGATGTCCTGGCCCCCCAGCACGTAACGGCCGCGCGTCGGACGGTCGAGACACCCCAGCAGGTTCAGCAGCGTGCTCTTGCCGGAGCCGGAGGGCCCCATGACGGCCATGTACTCGCCTTCCTCGATCTCCAGATCGAGGCCGCGCAGCGCCTCGACGACGACGTCGGCGCCCATGTGGTAGGTCTTGGTGAGGTCGAGGAGTTGGGCGAGGCTCATGGCCGGTCTCCCGCCTTTCCGGTGGGCGGTCTTCCGCCTCGTCGCGTCGGCGTTGGGCGGCCGGATCGGGGTTCTGCGGGGCCGCCTCCGCCGGGACCTTGCCTCGGACCGCCGCCGGGCATCGTCATTGCTCCGCCCTGTTGGAGTTGCTTCATGATGGCGTCGCGTTGGGCCTTCGGCAACTTCTCGAACTTCTCGCGCATGGCCTTGGCCTGTTCGGGCGTCAGGTTCTCGAGGCCGGGGATCGAGGCGGGCAAGGCCGACTTGGCCTTGGCTGCGGCCTCGGCGGCTTGGCGCTCGAACTCCTTCTTTACCTTCATCGCCTGGACCTCTTCCTCCGAGACCTCCAGTTCCGGCGCCCCGTCGGGCTTGTACAGGTAGACCTCGTCGCCCTCGGCCAGACCCGAGGTGATCTCGACGGCCTGGTCGCTCGACAGGCCCACTGCCACCCGCCGCGTCGCGAGCCCGCCGGATGTCTTGAGGTACACCACCTGGAACCCCTTGTCCACGTAGACGGCGGAGATGGGCACCTGGAGGATGTCGTCGCGCGCATCGATGAGGATCTCGACCTGGGCGCTCATGCCGGGCTTCAGGCCGGGGGGCGTGGAGTCCAGCGTGATGTCGGTCGGGTACGCCTTCAGGCCGGGGTTCATCCACCACTGCTGCCGGTCGGGCATGACGCCGATCTTGGTCACCTTGCCGGTCAGCCGGTCCTTGGGCATGGCGTCGATCGTGACGTAGGCCGGTGCGCCGAGGGAGGCCTGCTTGACGACCGACTCGTGCAGCCGCATCTTCACGTTCATCTCCGACATGTCGGGCAACTTGATGAGCACCATACGGTGCCCGACGGTGGAGCCAACCTCCATGGGGGGCGCCTGGCCCCAGCGGCTGCGACCCGTCTCGAAGACGACCATGCCCGGTTGCGGGGCGCGGATGGTCGTCTTCTCCAGTTGGTCGCGGACCTTCTCAAGGCGTTTCTCCTCGAGCGCCAGGGCCTTGCGTTGGTTGTCGAGGCTGGCCTTGGCGCTGTCGAGTTCGCTCTGGGTGCGGGCGTCCACGCGGTCGTACTCGTGCTTGAACTCAAGCCAGTCGGTGTAGGCCTTCTCGGCCAGTTTCGGGAACTCGTATCTGAGGAACAGGTCGAGGGCGGTCCGGGCCTGGTCGAGATCGACCTGGGCGGTCTTGGCGGCGAGTTCGTCGGCCTCGAGTTCGCTGCCCGTGACGTAACCGAGTTTCTCGAGTTTCCTTGTCCACTCGACCTTGCTGGCGGCCCGTTTGAGTTTCTCGTCGGCCAGGTCGATGTCGGTCTGGAGTTTGCGTTTCTGTTGGAGGGCGTCGCCGCCCAGGTCGGAGTTGTCCACGAGTTTGGCGAACGCCGTCTTGCCTTCCATGGCGATGACGTGGTCGGCCAGCCGCGTGCCGAGGTACTTGCGAAGGTCGACCAGGCTGAACTTGACGTCGAGCGCCGCCACTGAAAGCAGACTCTCGCGGGTGCTCTTCTCGATCAGGTAGGCCTTGTCGGCCTTCTCGAAAGCGGCCTTGGAGGTATTGTGGGTCATCTCCTGGGTCTGGACGTGCTCCTCGAGGTCGGCCGAATCGAGTTCAACGAGTTCGGCGCCCTTCTCGACGACGCTGCCTTCCTCGACGACCCAGACGATGGTGCTGCTGCCTTCGACCTCGCAGCGGATGTCCACAGATTCCTTGGCCTCGATCTCGCCGCTCTCGGTGATGGAGACCACGAGGCGGTCGCGAACGGCGCGGGCCGTCTCACCGGCGCCTCCCGCCTGGGAATCCGCGCTGCCCAGCACCGCCCAAAGGCCGAGTCCCGCGACCACGAGCGCCGCCAGACCGCCCAGGCCGGCGAACAGAAGCCACCGTTTCCCGGCCGGCCGGGCCTGCGAACGGACGCCCTCAGCCGCCGTCATCGGTAAGGATCCACCCATGGATTTGTCCCTCTTCATCGACAACCAGCGTTCCGACGTCGCGCTCGAACTCCAGCCCCGCGATCGTGTGCGTGACGAGCGCCCCGGTGAGGGCGTTGCGAGTCCTCAGCAGCGCGTCTTCGGCGTCGAGCACGTTACGTTGCGTCGCCCGCCCGGCCTGGAGCAGCATCTGCGTGGAATCGACGCGCCGCTCGGCCAGCGTGACGCTGCGCTTCTGGATCGTGTAACTCTCGCGGGCCTGTTCCAGGGTGCGGCAGGCCCGCCGTACGTCCAGGATCACGTTGTCGCTTGCCAGGTCGAGTGCCCGGGCGGCCGCCTGGCGCGCGACCTGCGTGTCGCGCAGGGCGTTCCGCTCCGAGAGCCGGTCCACCGGCAGATCGATGTCGAACCCGATCGAGTAATCCCCGCGGGCGAGCGCGATGCGGGCCGATTGCGGCCGGTCCCCGCGCGAGGCATAGCCCATGCTGGCCACCAGGTCCACGTCGCCCTTCAGGCCGTCTTCGGCGATCGTGATGCGGCGGTTGGCGTCTTCGAGACCGTCGCGCGTGTTCGCCAGATCGAGCCGCGTTGCCAGGGCCTTGGCGGTGGCATTGTCGAGATGGATGTCGCGCTGCTGAAGCCCCGCGGTGCTCAGCCGCGCGAGTTCCCTCGGTTCCAGCACAACCTCGGTCGTGACCGGAATGCCGAGCGTGATCTTGAAGGCGTCGAGGTCGTTCGTGTAGTTCTCGCGCTCGACGACCCAGCGGTTGTAGGCGGCCAGTTCATCCTGAAGGGCCTCGTCCACCTCGAACTCGGCCAGACGCTCCGCCTTGGCGAGCCACTCGGCCCGCTCGCGGCCGCGCTTCAGACTCAGGTAACTCTTCCAGGTGTTCAACACCACGTCGCGCTGCTGCAGGACACGAAGGTACTGCGAGGCGATACTGACGGCGAACTCCTGCTCGAACCACGCGAAGGACCGGACGGCGTAGACCGTGTTCCGTTCGGCCTGGAGCAGGTTTTCCTGGACGATTTTGCGCCCGGCACCGCGCCACAGCGGCTGCGTCAGGCTGAAGTCCAACGCCGAATCCACCGTGTCGCCGAGTTCGCGGTTCAGGTACTTCAGGGCCGTGATGCCGATGCTGCCGGCCACGACCGCACCGTCGGCCAGGGCCTGCGTCACGCCCACCGTCGCCGTCGGGTCCCACGAACGCTGACGGCCGTCGGCAAACTGGTTCGCAAAGTCCACCGTGCCGGTGGCGAACGGGTGCGGCCGGAACAGGTAACGATCGAACGTCAGCGCCAGGGCCGTCAGGTACACCGTCTCCTTCTCGGTCTGGTAGTTGCGGCTGGCGCGGACGGCGATGCGGAGCACGTCGGCCATGGTCACTCGGACGGCGTCGGGCCCCGGCTCAGGAACGGGCGGAGGAAGGTTCTCGGGCACGACCGGCTCGAAGGCGGCCACGCCCGGTCCGTCGGCCTCGGCCGCAGGCTTCGGCTCCTCCGACGCCACAGGCGCCGCTATCCGCGGCTTCGACTGCGCCGCATCCAGCATGTCCGGCAGGTCCACGTTCGGCCGGACGGTGAACTCGTGCACGCGCCCGAGCGCCTCGGCATTCTTGTCGGCCACCACGCCGTACACTTCCCGGTCGGCGTCCGCCGTGTAGTACGCCGGGGAGCAACCGGCCGCCAGCGCGGCCAGGCAGCCGATGGTGGCGATGGTTCGTCGAGACATCGGTTGGTCCATCCGGTGACCCGTGTCAGGGGGACCGCTCTCGCGGTCTGCATCTGCAAGGCACCGATTCTACCAGCGCGCGGCGGCCAACGCAACCTTGGGCATGGACGAGAGGCCGGTTTGTTGTGTGTCACCCCGAGCGAAGTTGTAGGGTGGGTGCTTTGCCCCCGTACGTGTTGAGCGTCCCACGCGCCACCAAGAGGGTGGCACG
>CAZEBQ010000178.1:7016-8711 GCA_964510295.1 uncultured Anaerolineales bacterium | reverse complement strand
TCGCCCCTACGCGCCATACGCACATGTCGCGCGGCGGGTCCTTTCACATCCGGGCGCGGCGGGTCCTTTGACGTCCGGGCGAGGCATGCCTCGCCCCTACGCGCCATACGCACATGTCGCGCGGCGGGTCCTTTCACATCCGGGCAAGGCAGGTCCTTTGACGTCCGGGCGCGGTGGTTACTCAAGCGGCGCCACCGTAAGCGTTCGCGGCGGCCTGGGAAGGCCGCCGCGCGGGAAGTGCGCTCAATCGCGCGGCGGTCCGGTAGACCACCGCGCCACGTCATGCGCTCACGGCTTGCCGGCCAGACAGAGCACGTGGCCGTCGACCGTCGCAAGGAAAAGGCGTCCGTGGGCGGCGGCCATGCCATCCCAGACAGGGGGCGCGGCAAGTTGGCACTGGCCGAGTTTCTTCCCGTCTTTGGCAGAGACCGCCCACAGCATGGCGCCCCTCTTGCCTTGCCAGGCGGCAAGCGATTCCTCGGCGTCCTTCAGTTTCAGAGCGTCCTCGCCCTGCCCCTCCGTCTCAATCCGTTCGGACGGGCCGGCGATGAACAGGACGTCGCCGGCAACGACCATCGCCCTGACGTAGAATGGCACGGGTTCCTGCCAGCGGTTCTTCCTGGTCGGACGCGCCGGCCGCTTCGTCCTCGTTCCCTTCTTCGGAGGATTCTTCGGAGCAGGCTTCGCCGGGGCCGGTGTCGGTTCCCGGGCGGCGGGCCCTCGGTCACACGCGAAGAGTTGATACGTCTCCCCGCCGCGCCACTGGCCGGTGTTCCCGCCGACGTACTTGCTGCGGCCGTAACCGAAGACGGACGCCTCGTCGTACGAGAGGATGCGTCCGGAGGGCACCGTGTTGCCGATCTTCCACCACCCGCTCCAGTGCGCGATGAACTCCTCGCTCATGACCCAGTACGCCCGATGCCACCAGGTATCGTCCAGCAGCCCGACGGGGCTGAACAGGTGGACTCCCTTGTTCGTCTGACTGCCGCCCTGGAAGTCCAACTTCACGTGCCGCATGTACACCTCGCCGCCATCGGCCAGGAGAATGTCCGACAGCGCCCCTTGCACGTCTTTGCGGTCAATGGCCCGGGGCTGCTTGCCCGTCTTCGGGTCGGGGCTATACATCACCGTTTCGGAGAGCGTCCGGCCGGTCTTGGGATCAAGCACCTGCAGCCGAATGCCGCCGTCCAGGTAGGAGGATCGGCCGGCCGTAACCACCGCCTTGCCCTGGTGAATCAGGACGCTGCCGTGCACCGGCCAGACGGATTCGAGTCGCCCGTTGACGAAGGTCCGCCTGTCCTCGGGCGCCGCGCGGAACCGCCACGCCAGTTCACCGTCGGCGGCGCGAAGCGCATAGACCCACCCGTCGGCCGATCCGAACAGGACCGCGCCCTGGTAAAACGTGGGAGGTGAATCGACCCGCCCGCCCGCCGTGTAACGCCAGACCGGCTTGCCCGACCCGGCCTCGAGCGCGTGCACCGTGTGCGCGTCCACCGACGCCACGAACACCTTGCCGTCGGCGGCGGTCACGCCGGACACCCGCCCGCCGACCGGTGCGCGCCAGACCGGGGCGAGCGCCGTCGGGACGGTCGCCTTGGTCCTGCCGCTGCGTGCGGCGTCGTGCCGGTAGACGGGCCAGTCGGCCTCTGAGATCTCAGATTTGCGATTTGAGATTTCAGATTCGAGATTTGAGAT
>CAZEBQ010000178.1:0-6916 GCA_964510295.1 uncultured Anaerolineales bacterium | reverse complement strand
ACGCCGGGCCCTTCTCCAACCGTTCGGCGGGCGGGCTTGCGGTTCCCGCTTTCGCTGTCGCGCCCGGCGCCAGCGCCCAGAGGCCCGCCAGTTTCGTCTTCATGTTGCACGCGCAGGAGTGCGGCGTGGCATAGAGCAGCCCGTTGGCGGGCATGACGCCGTACTGACACGTGCCGCGAATCCAGTGGTTCGGCCAGGGGTCGCCGGACCCGCGGTCAACGAACTGCACGCCCTGGTCGCCCAGCAGGAAGAAGCGGTCGGTCGCCTTGTTGCGGTAGCAGCGATGATGCATGTACCCGCCGACGGTGGGAAGTTCTCGCTTCACCTCGCCGGTGGCCCGATCCAGGCCGACCATGCCCTTCCCCTTCATCCAGACCAGCGCGCCGATGACGAAGACGTCGGGCGGCGAGTTGTATCCCGCCCGGGAGGCCCCCCGCCACAGTTGCGAACCGTCCCGTGCCGAGTAGGCGATGATCTTCTTGAAGTCGGCGCTGTAGACGATCTTGTCGGCGGCGACCAGCGTCGGCGACTCCCATCCCACCTCATGGCCGACGAGTTCCACGCCGACCGCCGAACGCCACAACTCGTTCCCCGTGCCGAGGTCCAGGCAGACCAGGTTCGCCTTGGTCTGATAGAACAGCCGCCCGCCCTTCGCCGCAAGCGTCGGATGGACGAACAGTTCAACCTCCTTGCGCCAGAGGCTCTTGCCGCTCGAAGGGTCGGCCGCCACGATCGCCCGGCTGCCGGGCGCCGGTACGCGGCCCCGCCGAATCTGGGAGTCCTGTTGCGCGGTGGCCTGCGGCCGGGTATCGACAAGCACGACGAGCCTGTCGCCGATGCGAAGGACCTGCCGGGCATGCGTCGTGCCCTCGCAGGTGGCCACCGTCCGGCCCGTCGCCGCGTCGAGAATACTCACCGGGGCGTCGATGCCGAGCGTGACGTAGACCAGGTCGTCTTGGGCCGCAAGACGAAACGCCGTCTCCGCCGGACCCGACCGGAACCGGCGAAACTGATCCACCCAGGCGGGAACCCGCCGCTTCCACAACACCACGCCGTTGAAGGCGTCGCGCGCCACCAGAAACCACTGCGACGGAAAGCGGATGTCCGTACGCGGCGCCTCGTCGATAATGTAGAAGAGGCGGCCACCCGCCGTCACGCACGCACCAACGCTTGCCAATTGTTCGTGAGCCCGGGCGAACTTGGGCCGGCCCAGCCACTGCATGCGACGCGGAACGCCGACGACCGAATCGTGCGCGACCGCGTTGTTGTCCGGACCGTGGAGATAATGCGTCCACTCGTCGATCTCCTTCGGCCGCCGCTTGATGGTCTTCGTCCAGGTCTTCCCCTTCTTGACATAGGCCACGCCGCCCGGCGCAAGCACGCGCATCATCTCGGCCTGCTTCGGCGCGACGGGGCCGAGGGGCTCGACCACAACGAGGTTGACGAGGTTCTCGACGTAGGGAAGCCGCTCGCCCGTCCACCGCTCAACCGCCACCGGGCCGTACAGGCCGAGCGACCGAACGTGCCGGCGCGCCGCCTCGACGTTCGCCGCGTCGGCGTCGAGGCCGTGGACCAGGTAATTGTCGCCGGCGCGCAGCGCCGCCGTCAGGCTCCCCTTGCCGCACCCCACGTGAACGAGGAGCCCGCCCTTGACGCCGGTCTCCTGCAGAATCTGCTTCGCGAGGGCTTCGTCGGCGGCTGCGCCGAAGGCAGCGCCCGGGCACGCACCCAAAACGCTGACGGACACAGCGGCGATGATGAACCATGCCACGATGCGTCGTTTCTCGTCCAGCATGAAAGCCTCCCTATCCTGTCGGCGGACTCAAGCGGGTTCGCGGTACGGTTCGGTCAGCCGGAGTATACACGGTTTCGTCTCGCGCCGCCACGCGCCTCACGGCGGGGGAACCGCCGCGCGAAATGGCGAAATGGCGCTGTAGGGCTACAACCGTGGCACGGCACCCTTCTTGAGGACGACCGTCGTCTTGCCGCCGCGGCGGACGGCCGCCTGACCGCCCACGCCGCGAGGCGGTTCGGTCGCCAGGTACACCTCTTCGCACGTCCGACCGAGCGTGACGCGCACGCCTTTGCCGTCGGCCAGCGTCTGAAACGCCGGTGACTCCGACCCCTTGCGATAGGGATAGAGCACCGCCAGGAACGGACGGCCGGGCGTCTCGCCCGCGCGGACCCACTGCTGGAGTTCCCCCTTCTGCCACCGGTCTACCCCGACGCGAAAATCCCTCGGAATCTCGCTTGAAGCGTCCCGCTTCGGCCACCCCCACCGTCCCAGGTGCACCTTCTCGTTCTCGAGGTGCGCCAGATACAGCGCTGCATCGGCCGCCAACTGCCCGTCGAACCGAAACGTCTGCCCCTCCTGGCGGACCGACCGGCCGAGAACCCACAGGTTGAACGTGGCCGGCTCGCTGGAGGCCATCTCGTCGCGGATGACGAGGTAATCTTCCAACCCCGACCCCGCCTCGTGCTTCACCAGCATCAACAGCCGACGGTACCTCGCCGTATGGTTGAGCCGGCGGCGTGGAAACGCCGCACCCTCCGGCGTCTCGTGCGGCCAGCGAGGCAACCGTCGCAGGCGGCCGGTCCTTACCTGCCCGACCGCCACGTCGCCCACCGCCGACGTCGCCAGGGCCAGCAGTTGCCCGGTGGCGTCCATGTTCTCATCGTCGCCGAGGCTGACGCGGTTGTGCATGTGTTCCTGGTCCATCCGCGGCGCACCGCCCGAGTGCCAGTCCAACGCAATCGGCATCCCGGCCCCGAAGAAATGGAAACTCAACGCGTCGCCCTCGTACCCGCCGCCCGCGCTGCCGCACCTGAAGGCCGCAAACGTCTCGTGCGGCGTGCCGAAACGGCTCCGCAGGACCGCCCCGAACCCCTTCAGTGTGCGGCTGCCCCAGTCCGCGTTCTCGAGACGCCCGGCAGGGGCGTACGGGTCGGCCAGGAGCACGTCCGTCGCCAGGTCGCCGCTGCCGCCGTCGCCGTAATAGTGACGGTACAGGGCCTGCCAGACGTCGGCCC
This sequence comes from uncultured Anaerolineales bacterium, assembly GCA_964510295.1. Lineage (GTDB taxonomy): Bacteria > Planctomycetota > Phycisphaerae > FEN-1346 > FEN-1346 > JAUVZF01. Next base: position 3,886 of record CAZEBQ010000178.1, on the reverse strand, counting down.
TCTTCGGGTCGCGTTTCCGGATACCCGCCGCCGCCACGCCGAACACGCGCCCGACTTCCGTCTGCCACGGCGCCGTGTTGCCCAGGGGCGTGAGGCTTCGCCGCCCCAATCGCGGGTCGGGCGGCGTGTGAAGGTGACGCAGGAACTCGATCGACGCCCGCCACTCGGGCCACTCGAACGGGTCCGCCAGAGCCGAGTGCTGCGCCGCCCGCGCCGGCCGAAGCATCTCGCCAAGCGCCGCCGCCTGCTCGCCGGGCGACGTGCGGCCGACACCGTCCTCGGTGGCCATCGACCGACGCAGGTCGGCCCGCAGGTCGGCCAGGGCCCCGTCCATCCACCGCCCGGCGTGCGGATGGTCGGGCATCATCGCCGCCGCGTAGATCCCCAGGCTGTACATCTCGCGGTGCTGCACCGCACCGCCGCCGTCCCAACCGCCGCCGGAGTCGGGCCGGTAGTTGGGGTCGGCCAACACGTGCCCCAGCAGCGCGGCCCGCGCCTCGCCCGCAGGTCGACCCGCCGCCGACAGGTCGGCCCGCACCATCGCCGCCGCCAGACGCCGCGGATACGCCCCCGGCGCCAGAAACGCGTCCTGGTACGAGCGGCCGAGGTATACCCCCGTGTCAAGCCCCGCACCGGGCAGCCGCTCACGCCGACCGGCCAGGAACTCCGCCAGATACCGGTCGCCCGGAACCTTGCCGCGAACCACAGCCATGACCAGCCGGGCCGCAGGCGTGTCCTTTCCCTTGGCGACGTCCTCGCGGATCCGCCGCAGACGCTCGTGCGTCGTAAGGATATGCGGGGCGGGCCGGGCGGCGTCGCGTTTCCACTCCAGAACCCATTCGTTCAGGACGCGGTCGAGCGGAATGTCGGCGTGAGAGCGGATCAGGGCCTGGAGTTTCCCCTTCGAGTCGAACCGTTTCACGGGCCCGGCCAACAGGGCCCATCGCCGGCGGCCGTCGGCCAGCGGAAACGCGATGGCCATCCCGTCGCCGTCCTCCAGCACCCGAACGGCCGGGAACTGCTCGTACGGCCGCGACCACTCGCCGGGGCAGACCATCACGGCACCGACGGCCGGCCGCCCCTCGCCCCATCCGACCGCCAGACACACCTGGGCGCTGTCCGGGACCTGGCTCCGCCGCGGCCGCAACGTCGCGAACCGGCCGCCGCGAACCCGCTCCGTCAGCCGGTCGCGCCGAACGTCGTACGCCGGCCGCGCGCCGCCGTCGGTGCCTACGAACCACGGCAGCCAGAGCGCCTCGGACGGCCTCAGGCGGTCCTTCAACACGCACGCCATCTGCGCGCCGTCGCCGAGACGGTACTTCTCCTCGATATCAATCCACGGTTCACAGCGGGTGGCTCGGACGGCAACCTCGTAGCAGCGCCCCCGCTCGTCGAGGACGTACTTCAGGCGCACCTGGCCGCGCACCGGTCCGGCGGCTTCGACCGTCGTCTGTATCTCCTTGACGCGTCCGCCGCCCTCCAGCCGCCAGCGGCCGTACCACGATTTCGCCCCCTGCAGCCGCACGCCGAGGACGGGGGCAGGCGTTCTGGCGAGGTCCAACGGGGGGGAAAATGCCTTGGATGGGGCCGGAATCGCCACGTCCGCAACGCCGGTCGAGAGAATGAGCCGCTCGCCCTCCCGCCGCACCGTCAGGCCGCCGGGTCGCTTGGCCTGGCGGCCGTCGTCGCGGTAGGTCAGGCGGTAGGTGGCCGAACGGTGCTTGGGCAGGCTGATCGTCATCCACAGCCGTACGCGGCGGACGGCGTCGGCCTTGCCGTCGAGGACCTCGACCTGGACGGGCACGGCATCGCCGTCGGCATGGGTCAAGGCGAAGGTGTTGGCGGCGACGTTGGCCTCGGGAATTCGCACGTCGCGGTGGACGAGTTCGGCGGTCCACGTGTACCCGACCGGCTCGCGGAACGTGACGGTCTGGCGGTATTCGGCCGCCCAAACGGGGCCGCAGACGGTCGCCAGGACAGCCAGCGCCGGCGCCAGTGGCACAGGTCTCATGGAAGCCCGATCCGTTCTTGGCCGAGATGAAGCGGCTGACACCGGGAGGCGTTGCCCTCCCCATCCGCCTCCAGTTGAACCGTTCGGACCCGGGCGAGTTCCCGCCGTTTTGGGTGAAGAGCCGTACCCATGCCAGGGGGAACACGGCCAACGGCTCTGGCCCCTCGGCTCGCTGGGCTCGCTCGGGGTGACAGGCGCCACTTAGCGCGGCCGAGCAGGCAGAACTGGCCGGCCGGCGGCGCGGGGTCCGATGAGGGGAAGCCGATCCTGAACCTGGCGAGGGCGGAAAAGGTGTGGCGGTCACGGCGGCAATTGCGTATTCTGACCGATGCGCCGCGCGCGTACGCGGGTTGTAATGAGAGGTGCAAGCGGCCGGTGCACCGCGGCCCAACGGGGGCCGGCGCCGGCCATCGGGACATGAGTTCAAGGGGAGGTGTGTCATGCGTTCGATCATCAGTTGCTTGGCAGTGTTTGGCCTGGTCGTTTCGTTCGGCGCCGCAGTCGCGGCCGCCGAGGACGGCTTCGAGACGATCTTCAACGGCAAGGACCTGACCGGCTGGGACGGCGACCCGCGCCTGTGGTCGGTCAAGGACGGCGTGATCCGCGGTGAGACGACCAAGGAGAACCCCGCCCACGGCAACACGTTTTGCGTGTGGCGGGCCGGAAAACTGAAGGACTTCGTCCTCAAGATCGCGTTCCGCATCCAGAACGGCAACTCCGGCATCCAGTACCGCTCCAAAGAGCACGACAAGTGGCGCATCAACGGGTACCAGGCCGAGGTCGAGAACAACGCCGGCAAGGTCGGCTTCCTGTACCACGAAGGCGGGCGCGCCTGGCTCGTCAACGTCGGCGATTTCATGATCATCGACGACGGGGGCAAGAAGAACGTCGTCTCGAAGGTCGCTGACGTCAAGGCCCTCAAAGAGGCCGGTTACTACAAGGACAAGGACTGGAACGAGTACATCATCATCGCCCAGGGCAACTTCATCCGCCATTACCTCAACGGCTACCCCACGATAGCGCTCATCGACAACGACAAGGTCACGGACCCGGCCGACCCGAAGGACCGCAAGGGTTCCATCCGCGAAGGCCTGCTGGCCCTCCAGATTCACGCCGGGCCGCCCATGGTCGTCGAGTTCAAAGACATCCGCATCAAGCACCTGAAGTCGAACTACGGCAAGGCCGTGCGCCTCTTTAGCGGCGAGAGCCTCGACGGCTGGGTGCCCTCGAGCGACAAGTGCAAGGAGACCTTCGGGGTTTCCGGCGGCGTCATCACCAACACGGGCCGGCCCGCCGGTTACATCCGGACCACGGCCGATTACACCAACTACATGCTGCACCTCCAGTTGCGGCACATCAAGGGCGGCAACAGTGGCGTCCTGCTTCGCATGGTCGGCGCCGACAAGGTGTGGCCGAAATCCATCGAGTGCCAGGGCCAGTCCGGCGCCATGGGCGACATCTGGAACATCGACAACGTCAAGATGACCGTCGAGGCCGCCCGCACCCGCGGCCGCAACACCAGGAAACTCCACCCCTCGAACGAGCGGCCCACGGGTGAGTGGAACGATTACGAGATGATCCTCGACGGCGGGAACCTCGAGATCATCGTCAACAACCTCCTCCAGAACACCGCCACCGAGTGTGAGGAAGTGGGCGGCAAGATCTGTCTGCAGTCCGAAGGCTCGCCCAAGGAGTTCCGCAACATCGTGCTCGTGCCCATCGAGAAGTAGCGGCGCATCTCGCGCGGCGGGTCTCCAAACCCGCCGCGCGTCGTACGGGCTGCGGCTTTGGCAGGGCGGCTTTGGCGGGGCGCCCGCGCGCGTGCGCGCGCGGCTGGGGTGGGGGGATGGGGGGTGTGTCGGGGTTTCGAGCCGC
>CAZEBQ010000177.1:0-8716 GCA_964510295.1 uncultured Anaerolineales bacterium | reverse complement strand
CCGCCCGGTGGAACGTTCGATGGGATGTTCGAGTCCGTGGCATTCAACAACGCCGCTCAGGTGGCATTCACCGCGAACCTGATGGGTGGAACGTCCCTGTCGGGCCTCTTCCGCAGTGACGGCACCACGCTGACCACGTTGGCAGTCGAGAGCCAGCCTATTCCCGATGGCCCCGGAGTGTTCTCCTGGTTCGGCGGCCTCACCTTCAACGACGCCGGCCAGGTGGCTTTGCACGCATCCCTGACCGGCACGGCCCACGGCACGGACGACGACGAAGGCATCTACCGTGCCGACGGCGTTACGATAGACAAAATCGTCCGCAAGGGCGACCCGGTTCCCGAAGGCGGCGGCACGTTCGGCATGCTCGGCACGGTTGACGTGCCGCGGATCAACAGCGGCGGCCAGGTGGCCTTCATGGCTGACATCAACGATCCGATGGGAGGAGGCGGGCTCGGGCGCGGCATCTATCTGGCCGACGACCAGGAGGTCGTCCAGGTGGCGCGAGACGGCCAGCCCCTGCCCGACGGCCTGGGAAGCATCATGGAACTCAGTTTCACCGGTGTGGCTGGCGCCGGCGGAGCGCTCGACAAGCCCATGCCCGTGGTGAACGCCCTCGGCCAGGTCGTCTATTCAGCCTGTGGCGACGACGGCATGGGGGGCATGCCGGTCGGCATCTTCCTGTACACGCCCGAACTGCACTGGCGCACCGCCGCGAGCGGATCCTGGGACGCTAACGACAACTGGACCGTCGGCCTGGAACCCGATTACGTCCATCCGGTCGTCATCGACCCGGCCGTCAACGTGACGGTCACCGGGCCGGCGGCCGACGTGGAGATCGCCTCGTTGCAGATCGCTCCCGCCCCCGGAGCGACGGCCGCCCTCATCCTGAACGGCAGCGGGACGTTGGAGGTTGCCGGCACCATCGCTGTGGAGGACGGCGGCACGCTCGAACTCCGCAGCGGCACGCTGGCCGCCCCGCAGTTGGACATCGACTCCGGCGGCGCGTACACCGGCACGGGCGGCACGCTCGACGTGGACTGGGTCCGGCAAAACGGCGGCACCGTGGACGGCACGCTCCAGAATACGCACCTTTTCCATTACATAAGCGGCACCTTCAACGGACGCCTGTTGCACCAGGGGGAAGAGGTGTGCCTGGAGGCCGATTTCACCGCCGGCGACGGTATGCAGAACGAGGCATCCCTGGGGCTGTGGGATCTGACCGTCACCCTCAACGGCTCGGGCCTCGACAACAGAGACGCCATGTACCTGGCCGAAGTGACACTGGCCGGCAACGGGCCCCTCGTCAACAACGGCGCGATGATTTGCGCGGATGACACCCTGGTCACCATCAGCGGCACCGGCGGATTTACCAACAACGGATATCTGACGACCGGGGCCGAGGGTTACTTGCCTGCCGATCTGACACTCGCCAACTCCGGGACCAACACGAATCAGGGCAACATCGACCTGGCCACCGGCCGCCGGCTGACCCTGGACGGGGCCGACCTCGACAACCACGGTACCCTGAACGTCGGCGGCGCACTGGTCCTCGGCACCGGCACACTGAATAACGAGCCGGCCGGCTGCATTGCCGGACACGGCATCATCTCCAGCGGGTTCAGCAACAGCGGCCTCGTGGCGGCCTATGGAGGAACGCTTCGGATTACGGATCCCTTCACGAACAGCGGCGTCGTCCGCCTGGCCGACGACGCGGCCAACCTGACCGGCGGCACGATCGCGAACGCCGGCACCCTGGAAGGTCACGGCCAGGTCGCAAGCGACGTGGACAACACGGGCACCATCGACCCGACCGGCGGCACGCTGGCGATGAGCGGGGCCGTGACCAACCAGCCCGGCGGCCTCATCGCGGCGACCGCCGGCAACAAGGTCCTGGTGACCGCGGGCCTGGCGCCCAACGCCGGGACGATCAGCCTGACGGGCGGCACCTTCGATAACGGCGGGCAGCCGCTGACCAACAACGGCCGCATCGTCGGCTACGGCGTCCTGCGCACCGGCGGCCTGGCGAACCAGGCCTCGGTCATCCTGTCGGGCGGCACGGCCACCGTCAACGGGCCGGTCACGAACGAGGCCACCGGCAAGATCGAGGTCGCCTACCAGCCGGCCGTCTTCACCGGCGACGTGGTCAACAACGGCGAGTTCAAGGTCACCGACACCACCGTCACCTTCGCCGGGGCGTACACCGAGAACGGCGTCTACACGAGCGACCCGGCGGACAGTTACTTCCAGGACGTGAGCGTCGGCGCGAGCGGCGCCTTTGTCGGCGGAGCCGGCGACCGGTTCTTCGTGCGGGGCGACCTCCTCTCGTCCAGTACCGCCGCCGGCACGTGGAACACCGTCGAGGCCGACCTCGTCTTCCAGCCGAGCGGTGACCGCCGGCATACGATGAGCGTGACCAGCGAGGACCGCGGCTCCGGCGCCGCCGCCTGGCCCGACAACTTCGCCTGGGGTCGCGTCACCGTCCGGACCGGCGAAACGGTTACCCTCGCCGACGCCGGCGCCGCCGGCGGCGCGCTTTACACGCAGCGCCTGACGCTTGAGGCGGACGCGAAACTCGACCTCGCAGACCTGAACCTGCGTCTGAACACGGCTCCGGCGAACAACGGCACGGTCGACCTTGTCACCGGCAACCTCATCGTCGATTACGACGGCGCGAGTCCCGTCGCCGAGGTCGCCGACCAGATCCGCTCCGGCCTGCGCGACGGACCCACCGGCTACTGGGACGGACCGGGCATTACGTCGAGCGCCGCCGCTGCCGACCTGCAGAGGCTGACGGCCGTCGGCGTCATCGACAACAGCGACTCGGAAACGGGCATCGGTGGTCTGGCCACATTCGCCGGCGCGCCGGTGGACGAGACGAGCGTCCTGGCGGGCTACGCCTGGTTCGGCGACGCGAACATGGACGGCGTCGTCGATACCAACGACTACGACAAGATCAACACGAACTGGCTCCTCTGGACGGCGGAGGGCCGGGTGCCGGACGGCGGGTTCCGCTGGGCCGTCGGCGACTTCAACTACGACGGCACCCTCGACACCAACGATTACGACAAGATCAACAACGCGTGGCTCCTCAGCAAGGGCGCGACGCTCGGGGGCGGCACGCCCGCTGCGACGCCGGAGCCCGCAACGCTCGCCCTGCTGGCCGTCGGCGGTCTGCTGCTCGTCCGACGCCGGACCGCATGACGGGGGCTTGCCGCGCACCGGCAGCGGTGGCGCCGGTACGATGACCAGGTCGGCGGGTCACTCGTGAGGGTGCCCGTGGGGTGGCGGTTGGCCGTTGCGCGTGACCACGAGCAGCGGGAACACGATGTCGCTGAAGCAGCACGGAACCGTGACCGCCAGGATCATGAAGATGAACACCCACCCGGCGGCATCGACCCAGTGCTCCAACCCAAAACTGACAAGGTAAAGCAGCGATGCGGCGCTGGAGACGAGCACATGGGACGCGTGTGAAAAGAACGTCGCCCGCATGATGTGCCCGCTTGAGGCGAGCCCCGCCGCCACACCCACCAACGCAAAGGGCAAAACCAGACCGGGATGCTCGATCACGCAAATGTGCGCCTCCATGTCGGCGCCGAGGACCAGACCGCTCAGGTACGGCATGACGATGTCGCTGGCCCCGCAGACGAGAATCGCCCCCAGCAAGCCCACCACCGCCGCCTTTGCCCACCGTCTCTCATATTGCCAGAACATGGCCGTTGTCGCAGCGGCCGAGAACAGCATGTGAGCCGGGTGGAAGATGTGGAAGAGTTGCCGGAAGGCGCCGGGCAAGTTCTCCTTGTAGAACGGCTCTCCCACGAAGGTCAGCACGGCTATAAGGACCATCCCGCCGATGGTCGCGAAGATGGAGAACGGCAGATGCGAAAGCAGTTCGTGTCTCAGATGTTGCAGCCCTGCTCGCATGGAACAGACTCCTTACCCGTGTGCCGCAGGCGTCGCGAACGCGAGTGCCCGCCGCCCTGCTCCGCCTTGTCCGACCGCAGGCGCCCCACCCGCACCGTGCGAGTGCCTTGCTCCAATCCATTATAACGCCGTTGTGTACGTCATACACGTACTGAGGCGGTGGCGGCAATTTCCCTCAGCCTCGCCCCATCCTGCCGTGCCAGGAAAAGTTGCTGCCGTGCGCCGTGGGGAGGCGCTGGTTCTCAGCGGGTGCAAAACCCTCCAGGCAACTGGGTCGCTCCGGCCGGCGGTGCAAGCCGTGCGGCCCAACCGGCCGCTGGGCGGCGGGGAACCGTCCGAAAAACGTCGGATCCGGGCGCTTTTCAGCGTCGGGGGCCTTGCCCAGGGCAGGGGTGCGCCCGAATAATACCTGTGGAGAACCCCCGCATGGGCTGGGTGTGGTTGGCTGAGGCGGCCGGACGGTGTGGCTCCTCGGAGCGGATAGCATGGGCGACGGCGGTAGAAATTCGGTAAACGGTCCCAGGATGGCGCCATTAGGGTCTGCTGCGCGGGTACCCCCGACCGAGGGGGCATCAGGACCCCAAAAGGCCCTATCGGCGGTGTGCAGGAAGGTGTTGCCGGCGCGACAACAAGACGCCGATGCCGTTTCTTCGCAAAAAAAAACGACCCCCTCTGCGCGGAAAAACTCCCTGTGCCGCTTGACAATCGGAAAAACTGTGGTATATTATCGGAGATTGGGAGGTGTCCCGGGGGTAGTGTTACGGGGATAGTGTTACGGGGATAGTGACACCACCTCTCTCTGAACATTCTGCTTGGCCAAAAGAAAGGGGTCTGTTATGAAGGCTTCCCGGAGCCTGTGGAGGGCGATGTTCGGCTGCGCGCTTGCGGCGGTCCTGGCATCGAGTGCTGCTGGTTCGTTGACGATTGAGCTTCGTCTTGTCGGTGGAGGCAGTAACCTCATCCCGATTGCCGATCCCGGGAGCGCTCCTACCGTCGAGATGGAGATCTGGGGCGTCGTGACGGACGGCAACGGCAGTGAGGCCGACGACGGCCTCTGGGGCTTCTACTCCGCCTTTCGCAGTTCCGACGGCGGCCTTATACTCGGCGACCTGTCTGCGGACCGGCTGAAAACGATACCGGCTTCTATCGGCAAAATATGGTGCCCTGACGAAGAGTACAATGCCGGTTGGATGGGCTACCAGAACGACCTCGAAGGCGACATCGACATGAGCGCCCCCGGTCACCCGATTACTAATACGGAGCATCCGGACTATCCGGGCGGCACCGATTCGGATTATCACTTCATCCCCGGTACCGGCGACGGCGACCTCGACATCGGCCACACCGATCCCACCAAGCCCGCGCCGCCGTGGTTCGCAGCCAGGAGCAGCCAAAAGACGGTATACAACGACTTGATGACTGACGTGCCCATCAACGAGTGGCCCATTGCCACGTTGACATTCGCCCCGATCGGCGCCGGGCCGGACTTTAATGCGGCGGGCCCGTCCGGCGTCACAGAGATCTGGGCCGAGCCCCGGCAATACGAGGCTGCGCAGTGGGCCGAGGACGGCCAAACGAGGATCAACTTCCCGGATCCCGCTACGGAGGACTATGGCGTACTGCTGGGCGGCCCCTCCATCGTGCTCTACATCCCGTCCACCGCACAGGCCCCGGCCGGCGGCCCCGTTGAACTCGGGCCGGGCGGCCCGTCCGTGGTTCTGAACGGGATGGCGTCGACCGGCAGCGTCAACTGGTGGGGCTGGGACTTTGACGGCGACGGCACCTACGAGATTGAAGGCGTCGGCGAAGGCACGCCCGAGGTCACGTACGAAGACCTGAAGGCGATGGGGCTGCTGGACATGGTCCCGTATGCGGCCACGATGACCGTCGGCTGGTCGGCCAGCGACCCGATCAACACCGATACGGTCGGCTTCGATCTGATGCTCGTGCCCGAACCCGCCACGGTTGCCCTGCTGGCCGTCGGGTTGGTGACGCTGATTCGTCGCCGCAAGTAAGCACCTGCGCCGCAACGACGTAACGCAACCAAGGCCGCCCCTACACGCGTCGGGGCGGCCTTCTCTATTGACATGCTGCGGGCTCGCATGTTGCCGCCTGGGGGGCCGGGAGACGACCGATGCACCGCCGGACAATGCTTCTCACGCTGGTCATTCTGATGGCAGGGGCGGCGGCACGGGCCGGCCCCTTGGTGCCGGACGACCCGTTCTACGCGCCGTACCAATGGTACGGACCCCTCCTGGACCTGGAGACCGCGTGGGGCAGAAGCCTCGGCTCGCCGGACGCGATCGTGGCCATGCTCGACACCGGCGTCATGACCTTCACGCCCGATCTGGCCGGACGCCTTCTGCCGCCCCTTTCGGCCACCGGCGACCCGCCGCTCGATGGGACGGACCACCACCACGGAACCTGGGTGGCCGGCGTCGTCGGGATGGGCGTCAACAACGCCACCGGCGGGGCCGGGGTCGGCAACTTTGCCCTGCTGCCGATTACCGTGACCAATCCGGCCGGCCACAACAGTTCCTTCGACATGGCCCAGGGCATCCGCATGGCCGCCGACGCCGGCGCCAAGGTCATCAACATCTCCCACGGAACGCTGACATACGGTCCCCTGGACAACGCCGCCGCTTACGCCCGGTCGCTGGGGGCACTGACGTTCGTCTCCGCAGGCAACTCCGACATGCGAGACCCCATGACCGGCTATGAGAACCTCATCTTCGTCTCGGGCACCGACCGGGACGACGAGCGGTGGAGCAGCCCGACGGAGGGCAGCACGTGGGGGCCGTACGTTGACCTTTCCGCCCCCGCCGTCGATATCCTGGTGGCCGACCCGGCCGACCCGAACCTGCCGAGCGGGTACGGCATCCATCGTGGCACCAGCTACTCGGCCGCGCTGGCGTCGGGGGCCGCCGCGATGGCGTGGTCCGTCTACCCCGATCTGACGGCCGATCAGGTCCTCGATCTGCTCACCAGCACGGCGGTGGACCTCGGCGACCCCGGTTGGGACGAGGTTTTCGGCCACGGGCGCATCGACGTCGGCGCCGTGGCCGAGGGGGCCTACGCCCTTGCCCCCGAACCGGCGACCGTCGCTCTGCTGGGTCTCGGCGCTGTCGGCCTGATCCTGCGGCGACGCCGTCGCCGTTTCGTTTAGAGGCTGTTTCAAATCCCCTCTCCCCTGGGGGGAGAGGGTAGGGAGAGGGGGATAATCGGGCTCATTCGGAGCGTCTCACCCTCACCCCATCCCTCTCCCATCGAGGGAGAGGGAGTTATGAAACAGCCTGTTAGCCGTCGGCGCCTGCGCCGACGTGAACGGGCGACGATGCTCCAACACCAACGACCGTCGCTGCCGGCCACGGCACGGGCCGTACCCGTGCCAGGGTGCCGGCGACGACTGAACGCAGCGCGGCCGTGAGCGCTCCGCCACAGCGGCGTCGGCCGACTTACCGCTTCCGCTTTCCCGCCGACTTCGAGGTGCCCGGAATGAACGTGTCGGCGGGCTTCAGGGTCAGAATGTACTCGGTCAGCAGCCGGATGAGGTTGTCGGCGTCGTCGAGGCTGATGACCTCGACGGGCGTGTGCATGTACCGGTTCGGGACGCTCACGAGGGCCGTGGCGACGCCGGCCCGGCTGACCTGGATGGCGTTGGCATCGGTGCCCGTGGCGCGAGGCTCAGCCTGGAACTGGTGCGGGATCTTCTTGGCCTTGGCGGTCTTCTCAAGTCCCCGTCCAACGATGGCGTTGATGTTGGGTCCCCGGCAGAGGATCGGCCCGGCGCCCACTTTCACGTCGCCGAGTTTCCGTTTGTCCTTCTCGGCGCCGGCCCAGTCGGAGGCGTGCCCGACGTCGACCGCAATGCCGACGTGCGGGTCGAGACCGAAGGCGCTCGTGCGCGCCCCGCGCAGGCCCACTTCTTCCTGGACCGTGCTGACGGCCCACACCGCCACCTTCGGCCGGCGTTTCGTCAACTCCATCAGCGTCTCGATGACCACGAACGAACCGATGCGGTCGTCGAACCCGCGAGACGCCACGCACCCGTTCAGCAGGTACTTCAGGCCCACGTCGATGGTCGCGGGATCGGTGACGCGAACGTGTTTGGCGGCGTCCTTGGCGTCGGTGGCGCCGATGTCGATGAACAGGTCCTCCATCTTCGGCGCCTCTTTGCGCTCTTCCGCCGTCATCAGGTGAATGGCCCGACGTCCGATGACGCCCTGCACCGGACCCTTCGACCCGTGGACGATGACCCGCTGCCCGGTCAGAATACCGGCGTCGTAGCCGCCGATGGCCTGGAAGAACAGGTACCCGTTCTCGTCGATGTGCGAGACCATCAGGCCGATCTCATCGACGTGACCGGCCAGCATGACCCGCAGGGGCGCGGCGACGTTGACCCCCGCCAAGACGTTGCCGTGCACGTCGGTCCGCAGTTCGTCGCACCGGTCCGCCACGTGCGCGCGAACCACGTCCTGGGCGTTCTCCTCAAACCCGGACGGGCACCAGACGGCCATCAGGTCTTCCAGAAACTGTTGCCGGTCTTTTTTCATGTCGGATTCCTTAATGGGACCGACCGCATTGTACCGGTCCGAGCCGGGCAATGAAATGGCTTGCTTCACCCCGCCGCACCCTTGAAGCGGAACGCCGAACAGGGCCGCCGAGCCCGGTTGAGGGTGTCGTCATCGTTTAGCCGTCGGCGCCCGCGCCGACGGGAATGCGCAGCGGTGCGCCATGACCAACGACCGTCGCCGTCCCGGCGACGGCCAAACAGCGCGCGGTTCGGCATCGTTTA
>CAZEBQ010000176.1:0-8778 GCA_964510295.1 uncultured Anaerolineales bacterium | reverse complement strand
GCCGCGCGGTCGGTAGCGGAGGCCAAGGGGAGGATGCTCATGAACGGCGCCTTGCGTTCCTCACGACGCGTTGCGGCACAGGCCCTGGCCGTTGCCGGCCTCGCCCTCCTGATGGTCGGATGCCGACCCGGGGCCGACCAACGCCAACTCACCGTCCTTCTGGTCGAATACAAGGGTGCCGAGGCCGCCGACAGCGGCCGCAGGCTCGTCAAGGAACTCTCGGCCCAGGGTCTGCCCGACGTCTACACCGTCGAGGGCCACGAGCACACCAGCGTCTGCGTCGGCCGATACGATTCGTGGAAGGATGAGGACGCCGATCAGATGCTCAAGCGCATCCGCGTCATCCGCGACGCCCAGGGCCAGTTCCCGTTTGCCGGCGTCATGTTGGTGCCCGTGCCGGAACCGCTGCCCAAGAACCCCTGGCCGCTCGAAGAAGCCGACGGGTTCTACACGCTCATCGTCGCCAGTTGGAGGGCGCCCGGCCGCATGGCCAACGCCCAGCGGTACGCCGGCAGTCTCCGGTCCCGCGGATTCGAGGCCTACGTGTACCAAGGCCCACGGGTCAGCACGGTCTCGATCGGGGCGTTCGGCCCGGAGGTCTTCGACGACCCCGGCAAAGTGGGTCGGCCCGGCCAGAAGCCCAAGATCATCGATGCCCACGTCAACGCGCTGATAGAGAAGTTCCGTACCATGCAACTCGAAGGCGAGCAAACGCCGCCCGAGGCCCATGTTCCCACGTACCTCGGCAGAATCCCCGGACGCGAAACCCCCGCCAGTCACGTCGGCCTCCGGCCCAGGGCGCTCTACCGGGTCACCCTCTCGCTCATCGACACCAAGACGGGCCTGGCCAAGGGCCGCATGCAGGCCTCCGGCGTTGCGCAGGGCAAACGCCAACTGCCGACCCTCATCGGTGCACTGGTCAAACAACTGATGGCCGCCCTCCCGCCGGGCAACCTCCCCCGCATCGGCGTGGTCGGCGTTCTGGCGGGCGATCCCGCGACCGCCGACGAACGCGTCGACGCCACCGCCCTGGAGGCCCTCAACGCCGCGCTCCAGGTTGCCGGCGCCCATAAGATCCGGCTCTTCAGCCGGGAAGGCACACACCAGATGCTCGACGCGGCCGGCCTCAAGCCCGAGGCCGTGCTTCGCGGAACCCAGCCGGTCAAGGGGTTCCAGGCGCTCGACCTGCTCGTCGTCGGGTCGGTTGCAAAAGTGATGTAGTGCTGTCGAGTCGTGCGCGGTGGGCCTCCGGGTCTGTTGCGGAACCCGCGGGGCGGCCTTCGGCATACGCCTCCGCAGCGGACCAGGCCGCCGCGAGACACCCTGCATCGGGCCCGGCGTGCCGCGCCGCCGCCCGGGCACACTGTGACAGAAACGCCCCTATGCCCCGCACGCTCGTCATCGCCACGCGCAACCCCAGGAAACTCGAGGAGATTGCCGCCATCCTCGGCCCCCTCGGCGTCCGGACGATGGCCCTCGACACCTTCGCCGACGTGCCGGCCGTCCCCGAAACCGGCGAAACCTTCGAGGACAACGCCCGGACCAAGGCGCTCGCCTACGCACGCGCCACCGGCGAGTGGACCCTCGCCGACGACTCCGGCCTCGAGGTCGACGTGCTCGACGGACGGCCGGGCGTCCGGTCCAGCCGATGGGGCGGCCAGGACGGAAACGACCGGCTCAACAACGAAACCCTCATGCAGGCCCTGGCGGCGCACCCCCAGGAGGCGTGGACGGCCCGGTTCCGGTGCGTCATGGCCCTGGCCACGCCCGACCGCGTTCTGGCCGTCGCCGAAGGCGCCTGCGAGGGCCGCATCACCGACCAGCCGGCCGGGTCGAACGGTTTCGGCTACGACCCGCACTTCTATCTTCCCGACCTCGGCCGGACGATGGCCCAGATTCCGCCCGAATTGAAGAACCGCCTCAGCCACCGCGCCCAAGCGCTGTCGGCCATGAAGCAACGGCTGACGCAATTGCTGTAGCGACGCCGCGACGGCCTGTTGGACCGCGACCTGCCACCGCTTCCTGGGTTTAACGGGACGCCTCGACGTGTTCGAAGGAATGCCTATGCGTCGCGTCCTCGGCGGGTTTGTGCTCCGGTTGGGTCTGGCGGCTGCGTTGGTGGCGGCTGCGGCGGGGCCGTGTGCGGCACGCGGGACGGGCGGATTCCTGCGCGACTGGGCCGTGTGCGGCCCGATTGAGGGCACGCGGCTCGATGCGCCAGAATTGCCGCCCGACTTCGTCGGATACCCCGGCCTCTTCGCCTCCGGCGCCGTCTGGTTGCCCGTCCAGGCAGAGCCCAAGGGACGCATCGACCTTCGGGCCTTGTGGCCGGAGTCGGGGCCCGGCACCGCCCTGCTCCACACGTTCTTCGAGTGCCCGGCCGACGCGACGTACGTCCTGAGAATCGGCAGCGACGACGCCGTCCGCCTGGACATCGACGGCCGCACCCTCCACCGCAACGACATCGAAAGGCCGTGGGCCGCCGACCAGGACAGGGTCCGGGTCGACCTGGCGCGCGGCTGGCACCGGATGCTGGTGCGGGTGGTCGATCGGGGCGGCGAGTGGGCCGCCAGCGTCCGCGTGGCCGGCGCGAAGGACCAACCCCTCGATGTCCGGCACCAGGCCGCCTGCCCGAACGCCCTCGAGGCCGGGTGCCGCCTCAATGAGCCCGTCACGGTGGAAGAGCGCGGCGAGACGGCGGAGTTCCTCGCCGGCGAAGCCGCCATCCTCGTGGCCGACCTCAAGGCGGTCCTGCCTCGCCTCGCCGAGACGCCCGAAGGCTACGTCACGTTTGCCGAGTACGAGGGGGCGCGCAGCCTCGGCCGCATGTTCTTCCAGGCCATGGCGTCGCTGTGGCAGGAGGCCGTCGCCGAGGACCTCGACGCCGAGGCGGTCCGCGCGGCCCAGCACATGGCGGCGGAGGCCGCGAGAGGCTTCTCAGAGGTCCTCGCCCAGGAGACCGACCGCGTGGCCCGTTCGCTCGTCCGTCGGCACAAGGTGTGGCTGGCGCCCGGCGGCAAACCGCTTCTGCGAAGGGAACTCGCCGCCGCCACCCGCGACGTCGCCGAACTCATCGCCCGCAGCCGACGCCTGGCAGCACGGATCGAAGGCGAACGCATCCGCAACGCCCGGCTCGAAAACGACATCCGGAACTGGCGCCGACGCCACGTCAGCCTCCACGTCCGCGACGCCGACGGCCGACCGGTGCCGGGGGCCGACGTCCAGGTCGTCCAGCAGCGGCACGACTTCGGATTCGGCTGCAACCTGTTCGCCCTCGGACGGTGGGGCGACCCCAAGAAGAACGCCCTCTACCAGCGCCGGTTCCAGGCGCTCTTTAACCTGGCCACCGTCCCGCTGTATTGGTCGGTGCTGGAGAGACGGCGAGGCCGGCCCGACGTGGCGCCGCTCGACGCCGCCGTCCGCTGGTGCCGCGAGCGAGGCATCGCCGTCACCGCCCATCCGCTGCTGTGGGAAGAGGCGATCCCGCCGTGGACGGCCGAGTTGACCGACGACCAGGCACGCGACGCCGTCCGGAACCACGTGCGGCAGACCGTCGCACGGTACCGCGACACCGTCGCCTGGTGGGACGTGGTCCACGCGCCGCTGGAACACCTGCGCGTCGGAGAGGGCGAGATCGAGGTGGTCCAGGCGCTTCGCTGGGCGGCCGAGGCCGAACCGCGCGGACGGCTGCTCGTCAGCGGCGACGACCCCGGGACCCTCACCGAGGTTGCCAAACGGCTGTGTGCCGAGAACGTGCGGTTCGACGGCATCGGCATCACGGCCCACCAGCACGGCGGCGCCTGGCCACTGAGCCGCGTCCGCCGGACACTGAACCGATGCGGCGAGGCGGGACGGCCGGTCCACGTCTCGGCGGTCACCCTTCTCGGCGGGTCCGAGACGGAAGCCGAGCAGGCCGAGGCCGTCCGCCATTTCTACACCGCCGCCTTCGCCCATCCGAAGGTGGCGAGCATCACGTGGTGGGACCTGTCGGACCGGTTCGCGTGGCGGAACGCCCCGGCGGGCCTGCTGCGGGCCGACCTGTCGCCGAAGCCAGCCTACAAGGTGCTCGACCGGCTCATCAACCACCTGTGGCGGACCGACGCCGCCGGGCGGACGGATTCGCGCGGCAAGGTGAAGGTGTGGGCCTTCTTCGGAACCCATCGGATCACGGCCCAATACGACGGACGCAAAGCCGTCCTCGACGTTCACCTCGGCCCCGACGGTCCCGACCAAGTCGAGATCGTTCTGCCGCCGGCCAAGTAGGGCATTTCTGGTTTGCGTAAGCGCGGCTCGCCACTTATAGTCGCTCTCGTGTGAGTCGGGAGGAGCGCAATGGGTTCTGGTGGTTCGTTTCCGGTCGATGTGATTCTCAAGCAATCGGCTCTTGATCTGGGCCCGCTTGCCGACGAGAGCGTTGGCTTGACTATCACATCGCCGCCTTACTGGAACGCCATCGACTACGACGTCCACGCTCGCGGCAAGAAGAATGACTGGTACCGGACGCGGGAGTATTCGAGCGGCTACAAGGAATACGCTGACTATCTGGAGTGGCTCGGCAAGACCTTCCGGCCCCTGCTGAGCAAGACGAAGCCCGGCGGCTTCTGTGCCGTTGTGATCGGCACGATCTTGCTGAACGGCGACCACTACCCCCTGCCTTTCGATTTCACGGCTTTGATGGTCAAGTCGGGCTGGCAGTTCCATCAGGACATCATTTGGCACAAAGTAACAGGGGGCGTGAAGCGAGCTGGCTCGTTCATCCAGAGACCTTCTCCCGGCTATTTCTATCCGAATATCATGACGGAATACATCCTTCTTTTCAGGAAACCCGGACCGGCAATCTACTCACACCGCAGCCAGGAAGAGAAGGAATCGAATCGCCTGGAGATCGACGATCTTTTCACAAAGGAGATGGCCAACAACGTGTGGCACATTGCTCCCGTCCCGCCAGGCCACCTGAACCATCCCTGCCCGTTTCCCGAGGAAATACCGTTTCGCCTGACGCTTTTCTATTCCTATCCGGGCGACCTTGTGTTTGATCCGTTTAACGGGTCCGGACAGACAACGAAGGTCGCCAAACACCTTGATCGCCGGTTCCTTGGGTTTGATGTCGAAGAGAAATACGTACGCTATGCGACCGGCAGGCTTGACGAGCGTCTTGCCGTTCGGCCGCAACAGCTCATCGCTATCTTTGAGAAATTGGGTACACGAGTCGCTTCGTCGGTCAGCGCCGAAACCATGCCTTTGTTTAAGTGATTCCAGCGATGGCCTATCCCCACATGCGAGACCGCTGTGATTATAAGCGCGTCCTCTCCGAATTCGACCAGATGTTTCGTCGAGGCAGGAAATGCATCGTGAGCGCCGATTTGGATGGCCTCCTATCCGGGGTGCTCATGGGGCACCTGCTGGATTGGGAAGTGGTCGGGACGTATGATGGGAGTTCGCTTCATTTAATGCGCGAATGCCTTCCTTCCGGCACGGTCTCCATCGAAACCGTGCTAACCGAGGGAGCCTTTCTCTTCCTGGACCATGATATATACCGGCAAGACATTGACAGTATCGGGCACCACATGCTTGCATGGTCCCAGGACATACCCATCCCATTGCACACTGAAGGGCGCAGCAGCCTGAATCCGAACCTTCTGAGGGGCATTGTCTATAACAAGGAGTTCGACCACAAGTATCCTTTCAGCACGTTCCATTTTCTCTTTGCCTGCGCAAGCGCTTGGGGCTGGGTAAACGATTTTCATCCCGATGACGAGATGACGACGCTGTTGCTTCATATTGACAGCAGCTTCGTGAACGCCATCAACTACCAAGCCAACGCGCTCGGCTGGCTGGATTGGCTGGGCGGGAGCGAGGAAGCGTCGCCCTTGTATCCCATCTGCCGGCGCATGCTGAGATTCACTCCGCGCACCATCTTCGAGCAGTTCAGGAATCTCAAGGAAAGGCTTTCCGGCTTCGAGTTGGCCGCCAAGCCGGGTGCGGCACTGGTGCGCCCCGACGACCCTGGGGCGGCAAAGCCCGTGCGAGAGTTCGTGGGGTGGATTGAGCAGGAGACAGGCTGGCACGGTCGGATACTCATCAGCGCGGACACGGGCATCGCGAGCTTCACTGTGGACCGTAATTCCAAGAAGCCTCTCAAGCGGGAGTTTGAGCCAGTTATCGCCCGTGAGCCTTTCTCGTACGCCATCCTCAATCTAGGCGAGCACGGCCTGAACTTCGGATGGCTTGAAAACGCATAGCGCCGCCGTTACACGTCTTTTTCCGGCCCGACGAGGTCGTCGTAGGTGCCGCGGCGGCGGATGAGGCGGGCTTGTGCGCCGTCGACGAGCACCTCGGCGGGGCGTGGAAACGAGTTGTACTCCGAGGCCATCGCCATGCCGTAGGCCCCGGCGCAGAAGACGGCCAGGTAGTCGCCCCGGACGACCGGCGGCAGGTGGCGGTTCTTTGCGAAGAAATCGGTCGATTCGCAGATCGGGCCCACCACGTCCACCGCCTGGGTGCCCGGGAAGGACTCGTCGCGGGTCCGCTGTTCGGGCACGAAATCCTCGCCGGGTTCGAGCGGCCAGATGTGATGGTACGACCCGTACAGGGCCGGCCGGATGAGGTGGTGCATGCCGCTGTCGCACAGGAGGAAGGTGCGGTCACCTCCCGGCTTGACGTACTGGACCTGGGTGATGAGGATTCCGGCGTTGCCGGCGATGAATCGCCCCGGCTCCATGATGATCTTCAGGCCGCGCCCCTCGATGACGGGGAGGATGGCGGCCGCAAAGGCCTCGGCCTCGAGCGCCTCGCCGGTCTCGTAATCGGCGCCGAACCCTCCGCCGAAATCGAGCGTCGTAATCTCGTGCCCGGCCGCGCGAACGCGGTCGATGAGGGCCACGATCTTCTCGAGCGCCTCGACGTACGGCTTGACGGTCGTAATCTGCGAGCCGATGTGGGCCTGGACGCCGGTCAGTGCAACGTGCTCGCCTGTGCCGGCGTCGGCGAAGTCGCGGAAGATGCGCTCGGCCCGTTCGAGGTCGACGCCGAACTTGTTCTCCTTCTTGCCGGTGGTGATGTGGCGATGCGTCTCGGGGTCGACGTCGGGGTTGAGGCGAAGGGCGGCCCGGGCCGGCGTGCCCGTCTCGGCGGCCAGGCGTCGGAGGTTCTCCAGTTCGGCCTCGCTCTCGACGTTAAACAGAAGGATGCCGGCCCGGAGGGCGAAGCGAATCTCGTCGTCGGTCTTGGCGACGCCGGCGTAGCAGCACGTGGCGGGGTCGCCGCCCGAGACGATAACGCGATGCAGTTCGCCCCCCGAGACGATGTCGAAGCCGCTGCCCTCATCCCTCAAGACCCGCATAATGTGAATGTTCGGGCAGACCTTGACGGAATAGCAGATGAGCGGCTCAACCGCCGCAAACGCCGAGGCGAGGCGACGGTAATGACGCCGAAGCGTCCCGGCGCTGTACAGGTACAGCGGCGTGCCGAAGCGGCGGGCCAGGTCGGCTGCGGCGAGGTCCTCGCAGTACAGCCGGCCACCTCGGTAGTCGAACCGGTCCATCGGACAGCCCCTCCTGTGACAGACCCTTCAAATGGAACCGCACAGTCTAGGAGGGTCCGTGCCGGGTGTCAAGCAGGCGCGACGGAAGGTGGGTGCGGAGCACCCACGCTGAGGAGGTCTCGCGTGCGCCGCGTGGGTGCGGGTACGTGTTTAGCGTTGTCATTCTGAGGCCCGCTTGCGGGCCGAAGAATCTCGCCGTGGTCTTTGCTGTTTCGTCGTTTCCACGGCGAGACCCTTCGCTTCGCTCAGGGTGACAGCCACAACCGACACGCTAAACGCGTACGGGTGCGGAGCACCCGTCCTACGGCTAGCACCTCGTGCGCGGTGGGTCTCCGCACCCACCGCGCACGAAGTGGCGCTGTAGCGTTAACGCGACTACGCTAACTCGCGATGAGCGTAGACCGGGCCTCGGGTGGCCGGCGCGCGGTTTGCACAGCGGGCCCTCCGGGGCCGCCGGGCGCTACGGCGTCTTCTCCTTCGGCGGCTCGGGGTTGACGATCGAAGACAGCCACTCGCCGTAACGGTTGATAAGGCTCTGGGTCTTGACGGCGTCCTCGACGACCTTGGGCTTGCCGGCCAGGACGTAGGCCCCGCCGGGCGTTCCGGCCACGGGTTCCATCGTCACGCGGAAGTCGAAGTGCATGCGCTGCTTGGAATCTCTCATGCGGAGCCGGACCTGGCCGGCGGTGCCGAGCCACACCCGGTCCTGCCCTCCCTGCCGCACCCAGCGGTACGCCGGCACGCGGTCGCCCTGGAGCCACCCGTACCGGCTGCGCTCGGGCAGTTCGAGGAAGAGGTACTCGAAGTCAGGCTCGGCCTCGCCGACGTTGGCGGCCGCGCGGCGAAAGAGGATGATCCGGACCTTATGCCCGCGGGCCAACTGGAACGTGGCCGAATCGTAGTCCACCCGTTCCTCCGGGCCACCCGTCGCGTATCGGATGGTAACGTACGGATTGCCGCAACCCGCCGCGGCGAGCGCGGCCAAGGCGGCCGCCACGAGAAGCGCCGTTGTCAAGCCAACGTATCGCATTCGATGCGTGCCCTCTGATGACGGACCGTATGAGGGAGTTTACCGCACCCCGGCCACCTGCGGCCACGCAAATCCGCCCAAGGCGCTGCCAAGGCGGAACTGTCGGGCGGCAAATCGGGTCTTGCAACGGTTCCGGACTGCCTCCATAATGAACGCCGATGATCCGCGATGGCGTCACCTCGCTCTTGGCTGGGGGATTCGCATG
>CAZEBQ010000175.1:1483-8916 GCA_964510295.1 uncultured Anaerolineales bacterium | reverse complement strand
GCCGCTCGACCCGGCGCTTGCCATCAACAAACGCTTCGGCGACCTCATCGACCGCGAGACGGGCGACGAGTAAGCGGTTCGACATGATTGGCGCGGCAGGTCTGTACCTTGCGCGGCGGGCAATCCTGCCCGCCGCGCATGAAGCCGCCAAAGCGCGGTGGGCAAGATTGCCCGCCGCGCGAGTCATCGCTACACAAGAACGTGTTCCGCGCGGCGGCCTTCCGAGGCCGCCGCGAACGCAGTTTATGGCTGTTCCTGGTGGCCTGGGAAGGCCACCAGGCGGACAAAAAGGCGAAGTAGCGTTGTAGGATTAGCCGGCGTACCTCCCCGCCTCGCCCTCTTTCTGTCTCAGCGCCCACGCCTCTTGGGGGCGCGACGCCCGCCGCGCGAACGTGACCGGCCCGAAGCCCGTTCGGACCGCGACGCCGCCCGGGCCATGTACTCGGTGGCGGCCTTGACGAGCAGCCCGGAGCGTGTCTCGCTCTCTGCCTCGGCAAACCGGTCCACGGCGCCGAGGATGCGTTCGGGCATGGTGATGTTCACGCGCTTCGCCTTCACGCGCAAATCGGCGGGATCGACCGACACGACGGCCCAGGTGCCGCCTCGGTACGCGCGGCGCGTCCGGTAGTCTTCGATGCGGCCCGGCTCGGGGACAGGCTGCCCGTCCTCAATCAGGCCTTCAAGGTGCAGTTCGATGGCCTCGCGGGCCATGGCGACGGCCTCGTCGATCGTGCTGCCTGCGCTGAAGCATCCCGGCAGGCCCGGCACGGTCACGCCGTAGTCCGAGTTCTTGTCCTTGTGGATGACGACCGGGTAATTCATGGCTTGCTCCATCCTGCCTGTTTCGCGATGGCCCGCAGCGTAGCCGCGGGGAAGTCCTTCTTCGGGTGCTCCGCGGTCACCAGGCCGGGCCTGTCGGTGTGCTTGAACTGCCAGTGACTCCCCTTCGTCCGCACGTGCACCCACCCCTCGGCCTTGAGCCTCTTGATGACCTGGCGGCTGTTCATCCTGTGTGTATTATACACACGCCCCGGTTTGCGTCAAGTTCATTCCGGGGGTGCCACTGGCTGCTTGTCAGCCAGTGCTCGATGGGTATGCGCCCGCTTCCCCGACGGAAATACTGTTGCATCGCTTCCCGGCGCGGTATCATGGATGTGGTCCGATAACGGGATAGCAATCTCCCCAAACGCATCCCGCCAGAGACGAAGGGGGCACGCCATGAGGCATGCACGTCGATTCGGATGGATTCTGCTGCCGGCGATTCTCGCCGGGTTCGCTTTCCTCGTCACCGGCCCCGGCCGCGCGGGGGAGAAGGAGGCGAAGAAGGCCGAGGAACTGCCCGTCCGCACCTATCGCATTGAAGACTTATTTCTCCAGCGCGATTGGAGTGCGCGGTCGCTCCATCTTCCTGACATCCTCGACTTACAGCGGCCGTATTACGACACGTCGGGCGGCGGGTTCGGCAACTTGTTCGGAGGGAACGAGCCTGAGGAAAGTTCCATCGGCTGGCAGGAATACGTGGACATCGTCCAGCGTGCCGTCAATAACGAGTTCGACCCGAGGGTGGCGCCGTGGCGGGACGAGGGCGGCCCTGCTGCCATTGAGTACATGGTTTTCAACAGGGCCCAGATGCTGATCGTCACGCAGACGCCACACGGCCACGAGCGGATCGAGGAACTGCTTGAGGCGCTGCGCGAAGACTCCGAAGTCGGCGGCCCCATGCTCACGATCCATGCCCGATGGATCGAGGTCGACGAGGTGAAGGCAGCCGACCTCCTCGGCCGCGATCCCAAACGCCCCGTACCCATGCAGGTGAGCGCCGCCGACTTGGAGAAGGCAGGAGGGCGAACTGTCTACCGCGCAGCCACCACCACCTTCGACCGCATGAAGGTCTTTCTTGCCGCGGGAAAACTCAAGACGTTCCTGGCCGACGCCGAGCCGGTGCTCGCCGAGGATGCTGCGGGGGTTGATCCGACCATCGGGGCCATGCTGGTCGGTGCCTTGCTTGAGGTGCATCCGATGGTCAGCCAGCGCAAGGACACCGTACTGCTCGATTACCGCTCGTACGTGAATCACGGCGGCCGCATCGAGCGGCGGCCGCTGCCGCACTTTGCGCGGCTGGGCGGCGCCGGAGAGCCGATGAAGGTGGACGTGGACCTTCCGGAAGTGGACTTTCAGACGTTGCGCGGTTCCGTCCGCATCCCCTTCGACAAGACGATTCTTCTGGGCTTGACGACGGGGCCGAAACTTCAGGAAGGCAAGGTGTATGCCCTCCTCGTCGAGGTGTCGAAGTCGAAGTAAGGGGGCACACCCGTGATGCGGCTGCGTCTGCTTATGCCGATCGTCCTGGTGGTGTCGGCGCTGAGTGTCTGCGGGGCGCAGCGGTGGAGTACTTCTCAATCGCCTGAAGCACGTGGATGGGCGCTGTCGCGCCGCATCTACCGCGTGGACGACCTCTTCGCCCAGCGCGACTGGCGGATGAGGGATGCCGAGATGCCCACACTCTGGCAGCCCCCCGACCGCCCGGGTTGGGCAGCAGCGGGCGGGTTGGTCAACACCGGCCAGCGGTGGACCAACCCGTCCCAGGGACTGACGCAACTCGCAAAGACCGTGCGCCACGTGGTCAACAACCTTGGCCATCAGGACGTGGCGCCTTGGCAGCATGACGGCGGCCCGGGCGTGCTGATGGCGTTCGCGTACGGCAACACGGCGGTGCTGATGGTGACGCAGACGGCCGAGGGTCACAAGCAGATCACGGCACTCCTGAGGGCTATCCGGGCGGTCTCGGACGTTGAACGGCCGGCCATCACCGTTCACGCCAAGTGGGTAGAGGTGGATGATGGCCAGGTCGAGGCCCTCTTGGGGAAGAAGGAGGCGAGGCGTATTCCCGCCGAACTGACGTCGCAGGCCCTTGTTCGTGCTGGCGGCCGTTTGCTATACCGTGCAGCCACGACCTGCGCCGACCGCCAGGCGACCTTCCTTGCCGCGGGCAACCTGCGGGATTATGTGTCTGATACCGAGCCGATCTGTTCGGAACCCTGGATTGGCTTCGCCGCGCTTCAAGGTCGCATCCTCACCGGAGCCCTGTTGGAGGTACGCCCGCAGTTGGCGGGGGATGGTAGAACGTTGCTGCTTGACTATCGCGGTTACGTGAACAGCCATGTCCGTGTGAACTACAGGTCCATGCCGGACCTGGCCATGACCAAAGGCATGACGGAGCCGAAGGAGGCCGAGTTGGGCTACCCCGAGATCGACTTCCATACCCTGCGCGGCTCGGTGCGCATCCCGCTCGACAAGACCGTCCTCCTGGGCGTGACGACGGGGCCGAACCTGAAGGCCGGCAAGGTGATGTGCCTGCTGGTCAAGGTCTCCGCGTCGAAGTGACCTCATCAGCCGCAGCCCTTCTGTGTCCGCAATGTTGCCGGCGCACCATCCTCGCCCCATTTGACATTGACCTGGCCCGTCGTTCCCGCTAAAGTCAGTACTACTACGCTACCTGCGCGTCTGCCCGGTTGTTGCTCGGCCGGGGGAAAAGCGGGTCAGGGCCATATTCAATGCCAAACCAGCCGTTCGGTTTGGCCTTGAATGGTTTGGCTTTCTTGGTGCCGAAGACGTTCAAACGGCCTCTTGGCTGGTCAAACCGGAAACGGCCCCGGTTTGACCGCCAAGTGGCCCTGACCCGCTTTTCCCCCGGCCGACGGGCGGCCTTGCTGAAAGGTCTCACAGCGTTGTAGGATTACAGCCCCCGCCGCGGACCGAAGAACCGCTTGGGCTGTGCGAAAAGGTTGTTTCGACCCCCTCTCCCCTGGCGGGAGAGGGTAGGGTGAGGGGGATAAGGGGGCTGCTTCGGGGCTTGTCACCCTCACCCTACCCTCTCCCATCAAGGGAGAGGGAGTGATGCAACAGCCACTAAGCGCTTGCTGGGACGTGACCAGAGACGGGAGACTCTAACGCCATGCCGATCAAAGCAATCGACGTCCGGTCCGGCCAG
Organism: uncultured Anaerolineales bacterium; assembly: GCA_964510295.1. Classification (GTDB taxonomy): domain Bacteria; phylum Planctomycetota; class Phycisphaerae; order FEN-1346; family FEN-1346; genus JAUVZF01. Next base: position 4,925 of record CAZEBQ010000175.1, on the reverse strand, counting down.
GGCGTCATCTGGAAAGACGCCATCTGGATCGTCCAGGGCAACAACAAGGTGGCCAAGGGAAAGGGGCGAGCCCTCCAGGCGGTGCGCCTGAAGAACCTGAAGACCGGACAGGTCGTCGAAGACCGGTTCCGCACCGAGGAGGAGTTCGAGCAGGCCATCATCGAACGCAAATCCGTCAATTACTTGTACTCCGAGGCCGACGCCCACGTCTTCATGGACATGCAGACCTACGAGGAGGTCCGCGTGCCCCTCGATCTCGTCGGCGACGGGTCGGTGTACCTGACGCCGAACCTCGAGGTCACCCTCGGCCGCATGGACGGCAAACCCGTGACGTGCGAACTCCCGTTCACCGTGGAACTCCTCGTCGCGGACACCCCGCCGTCCCTCAAAGGCGCCACCGCCACCAACCAGTCGAAGGAGGCGCGGTGCGAAGGCGGCGCTCGTATCAAGGTGCCGCCGTTTGTCGATAACGGCACCCGTATCCGGGTCGACACCCGCACGGGCGAGTACCTCGAACGCGCGTAGGGCTCTGTCGAAGTCGCCAACCATCGCATCCGGCATGATCGAACGCGCCGACTACGCGGTTATCGGAGGGGGTCCGGCCGGCGCCTCGGCCGCCCGGCGTCTGGCGGCGGCCGGCGCATCGGTCCTGCTCTTCGAACGCCGGCCCATGCCGCGGCCGAAACCGTGCGGCGGGGCGCTGTCGGCCAGGGGCCTGGCGCATCTCGACTTCCGTCTGCCCGACTCGCTCATCGACGGTGAGGTCTTCGGCGTCCGGGCCCACGTCGGCGAGCGATCCGTTGAGGCGCGGCTAGACCGGCGCATCGCGGTCCTGGTGACGCGGGCCCGTTTCGATCAGTTCCTCGTCTCGAAGGCCGAGGAGGCCGGTGCCCGCGTCCTTTGGCAGCGGGTGACGGCCGTCGAGACGCATCCCGGCGAGATCGTCCTGGCCACACCCGAAGGCCGCTTCACCGTGACCTGTGCCGTTGCGTGCGAGGGAGCGAATGCGCGCTTCGGCGGCGCCGTCGCCGCCCCCGTCGACCGGCTGTTCTGCATGGCGGCCGACGTGCCGGTCGCGCGGCCGGACGCGCAGGCGGAGCAGGGAGGGCTGCTCGACATCTATCACGGGGCCGCCGAATGGGGATGGGGCTGGGTGTTTCATCACGGTCGGTACGCCTCGGTCGGCCTGGCAGGGGCGGCGTCGGCGGTGCGCAGGCCGAGGGAAACCCTTCGGCAATTCGCACGCCGGTGCGGGTTGAGCCTCGACGGGGTGAGCGTCCGCGGGCACTTCATCCCTTGCGGCGGGGTGCGAGGCACACGCTGCGCCGACCGCCTGCTCGTGGCGGGAGACGCCGCCGGACTGGCCGACCCGTTCACCGGGGAGGGCATGGCCCAGGCCATCCGGTCGGGTCAGTTGGCGGCGGAGGCGGTGCTCGGTGCGGATGCCCGGTGCGGCTTCTCGGCCGCCTCCCTCGCCGTCTACGACCGGCGGTGCCGCCAGGCGTTCGACCGCGACCTTCGAGGCGCCCGTCTCCTGGTGCGAGCGGTGCGTCGCTGGCCGTCGCTGCTCGTGCGCGCCGGGGCCTCGGACCTCGACGTGCTGCGGCGGTACCTGCGCATCCAGACGGGCGAAAGCACGTACCGGGCGTTCCTTCGCTGGTTCGTGCCGCGGGCGCTGGGGCGCTGGGTGCGCGGCAAAACGAAACGGTTGCAGCACGTGCCGGTCTGATCCGTGGAGCGTGCGGACGGACGCACGTGCCGCCCCAACCATTTGCAGCAGTTGCCCCGCGTGCGGGATGTGGTATAATCGCTTTCGAAGGGAATCGCGAACGTGAAGCAGACGCGCATATACGCCGACACCTCAGTGATTGGAGGGTGCTTCGACGACGAGTTCGCCGAAGAGAGCCGGGCGCTTCTTGGTGCAGCACGGGAGGGTCGTGTGCTCCTCCTCCTGTCAGATTTGCTGGCTGCTGAGCTGGCGCGCGCGGCGCCCGAGATTCAGGAGGTCCTATCGGACCTTCCTCCGGAGTGCTTCGAAGTTGTCTCGAGCACAGAAGAGTCGGCCCGCTTGCGCGACGCCTACCTGAGGGCGGGCATTGTCGGTCGGCGGCAGGCGGCCGATGCCCACCATATCGCGTTGGCGACGGTTTCGTACGCCGACTTGCTTGTGAGTTGGAACTTCAAGCACATCGTTCACTGGGACAAGATCCGGGGGTTCAACGCCGTCAACCTGCAGGAGGGTTATTCGCCCCTCGAGATTCGTTCCCCCAAGGAGGTGGTCTAGATGAAGACGGCGAAGCGATTCGACTGCGTCGTCCTGAAGAACAGGATTCAGACTGAACAGGCGCGCGAATGGCGTGCATTGACCGATAAGCAGATTCGGCAGCGCATCCGACGCAGACTGGCTAAGTCGAAGAGCCCCATTGGCCGACTCTGGCGCGCTCTGGAGGGCGGACAAGCAAAGGCGTAAGAGACGCCCTGGACGGGACCATCATCCCTCGGCGTTCGGCAGGCAACCTCCCATCCCTTTCAGCCGCGCCTGGAGTTCACTGACGTCGATGCCGCGCGAAATGGCGAAGTGGCGTTGTAGTGTCAGGGCCCGGGAGCAGGTGGAAATTTGGTTGCGGCTCCGGCGCGGGCGTGCCATTGTGCTGCGGAACCGAGGAGGAGCGTGTGCGATGCGAATCCTGTGTGCCCTGTTGACGCTTGTTGCGGCAAGTGCCGGCGCGATGGCCGCCGATATGGCGCCCTTCGTCATCCCCATGATGCCGAACCCGAAGTCGGCCATCGCCCTGCCGCACGATTCCGTGCCGACCGACGCCGAGTGGATCACCGTCAAGGCGGGCCACTTCGCGGTCGGCGACAAGCGGGTCAAGATCTGGGGCGTGAACCTGTGTTTCGGCGCGTGTTTCCCCGATCCGAAGGACGCCGAACGGATCGCCGCACGCATGGCCGCCGCAGGCGTCAACAGCGTCCGGTTCCATCACATGGACACCTCCCGGTGGCCGCGCGGCATCCTCGACCCGAAGGACGCGACGACGTTGCACCCGGAGGCCCTCGACCGTCTCGATGTGTTTCTCGACCAACTTGCCCGGCACGGCATCCGGTCGAATCTTAACCTGCACGTCGGCCGCGAGGCCAGCCGCGCCCTCGGCATGCCCGAATCCAACACCCGGTACGACAAGATCGTCGGCATCTTCACGCCGGCACTGGTCGAGGCGCAGAAGCGGTACGCCCGCGACCTGCTGACCCGCGTCAGCAAGGTCCGCAAGGTGCGCTATGCCGACGACCCGGCGGTGGCGTTCGTCGAGATCACGAACGAAGACAGCCTGTTCATGTGGAGCGCCGCCCGCGACCTGCGGACGCTTCCCGAGCATTATGCGACGATTCTCCGGGGCCGGTTCTGCCGGTGGCTCAAGGGCCGCTACGGCAGCACCCAGGG
>CAZEBQ010000175.1:0-1383 GCA_964510295.1 uncultured Anaerolineales bacterium | reverse complement strand
CCGCTCGTGCTGAAGGGCGGCCGGTATTACACCGTGCGGTTTCGCGGGCGTGCCGACAAGCCGCGGCGGCTCGGCTATTCGGTTAGTCAGGACGCCGAGCCCTGGCACAACCTGGGGCTTTCGGCCGACGTCAACCTCACGTCCGACTGGCAGGTGTTCCGGGCCGGGTTCGTCGCGAAGGAGGACAACCAGCAGGCTCGCCTCGCGTTCGCCTTCAGCGGCAGCCCCGTGCCGGTGGAACTTTCGGACGTGAGCCTGTGCCCCGGCGGCCGGGAGGGTCTGCGGGACGGTGAATCGATCGAAGCCGGCAACATCGCCCTCTTTGCGCCGAGCGAAGTCGCGGTCCGGGCCTGTGACCGCATGAGGTTCCTCGCCGAGACCGAGCGGGCCTACTTTGACGAGATGCGCCGGTTCGTCAAGGAGGAGATCGGGTCGAAGGCGCTCGTGACCGGCACCATCGTCTTCGGCCCGTGCGGCCTGTACGGTCAGGGCGGGATGGACTTCATCGACGGGCACGCCTACTGGCAGCATCCGCACTTCCCCGGGCGCCCGTGGGACCCCGGCGACTGGCGCATCAACCAGGTGGCGATGACCGACCAGCCCGACCGTTCGACGCTTCGGCGCCTGGCGGCCCAGCAACTCGAAGGCAAACCGTACACGGTCAGCGAGTACAACCATCCCGCGCCGCTCGATTACCAGGCCGAGTGCGTGCCGTTGCTGGCCGCCTTCGCCGCCGCACAGGACTGGGATGGCATCTGGCTGTTCACCTACAGCCACCGCACGGCCGACGCCGACGTCGGGTGCCTCCACTCGTATTTCGACATCGACTCAAACCCGTCGAAGTGGGCGTTCATGCAGGCGGGTGCGGCCATCTTCCGCTGGGGCGCGGTGCCGCCGCTCAGGCGGACCTACAGCCTGAGTCTCGGCGGAGACGAAGGCAAGGCGGTCGATGCGATCACCCGCCTTCACCTCAAGCACGACCGCGACCTGTTCGCCGCACTCGGCGAGCGGATGCCGATGTCGTGGCAGCACCTGTTGGGCGCGAGGCTGGCGGTGACGATCGAGGGGCACAGCGGCGCCGTCGACAGCGACGTCGAGGTCGAACCGGAACTGGAGTGGGAGGTCAACGACGCGAAGCGCGGCACGTTTGCCGCATCCGGACCGGGCGCGCGGGTACTCGTCACCCACGCCGGCGGGACCCGACACGCCAGGGGCGCAGGCGTCGAGGTGGCGGCCCCCGCCTTTGCCGCCGTCACGCTTGTCTCCCTCGACGGCGGACCGCTCGATGGGGCCAAGGCTATCCTCGTGACCGCCTGCGGACGGTGCGAGAACACCGGCATGCAGTTTTCCTCCGACCGCCGGACCGTCGGACGCAACTGGGGC
>CAZEBQ010000174.1:0-8922 GCA_964510295.1 uncultured Anaerolineales bacterium | reverse complement strand
GGATGCAGATCATCTCGCCGCACGGGCCGACGACGGCGCCGACCAGATAGAAACAGACGACATGGCTCTTGCGCCAGAAGGCCATTGCGATGATGGCCGTGACAGCCAGCAGCACCGTGAGCAGGATCGGCTTCCGGTGACACAGCGCGATCTCAGAGGCGCCGGCGGCGAAGAGCGCAACCTCAAACGCCAATTCCTTGTTGACCCCTTTCGGCACGCGCACGGTCACCTTTCGGCGTCGAGGTCCTCGCTCGTCGTGTCCGGCTCGTGGTAGCGGCGATAGTAGTGGACGAGCGTCGTGTAGGTGAACAGCCTGTTGACCAGCGGGATGCGAATCAGAAGGCTGAACACGAGATACGTCAGAAAAATAGAAAGAATGATGTAGGCGTACTGAAGCAGCACTAAGGTCACACCGCCTTTGACCCAGACCGGCAGGGGGAGACGGGCCGTGACCCAATCCATCGCGTAGACCGAGACCGGGATGGTCGTGACGAGGCAGAGGATCACGCCCAGCGAGTGGCCCGATTCCACGGCCCCCTCGGGGCACCAGGCCATGCAGCGCAGACACGTTTCGCACGCGAAGGTCCAATACGGGCGCTTCCGGGTCTTGCCCCACATCCGGATCGCACCAAAAGGACAATGGGCCGCACAGGCTCCGCACCCCGTGCACGTGGCGTTCGCAAACATCATTTTCGCCAGGTAGAACCGGCCCAGCAGAACATACGCCAGTGAAACGGGAAGCAGGACGAGCCCCAGCACAAGCGGGATGAATCCGGCGTAACGCCGCCGTCCGCCGAGAACGGCCCCCGCGAAGGCACGGGCCTTGCTCTCGCCCCGCGCGATGATGGCTCGGGCGGCCGCCGGCGAAAAACCGGGATGGGCAATCATGAAATTCGACGGCATGTCGATACCCATCACCCCACGCACGGAGTAACCCTTCACGGCCAGAATGAACGCGACGAGGTACCCCGCCGTACCCTCCAGGCCGGGCAGAAACAGCGAGCCGAACTTCGTCCCCGCGCGCGTCGGCACCACGAACGCGTGCGTGCCGCCTCCTCGCGGCAGACGCCACGCCTGGCGGAGCACAGGCCACGGCGCCGTGAAAGCGTGGGTCGGGAAAACCAGGCCGACAAGACCCCCCTCCCCCTGCTCGACGCCCCCGTCCGGCCTGTCTTTCCCGATGGGCACCAGATGCGCCTCGGCGCCGCTTCGGCGGGCAGCCTCGGTCATCCAGGTGGCGGCCCGGAACGAGTTGCCCGTGCCGCTCATAAAGTGGATTGTGGCGTTGCGGTAACCCAACCATTCCTCCCGGCACTCGTTCACCCGACCCACCGGGGGCGAGCGCAAAACCACCCACGCAGCGGGGCAGGACACGCGGCATCCTACGGCCTCCACTGGGCGGAGTCAACGCCGTCGGCAACCCGGTCCGAAACGCGGTCAAGTTCACCGAGGGCGGCGGCTCCGTCACGTTCGTCGGCCGCGCCGACGGCGGCTTCTACCGCATGACCGTCAGCGACACGGGCTGCGGGGTCTCGCCGGACCGGCTGCGCGAGGCCGACTTGGCCAATGCCTTGCGGCCGAGGCCCGGACCGTATAGGCTGGTCGTCCTCGCGGCGCAGCCAGCGAGTGCCCGACCCTCGCCGGTGAAGGCCGGGGACGAAATGAAAGGCAGCGTCCACGAGACGCGTCGGCCGGTCAAGAGCCCGGCAGCGCCGGCTCCAGCAGAACCGACAACCGACCAGCCGGCGAGGCGTAAGACAATGAACAGACCACAGGAGCCCTGCTCATGACGGCGAGCCCCTCTGCCGCAACGGTCTTGAAGATCGACGAATCCCGAACGGTCGAACAGATTGCGGCCAACCTTCGCCGGATCCACGAGTCCCGGCACACCGGCGGCCTGCTGATGGGCCTGAGCGGCGGCCTGGACTCGGCTGTACTATCAACCCTGGTGGTTCACGCCCTCGGGAAGGAGGCGCTCCACGTCTGCTTCCTGCGGGAGCGCCACAGCGAGACCGACTCGGAGCGCAAGGCCCGTCTCATGGCCGAGTGGCTCAACCTGGAGTTGGAGATCGAGGACATCTCTGAGGCGATCCACCAGCGCGGGCTCTACTCGCCGCTGATCATGCGTGTGATCGGCCTGTCGCGGTTCCTCAATCGCCACGTGATTCACGGGGCCCACCGCCTCGTCAGCGGCGAGACGCCGTTTATGACGACGTTGCGCCAAGACAAGTTCGAGGACAAGCCGATCAAGCGGTTCCTCTATAACCTGACCGTCAGGAAGGTGGAGGGGGCGTTCAACGGGCGCCAACTGTACCGCCGCGAGGCCCTCGAAGAGAAAGCCCGGCAGCGCAACGCCCTGATGATCGGCGCAGGCAACCGGTCGGAAGTGCTGACCGGATGGTTCGTCAAGGACGGGGTGGACGATTTTCCCCATTCTCCGCTGGCCGGGCTCTACAAGACTCAGGTCTGCCAACTGGCCCGGTACCTGGACCTGCCGCGCGAGATTATCGATCAGGCCCCGTCGCCGGACCTGATGCGCGGCGTCACGGACGAGGTGGCCCTGGGCCTGGACTACGACCGGATCGACCTGGTGCTCGATGCGATTGAACGCGGGCGGTCCGACGAGCAGCTCCTGGCCGAAGGGCTGACGCAGCCCGAGATCGACACGGTCCGCGAGATGAACCGCCGGTCCGAATGGAAACGGAACCCCGATCACCCCGTTCCGCCGACGGACGGCGGCATCCAGGGTGGCCTGCGCGTCAACTGAGCCGCCGCTATGGGGACTTCACCTTGACCGGTTCGGTCGGCTTTCCGTCCGACGGCGCCTTCTGGGAAGCCGCCGGTTTCCGGATCACCGCCCACGGGAAGGGCAACGGAAGGTTCAGGAGCTTCGCACTGGTCGCGCGCGACGCCAGGTCGAACCGGTACAGCCGGCCGCACAGCGCCGCCGCGGCCACGTGTTCCTTGACGAACTCCTCGGCCATCGCTTGGTACTGCGCAAAGTCCGGCCCGTCGATCCGCCCGGCCGGTCCGCGGCCGACCAGGACGTAGTGGTTCGGCGCCAAGTTCAGGTAGTCGTCGCCGTCGTCGTTCGCCACCGGATCGCCGAACACATTGAACGGCACCAGGTCCGTCGGAACAGGCACGTTGGCCCTCTTGAACGCCCGCTCGAGCGCGGGCCGGGCGCCGGGCCCGGTCTCCTCGATGGCGTCGAACTGCTCCGGCCGCGTCAGCGTCGGCAGATGCCGAAAGCCAATCACGCTGGCGCCGAAGTTCGGGTGCCGGATCATCGGCTCCAGCGTCAAGAACTTGCCGTATCGCGGCCCCTCGCCGGCCGGCGCCATGAACGGCGCCCGATCGCCGTAATGCGTATCCCGCGGGTTGATGAAACTCAGGAACCGGCCGCGTATCTCCTCGAACGGCGTCGGGTCCATACAACTGATGCTCGAACCGAGGAACACGACGTGGTCGGCGTGCGCCAGGCCCTCCGGATGCGTGTCCTCGCCCTCCGGAACCTTCCCCAGGAAGGCCATCTGAGTCACGCGGGTGCCCGCGCTGAAACCGATGACGCTTGCGTGGCCACCCGCCCCGTGCCGGCGGCGGTGGACCTCGAGTATGTCGTTCAGCAGGGCCGACCCGGCCATCTGGGCCTTGCGGTTCAGGTGCTCGGTGACGACGTCGTGGCTCGTGCCCCACTTCAGGAGCACGACAACGAGCCGATGCGGCCTTTCGGGGAACCCGTACGGGCTCTCGGCCAGCAGGCGCATCGTCCATCGCGAAAGTTTCACGCGGTCGCCCGACCCCTCCACGTAAATCAGAAGGTTCGAATCGTCCACCGCCGCGCCTGGCGGAAGTTCCGTGTCCTGCAGCGCCACGTGCCGCCCGTCTTGCACGTCGCGCACCGCGAAGGCCAGCGTCCGGTAGGCGTCGCGCAGGGCCTGCGGTGTAAGCGCCCCGAGGACGTCTCCGCCGATGTAGCGCGGCGCTCGCGGTGCCTTCGGCTCACAGCCGGCTGCCAGGACGGCGGCCAGCCCCAGGGCCAACAGGACGATCCACTTGAACCTCTGCATGCCTCGCGCCCCCTTCCTTCGAGCGGCGTGGTACTCCGACCCGATTGTAACCGAAGCGGCTCCCGACGCAACCACGATGGAGACGGTGACAGGAACCTCACGACCCCCTGGCGCGCGGCGAGACGTACTCGGCCGAGCAGATCATCCACCCGGCAAACCGGATCGCACAACACGGAAGCCCGTAGCGAGCGGTCAGTTCGTCTGCGGCATCAGGTCGGGCCGGTTCTTCCGGAACCACGCCAGCGTCCGACGGAGGCCATCCTCCGTACTCATCTTTGGCTCGTAGCCCAGCAGGCGTCGAGCCTTGTCGATGCAGTACGTCAAGGGCGTGGCCATGAACTTCAGGCGGAACCTGTTGACGAACGGCGGGTCGCGGCTGCGCCGCAGCGAATGAATCCCCTCGACGATCGGACACGCCAAACGCGCCAGCCACTTCGGCGCGTGCCGTGTCGGCGCCGGATAACCCGTTTCCTCGCAGACAATCTCCAACAGCCGAACCCGTGTCGTGGACTCGCCGTCCGTCACCAGGAACACCTCGCCGACGGCATCGGGCCGCGTCGCCGCCAGGAACAGCGCTTCCGCAAGGCTGCCCACGTAGATCAGGGTGAACGGCTGCCGGCCGGAACCGACGAAGCAGAACTGCTCGTTCTTGAGGTTCGAGAGGAGACGCGGGAGAAACTGCCGATCCCGCGGACCGTACACGTACGGCGGTCGAACAATCGCGGCCGGAAGCCCACGCTCGCGGACGAACTGATGGATGAGTTCCTCACTGCGGACCTTCGTCAGGTTGTAGTGATCCCCCGTGTGAATGAGCGGGGCCGTCTCATCGAGGTCCCGTTGCGGGCGCGTGCCGAAGACCGCCATCGAACTCAGATAGACGAACCGCTTCAGCCGCCCGCATCCGACCGCCGCCTCCGCCAGGTGCCGCGTCCCTTCCACGTTGACGCGGACCATCTCGTCCAGCGGCGCCCAATCCGAGACCATGGCGGCACAGTGAAAGACGTAATCGACGCCCTCCAGGTGCGCTCTGAACGAGCCGGCGGGGTCGGCTATGTCGCCGACCACCAGGTCCACGCCCCAAGACTCCAGCAGCGCCGTATCGCTGGTCTCCCGGACCAGTGCCCGTGCGTGCCACCCCTCATCGAGCAGACGGCGCGTCAGGTGGCTGCCGACCATGCCGGTCGCCCCGGTCACGAACGCCACGGGCGCGTCCTGACCCGCCATCGGTGCCCTTTCCAAGTGTGTTGACCCTATTGTAGGCGTCCGGCGAAAAGCAGAATGCCCCCCTTTTCTACGCTTGTTGTTCTCCGCGTTCTCTCCGTTTGCTCTGGGACCTCTGCGTTAAAACCTTGCGCGCCGCGGCCTGCACCGCGCCTCAGTACGTCTTCACATCAACCTCGGCCCCGCCGCGCTCGTCCGAGACGTAGGCGCTGTAAACCGTCGAGATGGTATCGCCCGCCAGGCCGCTGTTGCCCTCGACCGGTTCGCCGAAGGCGACGGTGCGGTAAAACGCTTCCATCTCGTGCGGGTAGCCGGTGAAGTGGTCCTCGTCGGGCGCGGGGTTCGACCAGCCCTGTTTCGTGCCGGTCTTCTCGACAACGTAGATATCCTTGAACTGCTCATCGACCGGGTTGTAAGTGCACATGGCCGTGTTCGGATTGATGTTGCAGATGGTGCGGTGGTTGTTGGCGGCCACTTCGAGGCAGTTGTGGATACCGCCCATGATGATCTCGGACGCGAAGATCGTGGCAATGGTGCCGTCGTCGAAGGTGACGTGGATCATCGAGAAGTCCTCGATGTCGGTATAGTCGCTCCGCAGGTGGCCCTTGTCGTCGAAGGCCTCCAGGTTCGTCAAGGCGTGCATGCGGCCGGTAACGGACTTCGGCTTGATGGGTTGGCCGCCGCGCGTGCGCCCTTCGACGCGCTTCAGGTACAGGGCGGCCGTCAGCGGATGGCACCCCTTGCCGATGAGCGACCCGCCGCCCGAGAACTTCCAGAAACCGTAGGTGGAGGCGTGGCTGCCCGAGTGGGCCTCCTCGCCGTGAATCCAAAGGATCTGGGCGGCGGTCTTCTCGATGATCTCGCGCTCTTTCTGAATCGCCGGCGCGTAGACCCAGTTCTCGGCGTAGCAGATGCACGCCTTGCTCTTCGCCTCGGCGGCGATCATTCGGTCGATCGTCGCCAGGGCCTCTTCGAGCATCTTCTCTTTGGGGAAGGTGCGGCCGTTGAAATCGTCGGACCCGTCGCCGAAGTAACCCGTCAGCGGTTTCTCGACGATGGCGAAGGTGTCGCGCTCCAGCGCCGCCACCGCGATCTCCTCGTGGGCCACGGGCGGCACCAGCACGTGGATCACGTCCACGTCATCAATCAGCGACTCCAGCGACCCGTACACCTTGATGCCGCGCTCCGCCCCGTACGTCTCGGCCATGTGGGTGTCGATGGCGTACACGCCCGCCACGTCCACGTCGACACAGCGGACGCGCATGAGTGCCTCGTAATGGAACCCCGCGGCAAAGCCCGCGCCGACGATTCCCGTGCGAACCGTCTTCCGCCCCATGATGAACCTCCTCGCCCCGGAGTGCCTGTATCGTTCCCGAAAAGAAGACCTATTGTAGCCGCAGCGCCTTGGGCAAGCCAACAGGAAAACGGACGTGGCCGCAACGGGGTGCGCCTCAAGAAAGGGGCATGCTTGCAGGGCGCCACGGATGGCTTGCAATCCGTGTTCCCGGGTCCGGCGCACGGTTTTACCCTTCAAACCGTGATACCCTCTTTGTCACATTGGTTTTGCAGGATTCAATTGGCGAGATAGCCTTGCCCGAACCGAAGCGACAGCCCTACAATGAACGAGAAACGGTGGGAGGCGATGACGTGAGATTCGCGCGATCCGCAGCCCTGTGCCTGCTTGCCGGCACCGTGACGATCGGGCCCGGGTGCGAGACGCGCCCCCCGGCGGGCCCAACGCCTGCCGTCACACAGCGGGAAAACGAAACGGCGACCCCTACGCGACGTAAGGAATACGAGATGACCAAGACCGATCAAGCGTGGCGCGAGCAACTTACGCCCGAGCAATATGATGTGACCCGCCAGAAAGGCACCGAGCGGCCGTTCACCGGCAAGTATTGGGCCACGACCACGCCCGGCGTGTACCGGTGCGTCTGCTGCGGTCAACCGCTCTTCCACTCCGAGGCCAAGTTCGACGCCGGGTGCGGCTGGCCGAGTTTCTCGGAGCCCGCCGCCGAGGAGCACATCGACGAGCAGCCCGACCACAGCCACGGCAGGGTGCGGACCGAGGTCCAATGCAGCCGCTGCGGTGCCCACCTCGGCCACGTCTTCAAGGATGGGCCCCAGCCGACCGGCCTGCGCTACTGCATCAACTCGGCGGCCCTCGACCTGGAAGCGGCCGATGAGCAGGCCGAGGCCAAGGAGCCGCCGGACGATGCCGCGACCGGCGGGTCATAGGCCGAGCGCGACCGTTCCAGGCGGCACCCCTCTCGGCGGTGCAGCAACGCGCAACCGCCGCGTCGCGCGCCCGTAGCACGGCGCAATCGCCTCCTTTACCCTTATCCTCTTGGGCACAAGGCGCATGGTCTCCCTTCGGCGGCAGAGCCCGGGGCCGACGTCGGGCGAATCGATCGGCCGAGGAGTCGAGAAAAGCCTTGCGGCTGGTCGGCGAAAGGGTACATTTCCTGGATAGGCCCGCGATGGCCCTGTGCAAGAACTTCGGCGGGGGAATGCCGGTCTACACTTCAGCGGCCGCGCGAGGGGACACGGTCGCGAGGCACCTGGGATAAGAAGCCACTAAACCGTTGGAACCAGGCGCGCACCGTGTGCGCCTGCTTGGGGCTGCACCTGCGCACTCGCAGGCCGGTCGTACGGGGGGTCTGCACTGGGCATGGGGGGATCAGAAAAGGGGAAATCCAATGAAACGTACTGCAGCAGTCTTGGGCTGTGCCGTGGTGGTGTTGACTGCGGCCGTGGCGGGCTCGGCCGAAGCAGCCGACTGGACGATCACGCCCATCACGAACAATGACTACAACGACACCGAGCCACGCGTATCGGACTCCTACGTCGTGTGGCAGGGATTCGTAGGCGAAAACGACGCCGAAGTCATGTTTCACGACATCGATGCGGGGGGCATCACCCAGGTCACAGACAACGCCTGGCAGGACTATGAGCCGAGGGCATCAGGATCACATGTCGTCTGGTACGGGTATCAGCCCGGCAAGATTTACGCGTGGCTGGTCGGAGGCCCACTCGCGCACACACCGATCTCCGACAGTGCCTACGACAACAACATGCCGCGCATCGCCAGCCCGTACGTCGTCTGGCAGGGCCGGACTGGTTCGAGCGGCAACTACGAGTACGACCTGTTCGTCTACAACCTCGACACCGAGGAACTCGTCCACCTTGACCTGAATTCGTCCGGCAACCTGTTTCCCAACATCTCGGGCAGCACGGTCGTCTACCAGACAGGCGCCGCGGGCGCGACCGACGTCTACCTCTACGACGCGAGCGAGGGAGGCCCGCCCGTCTTGCTCGCCGCCGCCGCGAAGTACCCGAAGGTCTCGGGCGCGCACGCCATTTGGCAGGGACTCGGCGGCAACGAGGTCTTCCTGTACGATATCAGCGACGGCACACCCGGCCTCGCCCCTAAACTGACCGACAGCGCGGCGAGCGCGGCGGCACCACAGATTGCCGGGTCGCGGGTCGTGTGGGAGAGCGACGCCTATGAGATCATCGTGTACGACATCGCTTCGGACGACGACCCCATGCAGATCACGGACAACACCGGCACAAACGCCTATCCGCAGATCTCCGAATCGCTGGTCGCGTGGCGATGGCGATCGGGCGC
>CAZEBQ010000173.1:7549-8984 GCA_964510295.1 uncultured Anaerolineales bacterium | reverse complement strand
GGTTCGAGCGCGGCCCGAACCAGCCGTCGTCGCGCTGGCTGGAGAGGATGCCCTCAATCCACTTGCGGGCCTCTCTTGTGACGCGCTCGTCGCCGAGGACGTAGCCGAGGTCTCCGAATCCCTTGAGCCAGTAGGGCAGTTCTTCCCATGGGCTATGGCCCTTGCCTTCGGGGCTGAGCCAGGCGTTGCCCTCGGCCTTGCACCATCGGCTGATCTCGGTCAGGTGGCCGACGAACCCCTCGGCCTCCAGGCGGAGCATGTGCCGCAGCCACCCGCGGGGCTTGACGGCGCCGATCGGCAGTTTGGCGAACGGGCTGGGCGCAAGCGGCTCGCGGTTCGACGGATACAGCGCGGTTCGCGCGTCGGTCGGCGGCCGGGGCACGGACTCGATGCGTGTATCGGAAGGGGCACGGCCGGCGAACACCGGCAGCAGCAGGATCGAGAGGGCAAACAGAGACCAGCCGTTCATTGGGTTCCCTCCGCGTCGCGGGCCACGGCCGCGCGGGTCACCGGATCTTGTACGCCACCGTCATGCCGTCCTTCTTCTCCAGGGAGGCCCGGATGGTGACCATCTCGTAGTCGGGGCTGTCCTGGAGGTAGGTGAGGAAGTCCTCCATGGCCTTGGCGGAGCGGATGGAGTTGTCGGCCACGATGACGGCGCCGGGCACGAGTCTGGGCTCCATGGCCTTGAGATACTTGAAGTAGTCGCGTTTGACGGCGTCGAGAAAGACGAAGTCGAACTCGCCCTTGAGTTCGGGCAGCGTCTTGAGGGCGTCGCCGGTGATACAGGTGACGGTCTTTTCGAGGCCGACCTTCTTGAGGTTCCGGCGGCACTGGTCGGCGGTCCCGGGATTGATTTCGAGGGTGGTCAGGTGGCCGCCGTTTCGCTCGAACCCGATGCCCATGTTGATGGCGCCGAATCCCTTGAACGAGCCGACCTCGACGCCGCGCTTGGCCTTGCGGGCCTCGACCAGGATGCGCAGGAACATGGCGTCGCCGGGGGTGGTGTCCATGCCGGAGCGCTGGAAGTCCTTGAGAAACTGTTCGCGCTCGGCGTCGCTCATCTTCCCGGCCTCGCCGGAATGGACCGACGCGCCGACGAGCGCCACCAGGATGAGGCTGAGGGTCAGAAGGGGAAGCGGATACTGCTGCATGATCGTCTCCTTGCCAGGACAGTCGGTATTCGCGTGGCGACACGTCGCGCTATGATACTAACCTGCCGGGGGATTGTCTCGTGTCGGTTGAAATGACATCGCTTCGAGAGCGCGCTAAACACGTACGTGGCTCGCCCCTGCGCAAGGCGCGCGGTTGTGGCGTTCGGTCGGCGCCTTCTTGAGGCGTACCCGGCGGTGTGGGTTTGTGTGGAGAGCATGGTTGCATAGGCCCGATGGATTCTAATACTACAACGCAACGTCGCCATTTTGCGCGGTGGGTC
>CAZEBQ010000173.1:0-7449 GCA_964510295.1 uncultured Anaerolineales bacterium | reverse complement strand
AGGCCCGATGGATTCTAATACTACAACGCAACGTCGCCATTTTGCGCGGTGGGTCTCCGTACCCACCGCGCGAGAAGGGCCGTTTGCGGCGCTGCGCGGCGAGACCCGTTCGACTCCCTATGCTCGCTGAGGGTGACAGACGGAGAACAGGCGCCGCGGCACGCCACGGCCTACATGGCTGAGGGTGACAGACGGAGAACAGGCGCCGCGGCACGCCGCGGCCTACATGGCTGAGGGTGACAGACGGAGAACAGGCGCCGCGGCACGCCGCGGCCTACATGGCTGGGAAGGCCGCCGCGCGGAACGCAGCGTCATAGTGCCAGGCCCGTTGGCCGAGCCGCCGGCGCTGCCGGGCGAGAGGAGATGCGATGAATCGACGCGACTTCGTTGCCACGGCGGCCTCCGCCGCCGGCACGCTGCTGGCGCGCCGCCGGCTGCTCGCCGCCGCGGCGGGCGGGGAAGGGGACGACCGCGGCCTGATGGAGGGCGCGTCGATCATCGACATCTCGCCCAAGACGTTCCCCGTGATCGTCAACGGGAGTTTTCTGGAACGGACGGCGACGCGTGTCGTCGAGCCCATCCACGCTCGCTCGCTGGTGCTCGACGACGGCACCACGCGCATCGCCGTCTGCGTGGCCGACCTGATCGCCGTCTCGCGCGAACTTGCCGATGACGTGAAGCGCGCCGTCCAGAAATCGACCGGCATCTCGGGCGATCACATCCTGATCTCGGCCACGCACACGCATTCGGCCCCGTCGGTCATCGGGGCCCTGGGCTCCGACCGGGACGAAGCGTACACGGCGTACGTGCGGCCGCTGCTGGTTCGGGGCATCGAGATGGCGGCGGGGAACCTGGTGCCCGCCCGCGCCGGGTGGGCCGTGGCCCAAGACCCTGAGCACACCCACTGCCGCCGGTGGATCTACCGGTCCGACAAGATGCGCGTCGACCCGTTCGGCGAGCGGTCGGTGCGGGCGATGATGCATCCCGGCCACCAGAACCCCGACTGCGTGGGGCCGGCAGGCCCGATTGACCCGGACGTCACGGTGCTGAGCGTCCAGTCGCGCGACGGGCGGCCGCTCGCCGTCCTGGCGAACTACTCGATGCACTACTACGGCGCCCCGGCCGTCTCGCCCGACTACTACGGTCCCTTCTGCCGCAAGTTCGCTGAACTGATCGGCGCCGACTCGCCCGGCCCGCCTTTCGTGGCGATGATGTCGCACGGCACCAGCGGCGACCTGCAATGGATGGATTACGGCAAGCCGCGGGGCGGGCCGGGCCGCGAGGCGTATGCCGAAGCGGTGGCCCGCGTTGCCGCCGGCGCGTACAAGACGATTGCCTATCACCACTCGGTGCCGATCCGGATGCGGGAGACGAGGCTTCGGCTTGACCGCCGTCTGCCGGATGCCAAGCGGCTCGCATGGGCCAGGGAGATTCTGGCAAGGATGGGCGACCGCAAACCGCGCAACCAGACCGAAGTCTACGCGCGCGAGGCCCTCTTCCTGCACGAGGAGCCGACGCGGGAACTCAGGCTCCAGGCCATCCGCGTGGGCGACATGGGCATCGCGGCCATCCCCTGCGAGGTTTACGGCATCACGGGTCTGAAACTGAAGGCGCACAGTCCGCTCGTGCCGACGATGAACATCGAGTTGGCCAACGGCTGTGAGGGCTACATCCCGCCGCCCGAGCAGCACCGTCTGGGCGGCTACAACGCATGGCCCGCTCGTACGGCCGGCCTGGAGGAGCAGGCCGAGCCGAAGATCGTCGAAGCGGTCCTTGCGCTGCTGGAAAACGTGTCCGAGAGGCCCCGCCGCACCCCCCGCGTCGTGCACGGACCGTATGCGCGGGCCGTCCTGGCGTCGGAACCGCTGCTGTACTGGCGGATGGCTGAACTCGGCGGCCCGCGCGTCGCCGACGCGGCCGGGCGCGGCCACCACGGCACCTACGAGGACCTCGTGGCGTTCGGCCTTGAGGGGCCGGCGTCGGCGGGCCTCAGCGGCGACGGCGAGCCGAGCCGGGCCGCCCATTTCGCGGGCGGCCGCGCCAGGACGACGCTCGCGGGGCTGGGCGGCACGTACTCGGTGGAACTGTGGTTCTGGAACGGCATGCCCCCCGAGGCCAGGCCGGTTGCCGGCTACTTCTTCTCGCGCGGTCCCGACGGCGACAAGAGTTGCCCCGGCGACCACCTCGGCATCGGCGGGACGGCGGGTGCGCCGGGCAGGCTCCTCTTCTACAACGGCAACACCCTCGGCGAGTGCCTGGAGGGTTCGACGCCGATCGCGCTCAAGACGTGGCACCACGTGGTACTTGTGCGCGACGGCCGCCGCGCGACCGTTTTCCTCGACGGCCGGCCCGAACCGGAGGTGGCGGGCGAGGTCGCAGTCAGCCTGCCGGCCGGCTGCGGCGACGTGTTCGTGGGAGGGCGCTGCGACGGTTTCGCCAACTTCGAAGGCAAGATCGACGAAGTGGCCGTTTACGGCCGCGCCCTGTCGGCCTCCGAGGTGGCGCAGCATTGCCGGGCGGCCGGCGCCGGGCCCGACGCCTGAGCGCCGGCGTGTCTTTCCACGCTTGCCCAAGAGACCGTCGGCGCTCTGCCGGCGCCGCGTCCACGCGAAAGGGTCGGCCCCGTCTGCATCGGCGGCGGCCCGGGTCGTGGCCGCGGGACGCGGATTTGCGTGAAGATAGTGCTTTTGCGGGTCCGATGGAGTCTGAGACGGCGCATCGGGTGGGGGGAATGCCCTCCGACATACGCTGCGGAAACTCCTGCCGGTCCTTGCCGCGCGACGAGAGGACGTAGAACGCCATGAGAAGCCGGTGGCGCTATTGGCGTCCTGTTCTGGACTACCTGGGATTGCTGACGTGGATGTTCGGCATCCTGGCGCTGTTGCCGCTTGCGCTGCGGAAGATGTTCGCCGGCCCGGACGAGGAGGCGGTGGCGTCGTCGGCGTTCTACATACCTGCGGCGGTGGCGGTGGTGGTGGGGCTGGTCCTGAAGCGGAACGTGCGGTTCGTGCCGCTTGACAGCCGCCGGGCGATGGTGTTGTGTGCCCTGGCGTGGTTCGCGGTCTCGGCGGTCGGGGCGCTGCCGCTGTGGCTGGGGCTCGACGTCTCGTACCTCGATGCGTATTTCGAGTCGGTCAGCGGGTTCACGACGACCGGCATCACGATGTTCCAGGGCCTGGACCACATGCCGCGGGGCATCCTGTTCTGGCGGTCGCTCATTCAGTGGCTGGGCGGGCTGGGCATCCTGACGTTCTTCCTGGCGATTCTGTATACCGGCGAGGGCGCGCACCAACTGTTCGGGGCCGAGAGCCACAAGGTGTTCTCGCGGCGTCCGGTGCCGGGCCTGTTCAACACGCTGAAGATCCTGTGGCTCATCTACACGGCCTTCACGGTGGCGGTGGCGGCGGCGCTGCTCGCGGAAGGTCTGAGCCTGTTCGACGCCGTGAACCACGCGCTGACGTCGCTGTCGACGGGCGGGTACTCGCCGCACGACGCCAGTATCGCGCAGTACCGGCAGACGGGCCATCCCCACTTCATCCTTATCGAGTACACCGTGACGGTGGGGATGTTGTTGGGGGGCATCAACTTCTTCGTCCACTACCGTGTGCTGCGTGGCGGCCTCCGGGCGCTGTGGGACAGCATGGAGATGCGTTTGTGGTGGACCATCGTCTTCGGCGCCACGGCCCTGGTGATGTTCGACCATTTCTGGAAGTTCGGCCTGGACGTGGCCGACGCCGCCAACATCGAGGAGACGTTCCGGACGAGCATCTTCCAGGTGGTGGCGCTGGTGACGACGACCGGCTTCGGCACGGAAGACATCGCGGCCGATTACTTTCCCGGCATGGCGAAGCAGATCTTCCTGGTGCTGATGGTGGTGGGCGGATGCGTCGGTTCGACGGGCGGCGGGTTCAAGGTGCTGAGGGTGGGCGTGCTCCTGAAGATGCTGAACCGGCAGGTGAGGCGGCTCATCTACGGACCGGCCGTGATGAACCCCGTTGTGATTGACGGCGACGTGGTGGAGACCGAGGAACTGCGGCGCGTGGCGTCGCTGTTCTTCGCGTGGATTCTGCTGCTGCTGATGGGCAGCGCCGCCACGGCCCTGCTGTCGGATCACGGGGCGCTGGAGTCGGCGAGCGGCATGTTCTCGGCCCTGGGCAACATCGGGCCGTGCTATATCTCGGTGCCGGACGTGGGTGCCCTTCATCCGGCCATCAAAATCGTCTACATCGTCGGCATGGTGGCCGGGAGGCTCGAAATCCTGCCGCTGCTCCTCCTGGTGAGCCGGCGAACCTGGAGGTAGGGGAACGTCATGTATATCGTGATTGCGGGTGCGGGACTCGTCGGCCGGGGGCTGGCGAAGCAACTGGTCAAGGCACGCCACGACGTCGTGGTCATCGACAAAGACAGGGACGTGTGCGAACAGGTTACGTCGCATCTGGGGGCGATGGCGCTCGCCGGCAGCGCGACCAGCATCGACATCCTGAAGCAGGCCGGTCTCGACCGGGCCGACGTGGCCGTCTGCACCATGCGGGCCGATGCCGACAACCTGGCCTTCGCCCTGCTGGCGAAGAGTTTCGGCGTCGACCGGGTCATCGCACGCCTGCGCAGTCCCGCCTACGAGAGCGCCTACAAACTGGCCGGCGTCAACACCACCGTCCACGTGGCCAACGTCTTCGCGAACCAGTTGCTTCTGGAGATCGAGGAACCGCACCTGAGGCTGGTCTACAGTTTCGGCGCGGGCAGGGTCTCGATCGTTGTGGACACCGTTCCGGAGAATGCGGCGGCGGGCGGCAAGACCGTCAGCGAGGTCGCCGCCGCCGCCGACTTCCCGGACGACTGCGTCATCACGGGCATCTACCGCCCGGCGATTCAGAAGTTCATCGTGCCTCGCGGCCAGGCCGAGGTTCTGGCCGGCGACCGCGTGTTCCTGGTGGCCGAGCACCGGACCTTGCGCCGCGCGTCGAAGTACCTGCACAAGAAGGCCTGAGCCGTCCCTCGCCGGGCGCCGGGTGGGATGGAAGGTTGCCGGCGGGGAGAACAACCCGGCCAAACTCAAGCGGTAGACGGGCGGTGCGCGAGTCAGGCCGCCGGCGTTACCGCTTCTGCGTCAACAGGTATTGCTGGGCGCGGAGGATGGCCGAGTTGAGGCCGCCGGCCACCTCCTGCGGCACGGCTTCGACCTTGACGTGCGGCTCGATGCCGTGGAACTCGATGGGTTTGCCCCCGACGCCGCCGCGCGTTCGCACCGAGATGCGAACCGAGGCGACGCCGGACGGAAACGTCCAGTGTTTCTTCGACGTCGAGGACCCGGCCGTCTTCGAGCCGAAGAGTTTCGCCCCCGCGTAGTTGACGAAGTCGCGGGCCAGCGTTTCGCCGGCCGAGATGCACCCGGCGTCGATGACGACCGCCACAGGCCGGGGCATCGACTTGACGGCGTTGATCAGCGCCTCGTCGTACCCCCCGCCGCCGTTGCCGCACAGGTCCACCACCCATCCCCTGGCGGTCGGGATATTCGCCAGGGCTTCCTTGATGCCCGGCGTGGTGCCGGCGTCCACGCGGCGGATATACATGTAGCCGGCGCCGCTGGCGAGCCGCGTGTACGAGAACGAGCGGCCGACCTGTTTCATGTTTTTCGGCATGTTGTAGGTGTGCGGCCATCCGCTCGCTTCGTGGGTTGAGGTCAGGGTGATCCGCTTCGGCCGGCGTCCGTCGAGGTAGCCGATGACGTGCTTCTCGCCCTGCTTGCCGCGAAGTGGTATGCGGTACTCGAACAACCTGGCCCGCTGGGGGCTCGAGAAGAACCCGCCGCCCATCCAGGCGCGCCTGGCACGCTCGTCGAGGACGGCCCGGGCGGGCTTGCCGTCGATCGCCACGACGACCGTGCCCGTTTTCAGTTGTGCCTCGCTTCCCTTGGGCGGATACATGACGAGGACCGTGTTCTTGATGCCCGGCAGGAAACTGATACCCGGGTAGTACTCGGTGGGCGGCCTCGGGATCTCGGCCTTCGGGTCCTCCAGCGTCATGTGGGCGTCGCGAAGCGCCTTCATGGCCTCGACGACCAGACCGAGGAACTGCGAATCGGACCGGCACGTCCGGCTCTTGACCGCGCCCCGCTTCTTCGCCGCCTCCCAGTCCTTGCGGATGCCTTTCACGTCGAAGAACGGATACGTCTTCTCGACCTCCGTGAAGAAGGCGGCCATGTCGGTCATGTACGTCGCCGGCGTCGCGGCCCGGCACGCGGGGGCTGCGAGCAGCGAGGCGAAGGCCCCTGCGGCCAACAAGGCAACGGTCAGTGCAGGTACGCGCCGGTGCGTCGTCATGGTATCTGCTCCCACGTCTGGCGGTCGACACCTTGCTATTATAAGGCCGGAGCCTCGGTGCGCACCAGGTTCAAGAGTCAAATCGCCGGGGCCTCATAGGGTGTGTTGCGCACCGTTTCGACCATGGCCCAGAAATTTGGCAGCGGGGTGTCGAGTTGGACATGGTGCACGGGCCCGATGATCAGGCCGCCCGAGCGTCCGACCGTTTCCAGCCGGTGCCTAACTTCGCGGCGAACGTCGTCCGGCGTTCCGAACGGGAGGGTATGTTGCTCGTCGATGGTCCCCCAGAAGCACAGGCGGTCGCCGAACTCCTTCTTGATTTCGGCCGGGTCCATGCACTGGGGTTGAACGGGGTTGAGAACATCCACGCCGATTTCAACGAGGTCGCCGATGAGGAGATGGAGATTTCCGCACGAGTGATAGGCCACCTTGAGGTCAGGATTGATGTCTTTGATGGTGCCAATGAGGTTTGCCATGCGGGGCTTGAGGAATCGCCGCCACACCTCCGGCGAGATCAGCAGGCCTTGCTGAGATCCGATATCATCCCCCGTCCATATCATGTCCACGCCCATCTCCGTCAGCCGCTGCGCGGCGCGGAGGTGGTAAAAATACGGCACGTCCAGGATGCGATCGGCGCGCTCGGGGTCGAGGACCATGTCCATCATGAGTTGTTCCAGGCCGCGCAGGGCCCAGGCTGTCTCGAAGATGGTGCACACAGTGACCCCGACGATGAAATATTCGTCCTTGAACCGGGCGAGCGCCCGCTCCGCCTGTCGGTACAGGTCGGGACGGTTCGGATCAGGCGGAACGTAGCGATCCAGTGCATCGTCCTCGGCAAGGGGGTGCGCGACGATCTCGGTATAAACCCCGTTTCCGAATCTGGTTTCGTATTCCTGTGCCCGCCATCCTACGCCCCATTCGTCGGTATATGTGGCACCGGGCTGGCATTGCTGGTAGTACGAATTCGCCCACCCGACGGAAGTCAGGAGCATATCTTCGCCGAGAGTTCGCTCCAGTTCATAGGTGTTGCCCCCTCCGTGAGGGTTATGGATTTTTCGGGAAGCGCTTCCGATCGTACTCCGGACCCGTGTGGCGAACTCGGGTGTGAAGCTGATTTGCATGGGGCACC
>CAZEBQ010000172.1:0-8985 GCA_964510295.1 uncultured Anaerolineales bacterium | reverse complement strand
ATGACTCTTGAAGCATTCTTCAACCCGAAATCGATAGCCGTGGTCGGCGCCTCGCGCGAGGAGGGAAAGACCGGCCGCGAGATCCTCGCCAACATCCTCGCCGACGGTTTCCAGGGGAAGGTGTTCCCCGTCAACCCGAAGGCGACCGAGGTCGAGGGCCTGCCCTGCTACCCCGACCTGGCGAGCATCGGCGAGGCGCCCGATCTGGTGGTGGTGGTGGTCCCGGCGTCGATCGTCCCGGCGGTGGCGGAGCAGTGCGCGGCCGTGGGCGCGGGGGGCATCATCATCATCACGGCCGGGTTCAAGGAGGTCGGCGTCGAAGGCAAGGCCCTTGAGGAGCGGGTCGTGGGCATTGCGCGTCGGGCGGGCATCCGCGTCATCGGCCCGAACTGCCTCGGCATCATGGTGCCCGCGAGGAAACTGAACGCGAGTTTCGGCGGCGCCCTGCCGCCCGTCGGCGGAACAGGCTATCTGTCGCAATCCGGCGCCCTGCTGGCTGCCATCCTCGACATGGCGAGCGCCGGCGGCATCGGATTCAGTTCGCTCGTCTCCATCGGCAACAAGGCCGACGTGGACGAGTTGGACATCATCAAGGCCATGGGCAACGACCCCGACACGAAGGTCATCGCCGGCTACCTCGAGAGCATCACGCACGGCGACGCCTTCGTCCGTGAAGCCGAACGCATCTCGGGCACGAAGCCGATCCTGCTCATGAAGTCGGGCGGCACGGAAGCGGGCGCCGCGGCGGCGTCGTCGCATACGGGGTCGCTTGCGGGGGGCGAGGCGGCTTACGAGGCCGTCTTCGACCGGGCGGGCATCGTCCGCTGCGAGTCGATCAAGGAGCAGTTCGACTTCGCCCAGGCCTTCGCGCAGCAACCGCTTCCAGCGGGCCCCCGGGTGGCCGTCATCACCAACGCGGGCGGTCCGGGCATCATGGCGGCCGACGCCATCGAGCGGACCGGTCTGGAGTTCGCCGCCCTCAGCGACGAGACCGTCGAGGCGCTCGCCAAGGGTCTGCCGCCCGCCGCCAACATCCACAACCCCATCGACGTGTTGGGCGACGCCCTGAGCGACCGGTACGAACTGGCGCTGCGGGTCGCGCTCGACGACGGCGGCATCGACGCGCTGCTCGTCCTGCTGACGCCGCAAGCCATGACCGACGCCACCGCCACGGCGGAGGTGGTCGTCAAGACCGCCGCCGCCAAGCCCGGCAAGCCGGTGCTCGCGTGTTTTCTTGGCGCGGCGAAGGTGCGCGAGGGGACGCAGATTCTGGCCGAGGGCGGCATCCCGCAGTACGATTCGGCCGAGAGCGCCGTGGCCACCCTCCGGGCCATGACCGACTACGTTCGGTGGCGCGCGCGGCCCAAGCGGGTCGTCAAACTGTTCCCCGTGAACCGGCGAAAGGTGGAGCGGATCATCGAGCGTCACCTGCGCCGCGGGCAGC
Organism: uncultured Anaerolineales bacterium; assembly: GCA_964510295.1. Taxonomy (GTDB): domain Bacteria; phylum Planctomycetota; class Phycisphaerae; order FEN-1346; family FEN-1346; genus JAUVZF01. Next base: position 7,541 of record CAZEBQ010000172.1, on the reverse strand, counting down.
GGGAGATCGGCGAGATGGAGTCGAAGGAGATTCTCGAGGCCTACGGGTTCGTCACGCCGAAGGGGTCGCTGGCCACCACGCCCGACCAGGCCGCCAGCATCGCCGACCAACTCGGGTACCCGGTGGTGCTGAAGATCTGGTCGCCGGACATTCTGCACAAGTCGGACGTGGACGGCGTGAAGTTGGGCCTGTCGAGCGCGCAAGAGGTTCAGGACGCCTTCGACCTGATGATGTACCGCATTCCGAAGCAGGTGCCGGACGCCGCCATCCTGGGCGTCCTGGTCCAGCAGATGTGCCGCCAGGGGCAGGAGGTCATCCTCGGCATGAATCGCGACCCCCGGTTCGGACCGCTGATGATGTTCGGCATGGGTGGCATCATGGTCGAGGTGCTCCGGGACGTTTCCTTCCACCTGGCGCCGCTGACGGCCGACGAGGCCGGGAAGATGCTGACACGCACCAAGACCTACCAGATTCTGCGGGGTGTCCGCGGGCGCGAGGGCGTGGACGTCGACGCCATCGCCGAAGGGCTGCAGCGGCTCAGCCAGTTGGTCACCGAGTTTCCGGAGATCCAGGAGATGGACATCAATCCGTACGTCGTTGGGCCGGAAGGCACCGCCCCGATCGCCGTGGACGCACGCATCAGCGTGGCCGAGCAATAGAGGAAGACCATCATGCAGCCGGACGTTGACTGGAAAGAGCGGTACCGCAGCCAGATCGGCACCGCCGCCGAGGCGATGAAACTCATCAAGCCCGGCAACAGCGTCTTCATCGGCACGGGGTGCGGACAGCCGCAGCACCTGGTCGCGGCGCTCGTCGAGCACGGCCGGCACATCTACGACGCCCACATCATTCATCTGCTGACGATGGGGTCGGCCCCCTACGCCGACGAGCGGTACCGGGCCAAGTTCAAGATGAACTCGTTCTTCGTGGCCGACAACGTGCGTCACGCGCTGGAGCAGGGCATCGGCGATTACACGCCGATCTTCCTGTCGGAGATTCCGGAGGAGTTCGAGTCGGGCCGGATTCCCATCGACGTGGCGCTCATCTCGGTCACGCCGCCCGACGCCAACGGCCTGTGCAGCCTGAGCGTGTCGGTCGACATCGTCAAGGCCGCCGCCGCCAACGCCAAGTACGTTGTGGCCCAGGCCAACGCCTCCCTGCCGCGCACCTTGGGCGATGCGTTCCTGCACGTGGACAATATCGACATGCTCGTCCCGCACGACGAACCGGTGATCACGGTGGCGCCCCGCGAGCCCGACGAGGCGCTCCGGCGCGTCGGGGAGAACCTCGCCCGGTTGGTCGAGGACGGGAGCACGATCGAGTGCGGTATCGGGAAGATTCCCCAGGCGCTGGCCGAGTCGCTCCGCAACAAGAAAGAACTGGGCGTCCACACCGAGATGTTCGGCGACTGGATCATCGACCTCATCGCGTGCGGCGCCATCACCTGCAGCAAGAAGAGCATCAACCGCGGCCGGGTGGTGGCCAGTTTCTGCATGGGCTCCCAGCGTCTGTACGACTACATCGACAACAACCCGTTCTTCGAGTTCCACCCCACCGAATACGTCAACGACCCCTACGTCATCAGCCGGCACGACAAAATGGTCGCCATCAACCTCGGCCTGGAGGTGGACCTGACGGGCCAGGTCTGCTCGGACTCCCTCGGGTACCAGTTCTACAGCGGCATCGGCGGACAGGTGGATTTCATCCGCGGCGCCGCGCGCAGCCGGGGCGGCAAGGCCATCATCGCCATGCCCTCGACCGCACGCGACGGAAAGATCTCACGCATCGTGCCCCACCTGACCGAGGGCGCCGGCGTCGTCACGACGCGCGGCGACGTCCACTACGTGGTCACCGAGTACGGCATCGCGTACCTGCACGGCAAGAGCATCCGGGAACGGGTCCTGGCGCTGGTGAACATCGCCCATCCGAAGTTCCGAAACGACCTCATCCAGTCCGCCAAACAGCAGAAGTACCTGGCGGAAGACCAGATCGAGATGGCGTGGGAACACGTCCGGTACCCCGACGAACTCGAACGGTACGACACGCTGCGCGACGACACTCAAATCTTCTTCCGCCCCATCAAACCGACCGACGAACCGGCCCTGTCCGAGATGCTTTACAGCCTCAGCGACGAGTCGGTCCGTTCCCGCTACTTCACGAGCACCGTCCGATTCCCCCACAAGGACATCCAGCAGGTGGCCAACATCGACTACCAGAACGAGTTGGCCATTGTGGGTGTGGTGCCCGGAGTGGCCGGCGAGCAGGTCGTCGCCATCGCCCAGTATTTCCTCGACCCGAAGACGAAGGAGGCCGAGGTCGCCTTCGTTGTGCAGGACGAGTGGCAAGCCAAGGGCATCGGCACGTTTCTGCTGGATTACCTCGTGCAGATCGCTCGGCAGCGTGGCGTCCAGCGGTTCCTCGCCAGCGTCCTGCCCACCAACAAGGCCATGCTCGCCATCTTCCACAACAGCGGGTACAAGGTGAACACCAAGTTCGACGGCCAGGCCTACAGCCTCGGCCTCGATCTTGGCTCCGAGTGACACATGCCCATCCCGGGTGTTCGCGCGGCGGGTCTCCCGACACGCCGCGCTCCAAGACTGACCTTCAGGCGCCTGCGTGCGCGGCGGGTCTCCGTACCCGCCGCGCAAGAACCGTAGATCTGCGCTATAGCGCGGCGGGTCTCCCGACCCGTACGTGTTTAGCGGGGTGGCACGGCCCTTGGGCCGTGCAGTCGCCTTCGGCACGCCGGGTGGGACCCTGACGGCTCGTGCCGTGGCCGGCGGCCACGCCCAGCGTGACCGTGTGCTCCTCGGCGCGACCCACGGCCGCGGCTTCGCCGCTGCCGTGCCACCCTCTCGGTGGCGCGTGGGACGCTAAACACGTGCCCCGACCCGCCGCGCAAGGTAAGGGGGTGTGCGGCGCGGGCGGCTATTGGAGAATCTCGCCGCGGATGGCACGCACGATGATGGGGGCGAAGATCACGAGGACGACGGCCATCAGAATAAGCATCGACGGCACGAGCATCTTGACGGAGGCTTCGCCGGCGCGACGTTCGGCCTTCATGCTCCGGCGCATCCGCAGGAGGTTGGCCTGCAGTTTCAGGACCTCTGCCAGCGGCGTGCCGAGTTGCTCGGCCTGAAGGACGGCCGAGACGATGCTGTCGAGGCCGTCCACGTCGATACGGCGGCCCAGATGGGTGAGGGCGTCCTGTCGGCTGCGGCCGAAATCGATCTCCCGGACCACCATGCCCAACTCCTGGTTCAGCGGGTCCTCCGGGTCGTCGCGGATGACGGCGCCGGCGGCCTCGTAGAACGTGGCGCCGGCGTCCATCGCCATGGCGATCAGGTCGAGCGAGTACGGCAGCCGCTTGGCTATCGCACGAAGACGGCCCAGCGCCCGCTCGCGCAGCCACAGGTACGCCGAAAAGAACCCCACCGTGAAACCGACCACCAGGTAACCCAGCAGGGCCAGCAGCGAGATGTACCCGACAATCGCCCAGGCCCCCATCGACAGCGCGGCGCCCCCAATCAGGCCCCACACCATACACACCACCAGGTACTCGTCGGCCGTGTACTGGTTCGGGTTCCCCAGGGCCAGAAGCAACTGCAGGATGTGCCGCTTGAAACCCGGCACGTTCAGCCGCAGCACCACGTGGTAGATGGGAATCAGAAACGGGCGCAGGAACAGGCTCTCGAAGATGGTGTCGCGGTCGACGTTGTCCACCTCCATCCGGAACGCCGAGGCATCCTCGGTCTCAACCGGCGTCCGGAACAGCGCCGTGACAAACAGAAACACCGACGCGAACATCAGCATGTTGATGATAACGATCAGAACCACGTCACCCGTTGCCTCCGTGCGACCTAGATTTCAAACGTGACGATCTTGCGGATCCAGAGGAACCCGACGAGATTCAGGAAGACGGCGATGGCGAGCAGAAGCAGCCCCCACTGGTCGTTGAAGAGGGCCTCGACCCAGGACGGCTCGATCATGTAGTAGATGCCCGCAACGGCCAAGGGCATGAGCCCCATCATGGTGGCCGACATCTTGTTCTCGGCCGTCAGCGCCCGGACCTTCTCTTCGAGGCGGATGATCTCGCGAAGCGATTCGCCGAGCCGGTCGAGCGTTTCGGGCAGGTTGCCTCCCCGCACGCGGGCGGTCTCCATGGCGGCGAAGAGCAACTGGTAATGATGCAACTTGAGCCGGGCCGACGCACGCCGCATCACCTCGTCCACGCTGGTGCCGTGCTCGAACTCGCGGAGCATGAGGCCGAACTCCTGGCTGATGGGCGGCTCGGTGTTCTCCTCGATCAGTTTCATCGACTGGACCAGGTTCAGCCCGGCGCGCATGCCGTTGGCCAGGGTCACGAGACCGTCGATGAGTTGCTCGTTGAGTTTGTCTCTGCGGCGCCGCTGCAGGACGAAGATAACGAGGCGCGGCACCCAGTAGCCCAGGACCATACCGATGATGAAGGTGATGAACATGCCGAGTGCGCCCGCCTCGGCGTGGTTCGCCAGCAGGGCCATGATGACGCCGGCGACCAGGGCCCCGCCGAACATGACGTAGGTCAGTTGGCGCGGCGTGACGTCGAACATGAACAGTTCGACGAGCGCCCCGTGGAAGTCTTCCTCCTGCTTGCGGATGAGCGCGCGAAACGGCAACCTCAGCGAGATGACGGCGCAGAACGCCGCCACCATCGCCAGCAGGGTCGCCCCGCCGCGATACGTCAGAGAGTCTTGAGCCAGTGGTACGAGGTCGATCATCGTTTATATGAACGCCTCAATGGTCAGGAGTCCCTTGTGGAGCAGGTCTTTCGCAAACAGCGGGATGTAGCCGGTGTGCATCAACTCGCCGCGCTTGCCGCGCTCCGTACCGACCGTCGGCCGCACGAAGATGTCTTCGACCACGATGTCGCCCTCATCCCGGTCGAGGCCGGCCACCTCGCTGACGGCGGTGACCTCGCGGCGACCGTCGGCGAAGCGCGTCAGGTGCACGATGACGTCGAGGGCCGTGACGATCTGCTCGCGGATGGCCCGGACGGGCATGTCGACGGCCTCCAGAACGAGGCCCTCGAGACGTTTCATGGAGTCCTGGGGACTGTTGGCGTGGACCGTCGTGAGCGACCCGTCGTGGCCGGTGTTCATGGCCTGGAGCATGTCGAGGGCCTCGGCGCCGCGGACCTCGCCGACGATGACGCGGTCGGGCCGCTGCCGCAACGCATTCTGAACGAGCGACCGGATGGTGTACTGGCCCTTGCCTTCAACGTTGGCCTGGCGTGTCTCGACGCGGACGACGTGCTCCTGGTACAGTTGGAGTTCGGCCGAGTCCTCGATGGTGATGATACGCTCGTGGGGGGGGATGTAGGCGCTCAGGACGTTCAGGAGCGTGGTCTTGCCGGACGCCGTGCCGCCCGCCACCAGCACGTTCTTGCGTCCCAGGACGCAGGCCCGCAGGAAGTTGGCCGCAAACGGCGTGATCGTGCCGAAGCCGATCAGGTCGTCGATCGTGAAGGGCGTCTCGGAGAATTTCCGGATCGTCAGGACGGGCCCGCAGAGACTGAGGGGCTCGATGGTGGCGTTGACGCGGCTGCCGTCGGGCAGCCGGGCGTCGACGATGGGGGTGGACCGGTCGATCCGCCGGCCCAGGGGCGTGACGATCCGCTCGATGACCGTGTGGACGACCTCGTCGGAAAAGAACGATCGGCCGGTGTTCCGGATGACGCCGGCCTCTTCGATGTAGATCTTGCTCGGCCCGACAACCATGACCTCGGTCACGTTCGGCATGTCCAGCAGGTCCTGGATCGGTCCGAGTCCGACGACGATGTCGAGGATATCCTTCATGATGTACCGTCGGACGATGTAGACCCAGAGCGACTCGGTGACCTGGGGGGCCTCGCGGTCGAACTCCTCGTGGAACCGTTCCTCGACGGCCTCGACGTCCTGCTTGACGTTGTCGGCGCCGAACTTCAGACCGAGGTCCTGGATGAGGATGTCGCGCATCCGGAGCAGCCCGGCCTCGTACTGCGGGTCGAGGACGCTGTCGCCCGCCTTCAGGATGGGCGGCCGCATCTTGCTGCCCGCGCGGTGGGAAATCTCGGTAATGACGTCGCGCATCAGTTGATGCTCAACCAGGAACCACCCGGACTCATCGTCGACGTCGCTGATAACGCTGTCGATGACAGCCGACAGGTGGCCCTTGATGTGCTCCACGTAGCGGGGGTCGTCCTGGGCCTCGACGTCGATGGTGCGGAGGTTGAGCCGGCGCAGCAGTTCGGCGTGGGCCTTCTTCTCGACGGCCATCGCCTTGGCCAGAGGCGTGCGTTCGCGGTGAATGCTGATGGCCTTGTCGGTGGGGCCGGCCGCTTCGTCGGCCGACAGGTACAACGCCCACTCGCCGATGTGGATCTCCTGGCCGGGGGCGATCTTGACCTGCTCACCCACCCCCACCAACTCATCATCGACGAGCGTGCCGTTGAGGCCGACGTTCTCGATAAAGTAATCGCCGTCGCGCTTCAGGATCCGAGCGTGCTCGCGCGAGACGAACGGGCTGGGCAGTTCGAGGTCGTTGGCAGCGTCGCGGCCGACGCGCAGCACGTCCACCGTCAGGTCGATCTCCTGCCGCACGTCGCTCAACTGGCTGTACGCAATAACGCGCATCGTCGCTCCACGCGCCGGGCCCGTTTACGGTGCGGGCGGCGGCGCCGGTCGGTTGAGTTGGGCAATGTAGTCGAGGATCTCGTCGGAGAATTTCGGCTCGCCCGCGCGGCCCGTCGGCGACGGGCTGAGCGAGACGATGAAGTGCTTGTCGACCAGGGACTCCTTGATCTGAAGCAACTGCCTGATCTGGGTCTGCTTCAACTCAACCGTAATGTTATTGTCGGCCCGGCGTTTGACCTCGGTCGCTTCCGACGACCCCCCGACCGCCTTGACCTGGATATTGTAGAGGACGTCCATAATCTTGCGGTCTTCCTTCCGGTCCTCGGGGTTGACGTCGAAGGCGCCCATGATGGTAATGAAGGCTCCCGGCTGCAGGAGCGGTTCGGGCCGGATGTCGATGGACATGCGGCCGTAGCCCGGGCGAATCTTCGCCATCACCTTCGCCATACCGGGCTGGAAATCCATGTACTGAATGAACTCGCCCACGAGCATGTCGCGGCGCACCTTCTGGCCGACGACGAGGCTGTCGGCGTCCTTGGCCAGGATGACCTTCGAGAAGGAGGAGAGCAACGGCTTCGGAACGCGGAACCCCGTGATGTGACTCGACTCGATTGTCTCGCCCTTCGCCACGTCGCGCTTCATCTGGAGAAACATCGCCGACCCGGCCTCGTACGACGTCTTCAGGTACCCGACGTACACGTTGAGGAGGATGGCGGCCAGGACGGCCGCAATCACCGCCACCACGAGCACGCCGCCGCTCGGAAGCCAGGGGTTGTCCTTTCGTCTCGCCATCGGTGCTCCTTCGCTTCGCGGCCCGCCTCGCGGCGTCTTCTACACCGCCTGGTGGCCTTCCCAGGCCACCAGGAAAGGGATTGACGCCCTTCTCGC
>CAZEBQ010000171.1:0-9021 GCA_964510295.1 uncultured Anaerolineales bacterium | reverse complement strand
TCGCCACGCCCGACGCCTTCCACGCCGACCAGACCGTGGCGTGCCTGAAGGCGGGGCTCCACGTCTTCTGCGAAAAGGAGATGCACCACACGCTCGACGGCGCCCGCCGGATGGTCCGGGCCGCACGCGAGACGGGCAACCTTCTCCAGATCGGACGCCAGCACCGCTCGAATCCGCGGTATCACGCCGCCCTCGATTTTCTCGACCACAAGAAGGCCGTCGGCCGCATCCTCCACGTGTACGGCCAGTGGCACGGGCACAAGCGGGTGCCCTTCAAGTGGCCGGCCAAGTACAAGATTGAGGACGCGGTTCTCAACAAACACGGTTTCGCGTCGATGCAGGAGTTCCGCGACTGGCGGTGGTCGAAGACGTTCAGCGCCGGCCCGATCGCGAACCTCGGCTCGCACCAGATCGACGTCTTCAACTGGTTCCTGCACGCCCTGCCCAAGGCCGTTACGGCAAGCGGCGGTCGCGACTACTACGATTTCTATGATTGGTATGACAACGTCTCGTGTGTTTTCGAGTGGGACTACCCGGGGGACGGCAAAACGCGCACGGTGCGCGGCGACTACCACATCCTGACCTCCACCGACGACGGCGGTTTCTACGAGCGGTTCACCGGCGACGAGGGGTCGCTCGCGATCTCCGAGAACGAATCGCTCGGCGGCATCCGCCGCGAACGCAACGTGCCCATGGCCGAGTGGGAGCGCGAAATCGGAGGCCAGGCCACCGGCCGCGCCTATCCCCCCATCCCCTACCCCGGCGACGGCGACCACGTGAAGCCCGTCCATCAGTACCATCTGGAGAACTTCTTCGACGCGGTGCGCGGCAAGGCGAAACTGACCTGCCCGGCCGAGGTCGCGCTGGCCGCGACCGTCAGCGCCCTGAAAGTCAACGAGGCCGTGGCAACCGGCCGACGCCTCGAATTCAAGCCCGAAGAGTTCAACGCCTGGAAACCCAAAGTGCGGGAGAAACCCGACACGAAGTGAACCGCCACAAGAGAGGAAGGTGAACGACCATGTCGCATACGCTCCGTCTGTTTGTCACGGCGCTGGCAGGTGTGTGTCTGGCGTCGGTGTTGTCCGCCCCGGCCGGCGCCGCGGGCTTTGGGTTCAAGGACACCAGGGGCGAGTACCTTGACGTCACGCTCGACGGCCGCGTGGTCGCCCGGTGGATGTACGCCTACGACAAGTCGACCCCCGAGCGCCTGCACGAGACGTACAAGCCGTATCTGCACATCTTCGGCCCCGACGGCACGAAACCGATTACGAAGGGCGCGGGCGGAAAGTACTCGCATCATCGCGGCATCTTCTGCGGATGGAAGGTGGGCGTCGCCGGCAAGACCTACGACTTCTGGCACATCCTGAAGGACCTGAACGGCTGCCGGAAAAACTTCGGCAAGCCCAGCCACCTGATGCTGCACCAGAAGGCCCTCGACCAGAAAGCCGGCGCCGGCCAGGCAACCTTCACGGCGCTGATCCACTGGAACGATCCCGCCGGCAGCGTGCTCATCGGAGAGGCCCGCACTCTTGTCTTCACCCGGCGTCCCGCCCCCGCCGTCATCCAGGTCGATTTGGTGACGCGCCTGAAGGCCGTCGCCGGCGACGCCGCGTTCGGCGGCGACCCCGAACACGCCGGTTGCCAGTACCGCCCCGCCAACGAGGTGGACGTCAAGAAGACCAGGTACGTCTTCCCCGCCGGCGTCACCGACGTCAAGAAAGAGCGGGACCTGCCCTGGGCCGCCTGCCAGCACACCATCGAGGGCAAGACCTACAGCGTCCTCCACATGAATCACCCCGACAATCCGAAGGGCACCGTGTACTCGGCGTATCGCGACTACGGCCGCTTCGGAGCGTTCCCGAAGTTCAACCTCAAGCAGGGCGCCGAGCAGGTGCTCCGCTACCGGTGCCTCATCCTGCAGGGCGAGATGCCGCCGGCGGCCCAGTTGCAGAAGGAATCCGACGCCTTCGCCAAGGCGCCGACGAACTGAGGCTACTTTGTCACCTTCGCGCGACTCCCCACAGGGGATAGCGCGGTGGGCAATCGTGCCCACCGCGCGGCGGCCAGGATTGGCCGCCGCGCTACCGCCTGCCTGGATCGGCGCAAAGCCGACAAAGTAGCCCCAATCCGAGAACACGCAGGAGAACCGTCATGGGAATCGCGCGAAACCTGGTCATGGCCACCGTGTTACTTGCCTGCGCCCTGGCAATCCCCGCCCGCGCCGCCGACTCGCCGTTTTCAACCAAACTGCAGCAGGGGCAGTACGTCGACGTCTTCCAGGACGGTCGCCGGGCCATCCGCTACGTCATCGCCTGGGACGCCGACCGTTACAAGGAGACCTGCAAGCCGTTTCTGCACGTCTTCGACGCCGAGGGCGCCTCGCCCATCACCAACGGCACGAACGCCAAACAGTATCCCCACCATCGCGGCATCTTCATCGGATGGACCCGGCTTGGATTCGACGGCAAACGCTACGGGTTTTGGGGCATGGGCGGCGGCGTACACCAGAAACACGTGAAGATGCTCGCCACCAACCTGGCGCCCGGCGGCGCCCTGTTGGCAAGCCTCGTCCACTGGAACCTCGCCGACGGCAAAAAGGTCATCGAGGAAGAGCGGACCCAGGTTCTCCTGCCTGGCACGAAGCCGACCCTCGCCCTCATCGACTTCACCTCGCGTCTCACCGCCGTCGCTGGCGACGTCATCCTCGACGGCGACCCCGAACACGCCGGCGTCCAGTACCGACCCCACGACGAGGTCGACCGGAAGGCCACCCGCTACCTCTTCCACGCCGACGGCGTCACACCCGGGCGCGGCAAGGACACCGACATGCCCTGGGTGGCCGAGCAGTACACGCTCCACGGCAAGACCTACAACGTCCAGCACATGAGCCATCCCGGCAACCCGAAGGGCGCCGAGTGGTCGGCCTACCGCGACTACGGACGCTTCGGCCCGTGGTTCAAGAAGGAAGTGAAGAAGGCCGAGACCCTCACCATCCGATACCGTTTCCGTGTCACCGAAGGCGAGATGCTCTCGCGCGACGAATACCAGAAAACGTGGGAACCCTTCGCCGCCTCGCCCACTCCAAAGTCGTACAGGTGAGCCCCCGGTGTGCGCCGTGTTTCTGCGAACCGTGTCAGGGCTTGCGGCGGCGGAGCAGCGCCAACCCACCCAAAGCCAGCAGCGCCAGCGTGGCAGGTTCGGGGATCACCTTGACGGTGCCGTCGCTCGCGAAATCGCCGAAGTCCCACGAGAGGCCCGGATCGAGCCCCGCCTGGCTCGTGTCGAACAGGTCGTCGACGTTGCCGACCACTGTGACGGCGCCCGCGTCAAGGATGTCCCAACTGTCGCCATCGACCGGCGTGTAACCGTCGAGGATTAACGCGACGTCGCTGTCCGAGTGAAACGTGGCCGTTCCGGTGACGCTGAGGAAGTCGTAATCGGCGCCGGCGCCGCCCGTCCCATCGCCAAAGATTTCGATTTCGAGCGTACTCGTGTCGGTGCCGGCGGCGGCCAGGGTGTAGTCCTCCGTGATGCTCATGGTTCCCGCGGACGCGCCGATCCGGAGCAGGCTGGCGGCATCGGCGTTTTCCTGGGTCAGGCTGCCGGTGTAGGTCTCAAGGCCGCCGATCGTACCACCCGTCCAGTTGAAGATGTCGGTGGCCATGGCGTTGTCGGTGCCGGCCTCGTTGAACTGGAGGATGCCGCTCTTCAGGTTCATGGCCGTGGTTCCCGCGCGGTTGTTGATGTCGTCGGCCACCCACACCGTGGGGGTATCCGACCCGGACCCGATGTTGATCTCACCTTCCTGGCCGGTACCGGCGTTGTTCGACAGTTGAATGTCGTTGCCGACGTACAGGATGGCCGTGCCGAGGATGTTCACCACGCTCATTTCGCCATCCTTGGTGTTATTCAGATTGAGGCACCCATGGTTGGCGTTGTTGACGGTGGCCGGCCGGAGGTCGTAGGTGCCGCCGTTCATGGTGAACGTGCCCACGGAATTGGCGTTCTGGCCGACAACCACGTTGTCGGTGTTCTGGGTGATGGTGCCGCTGTCCACCCGGACCAGTCCCACGCCGTCTTCGGCCGGCTCCACATTGCCGCCGGTGAGGCTGACCGTGGGGGCGCCGCCCCCGACGCCGATGTTGATCGTCCCGTTGCCGGCGGCATTGTCGGCGCCCTTCATTTCACCATCGGTAATCGTGAAATCGCCGCTGTTGATATTGAGGATGCCGATGCCCTCGTTGGCGGCAAACGCGGCCTGGACGTTGACGGTGGCGCCGTTGACGGTCACCGTGCCGGTGCCGTTGTTCGCGGCGTACAGCCAGCCGGTGCAGGTCAGGGTTTTCGTGGCGTCCAGCGTGAGGCTGCCGGTCTGGCCGGCGGCCTCGCCGACGCGGAGGCTTCGCACGGTGATGGTGTTGCCGGTGATGGTGGCGTTGGCCGTGTCCAGGTAGAACTGGGCCTGGTTGACCGTGGGGTCGGCCATAATCACGTTGCCCGTAACGGTCAAGGTGGCGTCGTTGGTCACGTGGTAGGCGCCGCCCTGCTCATTGGCAGCGGCGCCGAACTTGAGGTCGCCTCCGATGCTGACCGTGCCGCCGCTCTGGTTGACGTTGCCCTGGGCCGCTGTGCCGCCGAGGATCAGACTGCTCGTGCCGGAGAGCGTCAGGCTGCCGTCGCTGATGTCCAACTGGGCCGCATCGGCACTTTGGCCGGCGGCGTTCTGAATGTTCAGGTCCGCGCTGCGGGTGACAGTGTCACCGGCGTCGCTGATGGTCGCGATCCCCGGGCCGAAGCCCACGCTGGCCCCGGTGCGGGTCGCCTGGACCTTGCTGGTGTCCGTCAGATCGAGCGTCCAGCCGGTGTCCCCGGCGTCGAGTTGGATATTGGCCTGGTTGGTGATGGCCGCGCCGCCGGTCTCGAGCAGCGTGTAGGTCGTGCCGTTGATCAACGCAGCGCCGCGTTGGGAGGGAAGCACGTCGGGGTCCCAGTTGGCCACCGTGGTCCAATCGTTTCCGGTGCCGCCGCCGTCCCACTCCGCCGTTTCGCCGGTCAGCATCGAATCGGCGGGGGGCGTCTCGATATCGAGCGTGGCGTTGCCCGCGCCGGCGCTCTTGTCGAGGTCCATCGCGGGCGCCGTCAGCGGCATCGCCTGGCCGGAGAAGGTCATCTTCAGCGTGGCCCCGTCCTCCATGTTGAACGTGTCCACGGCGCGGGCCGCGTGGCCGGAGGCGTGGGTGACGAGCGTGGCCGTGGCCAGGTGCAGCGTGCCGCCGCTTAAGTTGATGGTCGAGGTGTTCTCGGCGTCCTCGATGTGCTTATAGACCGTGACGAGGCCGTCGTTGATATTGATGACGGCGGTGGCGGAGTTGAGTTCGTTTCCGTTGGCGGACATCTCGATGCCGCCGTTAATCGTGACGACCGAGCCGGCGTTGTTGACGTTGAGCGTACCGGAGGCGCTCTGGGCGCCGGCCTTCGAGTCGTTCTGGGAGGGGCCCAGTTTCAGTTCGCCCGCCAGCGTCATCGTGCCGGCGTTGGTGGCGTCGCCGACGTTGATGACGCCGACGGCCGTGCTCGTGCCGCTGTTAGTGTCGTTGGCCACGTTGCCGACCACCAGCGATTCACCGGCCTGGAGGGACTCGAACGTCCCGCCGTAGATGTTGAACGTGCCGTTGACGGTCTTGTTCGTCTGGCTGGCGCTGGAGGCGTTGCGGCCGATGTCGCCCCGGGCCGAGGCCACAATCGTCTGCCCGGGTCCCAGGGTCCACGAGTTGGTCACGGTAGCGTTGCCGATTTCGACGATGTTGAACTCTTCGAGGTACATCGCCGTGCCGGACCAGGTGAGTGCGCCGCGGCGGATGGTCAGGTCGATCTCGTGCGTTCCGGCCGAGTCGATATCGCCGAGAAGCGTCAGCCCCGTCGCCGTATTGGTGGTATTGATGATGATGTCGTTGTCGCCCGTGCCCCCGCTGACGATGTTGCCGTTGATGGTCATCGTCACGTTCTTGTTGTCGCCGACGGTGAGGTTGCCGGCGCGCTGGGTGGTGCCCTCTACGCCGCCGAGGGTGACGTTGTTGGTGACCACCAGGTTGGCGCCGGCGCCCTTTGGCTGAAGCGTCATGGCGCCGCCGCCGCCGCCGATGTGCAGCGAGTCGATCGTGCCCGCATCGGTCCCGGTAAGGGAGATCGTCTTGCCGCTTGTGGTCGGGTTGGGCATGAGCACCTGGTCGTCGAGGACGGTGCCGCCACTGCCGTTCAAGAGCGAACCGGGAGGGTTGGTCGGGTCGCTGCCGCCGACGTCCCAGTTCGTAGCGGTCTCCCACACGTTCGTACCGGCGCCGCGGTCGAACGTGTAGATGACACCGGCGCGGGCGGCCGGGATGGACAGGACCCCCAGAGAGAGGACCAGCGATACCAGTGCGATCAGAGAGACACCGGAAAGGTTGCGGGCGCGCATGAGATACCCCTTTCTGCAAATCTGCGCTTCGTTCAGCGGATCACGTCACGTGTCAGCCGTGCCACGACCTACCCATTCACGATCTTGCCGCGCGCCCGGCCCTCCTGGTTTTTCGACGCTCTCGCGTCCCGAAGCACTCGGTCACAGCCTTCTCTTGCACACCCCGCAACACTCAATCAGTAGGCCGCCTGTTCCGGTACGCAGGCGTATGCCGAAGCCCATCACGCGGAAGGCAGGGTGACTTGTGCAACAGGCTCAACCGTAAGATTTCTCCGATAGGCGTCTGCGTCTTGGCGTGAGCCTCGGCTTGCGTATAATGGCGCCATGACACTGCCCCGTTTCATGCCGCTTGAGGCAGCCGGCCTCTTGATCACGAACTGGTGCCCCGCCCGGTGCAGACACTGTTACGTCTGCTCCGGCCCGGACCGGACCGAATGGATGCCGGTCGAGGCGGCTGCCGGTCACTTGGCGTCCCTGGCGCGGCTGGCGGTCCCAGCCGGCGGCATCCATATCGGCGGCGGCGAGCCGTTCGGCGATTTCGACCGGCTGCTGGCCGTTCTTCGAGCCGCCCGAGATGCCGGTCTGCCGGGCGTCGGATTCGTTGAAACCAACGGTTTCTGGGCCACGTCGGAGGCAACCGTTCGCGGCCGCCTCGCCGCCTTGCGCGACGCCGGCATGATGCAGCTATCCATCAGCGCCGACCCGTACCATCAGGAGTTCGTCCCGCCGGAGCGCGTGAGGCTGCTGCAGGAAGTCGCTCGCGACGTTCTCGGCCCGAGAGGGGTCCGCGCCCGGCGGTGGAAATGGCTCGAGCGGCCTCAGAACGTGGCCGCCATGCCCGAAGACGAGCGGCAGACGCTTTTCGCCGACTCCCTGCAGCGCCGGCCCGAGCGTATGACCGGCCGCGCCGCCGACTGCCTCGCGCCGCTGCTTGCGCCCACGCCGGTTGACGCCCTGCCCGACGACGCCTGCCGGGTCGCCCTGCTGGAAAGCGGCCACGTCCACGTCGATCCCGACGGTTGGGTCTATCCTGGCACCTGCGCCGGCATCGTTCTCGGCCGCGCGACGGCCGAATCGCCTTTGGACGAACTGGTTGCGGCGTGGCGGCTGGATCGCTCGCCGCTGGTGGAGCACCTCGTCTCGGGCGGTCCGAAACGGCTGCTCTCGGCGGCGGCAGAACAGGGGTTTCGCCCCCGCGCGCGGGGCTACGCGGGCACGTGTCACCTTTGCTGGCAGGTGCGCAGGCATCTCGTCGAAGCGGGGGCCGGAGGCGGTGAACTGCAGCCGACATGGCTGTACGCCGGCGGCTGAATCATCCCAGCCGGCCTGGTCCCACCCGGCGGACGGGGCGGACCCACTCGCGGGACGGGGCGGAGCAGATCGCCTGCGGCTCTACACGCTCGCCAGGGCGCCGGGCACGTCGGGGTACACGTCGAAGAGACAGTTGAGGCGTGTGGTTTCAAGGACCTCGGTCAGATGGGTCTGGGGATTGGCGAGTTTGACGAACCCGCCGCGCCCGGTGGCCTTCAGATAGGCCGTAATGAGCACGCCGAGTGCGTCGGACCCGATGAAGTCGGTCTCGCCAAGGTCGCAGACGACCCTGGTTGACCCGGCCTCGATGGCGCTGAGGAGTGCCTCGCGGAGCACGGCGGATGCGTTGACATCGGCGGATCCGCTGATGGCGACGACCAGGCACTCGCCCTCGGTGGTGGTCTGGATTTTCATGGCGTCCTCCGCACGAAGAGGGCCCCCCGCCCAAGCCGCTGTGGTGACGCCGGCCGCCCGGGGCCTGGTCGGTCGGACCGGCTCGCTACGGCTCGCGGTTCTTGACCATCAGGACTTCGTTGCCTTCCGGGGTGAACTCGACCTTGTCCATATAGCACCGCATGAGCATGATGCCGCGTCCGCAAGGCTTGTCGAGGTTCTCGTTGGCGGTTGGGTCGGGCACGGCGCCGGGATTGAATCCGGGGCCCTCGTCGGCCACGCAGATCTCCACGCACTCGGGTGAGACGCGGTACCGGACGCGGACCGACCGGTTGGGGTCGGACTGGTTGCCGTGTTTCATGGCATTGACGAGGGCCTCTTCGAAGGCCAACCGGACGGCGAAGAGGTGATCGTCGTCGTAGGCCAGTTCCTTGAGGCGTGCCAGGACATCGCGTTCGGCGGGGCGGATCTCGGCGAGATTGGTCGCGAGCACGCGTTCGATCCACGCGCCGCGGTCATCGGTTTTGGGGAGATTGGCCGTCACACTACGCCTCCGCACCGCCGGCGAAACTGGCGAGGGCCTCGTCTTCCCGCTCGTAGATCTTGAACAGCCGGTCGAGGTGCGTGATGGCAAACACCTCGTAGATCTGCGGGTCGATGTCGGCCAGGCGGATCTCTCCCCCCGATTCCGCCAGCCGCTTGTGCACCTGAATCAGTTGCCCCAGCACCAGCGACGTCAGGTGCTTGACGCCGAGAAAGGAGAGAACGACTTGCCGGCCGGGGACCTCCGCCACCGACAGGAGCCCGCGTCCCAGCGCGTCGACTTCCGCCTCGGTCCGCACCGTACCGGCCAGAAGACG
>CAZEBQ010000170.1:2571-9095 GCA_964510295.1 uncultured Anaerolineales bacterium | reverse complement strand
CGCGGCGGCCTTCCCAGGCCGCCGCGATGTGGGTGCCGGGGTGTTCCGTGGTGGCCTGGGAAGGCCACCACGCGGCATGCCAGACCCGTACGGGACAGAAGCCGGTCACGAGGTCTCACGCATGACCGAGTCCGTCAACCTGATCCATACGGTCCAGGTCGGTCGCCTTGCGCTGGTGAGGAACCTGGCGCTGGCGCCGATGCACAAGCGGACGCACCTGCCGTTCCGCCTGCTCTGCCGCCGCCACGGGGCCGCCCTCACCCACACCGAGATGGCCACGCCGCACGAACTCCTCGGCCACGAAAGCCGACGCAAGGCCGAGAACCTGCTGGCCTCCGACCCGGCCGACCGGCCCCTCGGCGTCCAGGTCCTGCCACGCGAACCCGACCTGCTCGCCGAGACCGTCGCGATGCTTGCCGAACGCGGCGCGGCCGACCTCGTGGACCTGAACTTCGCGTGCCCCAGCCGACGCGTCGCCGGCCGCAGCCGACGCGGCGCAGCGCTGCTCCGGAACCCCGACGCCGCCGTACGCCTGGTCGAGACCGCCGTGGAAGCCTCGCCGCTGCCCGTGACCGTCAAACTCCGCCACGGCTACACCAGCGCACCGGAGGACAAGCGGCTGGCACTGGACCTCGCCCGCGGGGCCGTGCACGTTGGGGCCGCGGCGGTGACCGTCCACGCCCGCTCCGCCGCACAGACCTACACCGACCGGGCCGACTGGGCGACCGTCGCCGAATGGACCGAGGCGCTGGCGGTGCCCGTCTTCGGCAGCGGCGACCTCAAGACGCCCGAAGCCGTCCTCGCGATGCTCCGCGAGACCGGCTGTGCCGGGGCGAGCATCGCGCGGGGAGCCTTCGGAACGCCGTGGATCTTCCGGCAGGTCCTGGAACTCGCCGAGACCGGCTTCTACCGCCCCGTGACGCCCGCCGAGCGCGGCCGCACGTTCCTGGAACATTACGAGGGGCTGATTTCCCAACACGGCGAGACGGTGGCCTTGCGAATCATCCGCCAGGTCGGCCGCGTCTACGCCCGCGACATCCCCCGCGCCGCCGAAGCCCGCGCACGCATTCAAAACGCCCGCAGCGACGGCGACATCCGAGGTGTGGCCGAGCGGTGGTTCGGCCTCAGGTGATGGGCGCCTGCTTTCCCACAGCGCCAAGCAACCACAAAGGCACACAGATAACAAGTCGTGTTGCACCGAGCCCCAACTTAGGGCAAGGCTGGGCGCAGCGGCACCGGCCTACTCGTGCGCCTCGGCCAGTTTCCTGTCCACGGCGTCCCGGAGACTCTCTGCCAAGTGCAGCAGGGCGTTGGCGTGCTTGATCATATCGTTTGTGCGACGGAGAATGCGCTTGCGCCTGTCTCCCGCGAGGTCCATGTCCAGCTCATGCACGATGCTGTTGCGGATGCGGAACACCTCGCGCAAGGCTGGGAAGTCCGTTGCGAGTTCCCTATTGGGGTCAATACCTAAGGCGGAAGCGGTGCGGGCCAGCTCCTCCACTGATTGCAGACTGCCACCGGTCAACTCCTGAATATACTCTTCAATAACCTGAACCTGCTGGGACGGCGCAGCAAGCACACGAGCGAGAAAACGCCGGCCGGCAGGCACTTCGGGGGCATCCCCATCGCCCCGGATTTGCTGGGACACAAACCTCTCAAGACCTTCTCTGACAGAGGAGTCTGCCTCAACAAGAGCAGGCAACGAGTCCCGAATCAGTTGCTTGGCCACGGCATCCAGGCCAGCTGCCGCCATCACAAGCATTGCCCTAAGGATGTCCTGCTCTTCGTCCGTAGTCATGCCCCGCCGGTCACCACGCTCAGTTCGTGCCTCATTGAAGGCGTTTAGGAGGGCCGAAGCACACTCGTGGGCATGCTTCAGAATGAGCGCCGCGTTCTGGCAAAGCTCGCTTGAGATAGGCGCGGTAGTGAGTTGGCGCAGCTTGCGTCGGCGAGGCATCGCCTCCCCCCGTCACGGCACACCCAGTTGGCAGCCCGAGGCGGCTACTGACTCTTATCTCTTTCCGCAGGGCGGTGAGTACTGCTCTCTGAGAGCACTCTCAACGCGCAGTCGATCATCCTTTGTGTTTGCCGGGCTAGGCATCTTGTGGACACCCACCCATATACTCTTGCTCGGACAGTTCGCTTCCCAGCCAACACGCCTTTCGTGCGAGTCTATACGGGTCCCAACCTCGCCTGATTGGCCCACGTCAAGCACCGTCCAACTGCCCCCCTCGGAAACACACAAGACCACGTACACTGCCGCCTCGTCCGAGAAGTCGGCGTCATCCAGCCGCACGCAGCTAAACGGGTAACCCGCGATGTTTACCGTCACCGGTCGTGAAGCCATGGCAAGGCCTCCGTGCTGGACTCACAACTCCTCTGTTCATCAACGCCTCACTGGAGGGAGCGCACACCGTCACTGCCCACCATCTCATTGTGCACAGGCAACTGCAGCATGTCAAGAATTCCTACGCTCCCAGCCGCAGAAGCTACACCCTGATCCCCAGCAGTTTCCGCAGATTAGTCGCGTTCTTCTTGAAGTCGGCGCCGCCCTCGCAAGGCCGCGCTCGCCGGTGTGCACGGCATCCGCCCCCGCGTCGCGCAACAGGCCCGCGGCCGAGAGTGGCAGCCCGTGGTCGAGCAGGAGTTTCACCGCGTCGGTGTCAGGGGAAGGGATTTGTCGTCGAGCATCGCGGCCGCGTACTCCAGGGCCTGCCGGACGGCCTCGTCATGGAGGTCGTGCGCGACCGGTCGCCGGTTTTGCCAAACACCCCGGCAGGGGTGCGCGTGTTCCAACCGTACGATGGGCACAACCGGCCGCCCTGCACAGACACGAAGGAGAAACATATGACGTCCCCGAAGTCAGATGAAACCATCCGCGCGGGCATGGGCCGGCGCAGTTTTCTCGCGCGGGCCGCGGCGTTTGGCGCCGGCGTGGCCGCCGGTGCGGCCGCCCGCGCCGACGGCGCCGAGGTCAAACTCGAGCATCGCAACGCGCTCCCCGGCGTCGTTTATCGCCGCCTCGGCCGGACGAACCTGGCCGTCAGCGCCCTTGGGTTCGGCGGCGTGGTTCTGTCGCCCGAGCGGATGCCCGCATTCGAGGCCGCCGTGAAGCGCGGCGTCAACTTCATCATGGCCCACGGCGGCAAGTGCACCGAGGCCCTCGGGCCCTGGCTCCGCAAACCCGGCAACCGCGACCGCATCTTCCTCGGTCTGGCCGGCGGCGCCCGCAACATCGACAGCGCACTGCGGGCCCTGGGCACCGACCACATCGACCTCCTGATGGTCCCCATCCACAGCGTGAAGCCCGTGCCCGACGAGGGCCTGCCCAAGGCGTTCGACGCCCTCAAGAAGGCCGGCAAGGCCCGGTTCCTCTGCCTGGTCACGCACGCCAACGTGCCGGCCGTATGGAAGAAGGGCCTGGAGGTCGGCTGGTTCGACGTCATCCTGCCCACCTACAACTGGCCGTCGCGCAACGACCTGAAACCCCTCGTCGCCGAAACGCGCAAGAAAGACGTCGGCCTGCTGGCCATGAAGACCCTCAACGGGCTGCCCAAAGGACGCGACGCCGTCGCCACGTGGAAGACGTTCCTCGACGACGGCGTCGAGGCAATCATCAAGGGCATGACCGACCCGAAGCAGGTGGCCGACTACATCCGCATCGCCACGAAGGGCGACAAGACCGCCGCATCGCACCCAATCGACTGCTCCGGCCAGTGCGCCCTGTGCGGCAGGTGCGAGGCGTGTCCGCAGGGCGTGGCCATCCAGGAGATCCTGCTGACGTGGCAGTACTACGGACAGCAACTGCGGTGGACGGACGTGGCCCGGTCGCGCTATTCGGCCATCCCGGCGGCGGCGCAGGCCACCGCGTGCCAGGACTGCGGTCGGTGCGAACTCGTCTGCACGCGGCACCTGGACGTGCGGCGCCTCCTGCGCGAAGCCCACGACGCCCTGGCCTGACGGCCAACAACCGTTACGGCGCTGCGCTCGAGAGGACCGACGCCGGGATCTTCTGTTTGCGGATGCCGGGTCCTTCCCAGGAGACCGTCAGGGCCTCCTCGCCGGCCCCCTCGAAGAACGTGCAGACGATGGCGTGTTTGCCCTTGGCCAGCGAGATGAAACCGCGGGCCTCGCGCCGCGGATGGGTGCCGTCGTTGTCCACCACCAACTGCCCCGCCACGTGAAGGCGGCTGCCGTCGTCGGACGCCGTGTAGAAAGCGTACACGCCGTCGGCCGGCACGTCGATGTAACCGGTGAACTTCATGGCAAACTCGTCCTTGCCGGCAAACTCGCCCACCTCGAACGTTGCGGACGTGCCCGTCTTGTCGGGCTTCAGGCCGTCAAAGTCCGGCACCTTCTGCCAACTGCCGCGATAGACCGAACGCGACAGACCCTTCGCCAGGCCCGTCACCTTCGCAGGCCGGCGGGGCCGGACTCGGGCCGGCGTCACGGTCAGCGAAACGAACTTGCCGTTGCGGAGCATCTGCATCGGCAGGGCGATCCCCCCCTCGACGCCGACGAGGGCGAAGTGAAAGTCCAGGCCGGAGGCGACCGTCTCGGTCCCGACGCGCCGGACGACGTCGCCTGCGCGGACACCGTCGGCCGCTGCGGGCGAACCGTCCGTCACCTTCGTCACGCGGGCCGGGCCTTCGGTGGCCACCTCGATGCCGAGAATGAAACCGTAGCGTCCCTCGACGGCGAGGATCTCCGCCAGGCTCTCGCGAATGCGATCGACCGGGATCGCGAAGGCGATGTTGTCGGCCTTCAGGTTCTTGGTCGTGTTCAGGCCGACCATTTCGCCGGAGACGTTCAACAGCGGGCCGCCGCTACTGCCCGGATTCGTCGTCGCGTCGGTCTGGATCATGTCGGGGTAGAAGGTGTACTCGGACTTCGTCGACCGGCCGATGGCGCTGACGATGCCTTCGGCCACCGTCAGCCCCATGCCCAGCGGATTGCCCATCGTGACGACCCGCTCACCGACCAGCAGTCCGCGGCTGCGGCCGAGCCGGACGGGGGCGAACCGGCGGTCGGCGTCGAGCCTCAGGACCGCCAGGTCGCGCACCTCGTCCACGGCCACCACGTGGGCCTGATAGTCTTTGCTCCCCGCGAACCCCGCCGCCAGGTGACCGCCCTTGCGCAGCAGGTGGGCGTTCGTCAGGACGTACCCGGCCGGGTGGAGGATCACCCCGCTTCCGTACTCGGTGTGGCGGACATTCGGGTCGGCCTCGTCCGGCCGGGAACAGCCGATGTTGACCACCGAGTCCTTGCACGCCTGGTACACCTCGACGACGGCGGTGCGGCGGAGCATCTCGTAACCATTGTTGAGTGCGGCGGCGTCGGCCGCGTTGGTTGGCGCTTCGCAGCCGGCGGCCATCCAGGCGGCAAGTGCGAGTGCGGCCGACAGAACTCGGAGCGATCCAAAGTACGTCCCTCTGCGTACGGGCGCGGCGGGTCTCCGCACCCGCCGCGACGGCAGCATCAGGCGCGCGGTGGTTGCGGAGAACCACCGCGCTCGATGGATGACACGGTGACGGACAAACGATGATGCCATACGGCGTCCCTTCACATTCCAAGGTGCCCCCTCGGTCAGGTCGGCCCTGTCTATGGGGGCACGCATGGGGGTTCGTCTTGCAGGCCCCGGCAGATGGTCCACCGAACCGGTACAGCATCCATCGGCACTTCGCCCCCCCCGAGTGCAGCATCATCACCGTTGACATCGGCGCGGCCGCCGACTTAGACTGATGGCCGCACCGAGCACCGCGGGCCGCGGCAAACCACGGCCTGCCTTTCCCGAAGGTGAGTAACCATGCGATACGCCCTTCTCCTGGCGACAGCAGCGGCGCTGACCGCCGCCGGATGCAGCGATTCCGAAGACGCCACGCCCACCGACGGTCCACAGACCGCCTTGATGAAGATCCTCGAGGCCGCCAAGGCCACCGGCGCCGCGCCGTACGGCAAGGTGCTCTGGTACACACGCGAGAACCTGTACGACTACATCAACGGCATGGCCGAGGAGTTCCTGGACGCGGGGTTCGTCCGCCTCTCGCACAGCGAATGGAAGGCCGCGGGCGCCGGCGGCAAGGCGTACGTCGAGATCGACCTCTACGACATGGGTTCGCCGAAAGGCGTCGCCGCCGTCATGACCGCCCCGCCCCCGGACAAGACCGCCGAGGTGGCGCCCGGCGTCCAGGCGTATCGCGACGAGGGGTTCTGCGAGTTCGGCGCCGGCCGCTACTACGTCAAACTCACCGCCCGGCCCGACCCCGAAGGGCAGAAGGCGCTTCTCGACACCCTGGCCCGCGCCGTCGCCGAGAAGGTCTCCGCAACCGGTCCCTAGCGGTGCCTCAACATTGATTCTGCGGGTGCCATGCTTTCCCGCCGTTGGGAAAGCATGCCATTCCGAGGCCGGGCGCATGCGGGTGCCATGCTTTCCCGCCGTTGGGAAAGCATGCCATTCCGAGGCCGGGCCCATGCTTTCGCAAGCGAAAGCATGGCACCCGCGCTTTCCCGCCGTTGGGAAAGCA
>CAZEBQ010000170.1:0-2471 GCA_964510295.1 uncultured Anaerolineales bacterium | reverse complement strand
GCATGGCACCCGCGCTTTCCCGCCGTTGGGAAAGCATGCCATTCCGAGGCCGGGCGCATGCTTTCGCAAGCGAAAGCATGGCACCCGCGCTTTCCCGCCGTTGGGAAAGCATGCCATTCCGAGGCCGGGCGCATGCTTTCGCAAGCGAAAGCATGGCACCCGCGCGTCTCCGGACGCGCCGAGTCTCGCGCGGTGGGTGTCCTCACCCGCCGCGCCAAGAAGCGCAGCGACGCGGTGGGTCCCGAGACCCGCCGCGCGAAATGCAGGAGGACCACAGATGACCACACGCAGAGCCTGTCGGTGCGGGATCGCCATCGCCGTCCTGGCGACGGCGGCGTGCCTGCCGCTGCACCAGGCGGACGCGGCACAAGCGAAGACCCTCTTTGACTTCGACGCCGGCTTCGACGCCGCCAAGGTCCCGCACACCGACTGCAAGGTCTCCAAGGTGAAGCGCGGCGACGGCTCGGCCCTGGCCGTCGCGACCGGACACAAAGAGCGCTGGCCCGGCGTCACGCTGGCAGCCCCGGGCGGCAGGTGGGACCTCTCCACGTTTGACCGCATCGCCCTCGACATCCGAAACACCGGCCCGAACGCCGTCACCGTCAACTGCCGCGCCGATAACGCCGGGGCCGACGGCACGAACCACTGCAACACCGGCCGCATCACCCTTGAGCCCGGCAAGTCGGGCACGCTCGAGGTCCGTTTCAGACGCAAGTCCGCCGTCGTGGAAGGCGTGAAACTGTTCGGCATGCGCGCCTGCCCCGTAAGTGGTGACGGCAAGGCGGCAGGCCGCATCGACCCGTCGCGGATCATCGGCCTGATGATCTTCGTAGCGCGGCCGCACGAGGACCACGCCTTCGAGATCGGCCATGTCCGGGCCGAAGGCGCCTACACCCCGCCCGAGACGCCGCGACTGACGGCCGAGACGTTCTTCCCGTTCATCGACACCTTCGGCCAGTACATCCACCGCGACTGGCCCGGCAAGACGCACTCGGTCGCCGACCTGACGAAGGCCCGCAACGCCGAGGCGGCCGACCTGGCCGCCCATCCCGGCCCGGCAAACTGGTCAAGATATGGAGGATGGAAGGACGGGCCGCGCCTCAAGGCCACCGGCTTCTTCTATCCGGCCAAGCACGGCGGCAAGTGGTGGCTCGTCGACCCGGAAGGGTACCTCTTCTTCTCGCACGGCATCGACTGCGTGAACGAGCGGACCGACACGCCCCTCGACGACCGCGACACGTGGTGGCGGGATTTCCCCGGCACGGGCCCGGAGTTCAAGGAGTTCTTCGGCCGCACCGGCCACGTCGTCCGCGACTACTACCAGGGCAGGCGCCCGAAGACCTTCAACTTCGGCGGGGCGAACCTCCGGCGCAAGTACGGCCAGGGGTGGCGCAACCGGGCCGCTGAAATCGCCCATCGGCGGCTGCGGTCGTGGGGACTCAACACCATCGGCAACTGGTCCGACTCACGCATCTACCTCATGAAGAAGACGCCGTACTGTGTGGCCGCATCGTTCAGGAGCCCACCCATCCAGGGCAGCACCGGGTACTGGGGCAAGTTCAAGGACCCCTTCCACCCCGACTTCGCGAAGATGGCAACGGCCCGCATGGCGAGGGAAATCGCAACCACCGCCGCCGACCCCATGTGCATCGGCTACTTCCTCGACAACGAAATCGCCTGGGGCAACGACACGTCGCTCGCCGTGGCGGCCCTCCAGTCACCGCCCGACCAGCCCGCGAAGCAGGCCTTCATCGCGGACCTCAAGGCCAGGTACCAAGCGATTCAGAAACTGAACGCCGCCTGGGGCACGAAACACGCCTCCTGGGACGCCCTGGCCCGGAGCACGTCCGCGCCCGACCGCAAACCGGCCGCGGCCGACCTCCACGCCTTCTACGATTCGCTGGCCGAGCAGTACTTCACGACCTGCCGCGCCGCCGTCAAGCAGGCCGCACCGAACCACCTGTACCTGGGGTGCCGATTCGCGTGGGTGAACGACCGGGCGGCCCGGGCGGCGGCGAAGCACTGCGACGTGGTCAGTTACAACCAGTACAAGCGGTCGGTCGCCCAGTTCACGATGCCGGGCGGGATCGACATGCCGGTCATCATCGGCGAGTTCCATTTCGGGGCGCTCGACCGCGGCATGTTTCACACGGGCCTCGTGCCGGTGCCCTCCCAGGAGGCGCGGGCCGAGGCGTACAAGGCATACGTCCGCGGCGCCGTCGCCCATCCGCAGATCGTCGGCACCCACTGGTTCAAGTACCAGGACGAGAGCACAACCGGCCGCCCGCTCGACGGCGAAAACTACCAGATCGGATTCCTCGACGTCTGCGACACGCCCTACCCCGAAACGATCGCCGCCTGCCGCCAGGTCGGCTACCATCTGTATCCGTGAAGCAGCCCTGCGACGAAGGGCGGAGCTGTGGCGAGAACGGCACCCGCTCGCTTACGCTCGCGGCTAGTTACACTCGCGC
>CAZEBQ010000169.1:0-9156 GCA_964510295.1 uncultured Anaerolineales bacterium | reverse complement strand
GCCTGGGAAGGCCACCAGGCGGACAAGAAGGCGAAGTAGCGTTGTAGGATTAGGCTGTGTCGGATTCCTGTGCCGGACCGTCGCCAGGACGCGACGCGCCGAAGCCCGCCCTCGGCGCACCCGTTCCGCGCGGCGGCCTTCCCAGGCCGCCGCGAACGCAGTTTATGCCTGTTCCTGGTGGCCTGGGAAGGCCACCAGGCGGACAAGAAGGCGAAGTAGCGTTGTAGGATTAGGCTGTGTCGGATTCCTGTGCCGGACCGTCGCCAGGACGCGACGCGCCGAAGCCCGCCCTCGGCGCACCCACCGCGATCAGATGCCCCTTCTAGCGGCTCCAGAGCCGATCCGGCGTGCCGCACCTTGCGCGGCGGGCAATCCTGCCCGCCGCGCATGAAGCCGCCAAAGCACGGTGGGCAAGATTGCCGGCAGCGGCGAGCGGTGACCGAAAGGTGGTTCCACCACATAAAGAAAGCGGGCCGCCCGCCACCGTGAAGTGGATAGAGCGGCCCTTCGCGCTGGGATGGTTCGCTATCGTTATCGGACTTTCGGAACGGGCTTCTTGAGTCTTTTTTCGGCCCGGCAGCACGTTTTTCCCGCGCTCGTATCCCTTCGCCCCTCGCGCCGTCGCTCCGCGTGTGTGTCGTGCCGTAGCCCAACGGACCGTGACGTGATGGCCGGCACGATCTCGTTTGAACCGAGCCTCATCGCTTCTTCTCTGGAGGCGATGCGAGCCGCTCGTTCAACTCCTGCACACTGTCTTCAGGGCGGAACGCGAAGTACCCGCCCTTGCGACCGCCGTCGCCCAAGACGATTTGGCCATCGACGATGCGTGGCAGGCTGTTGATGAAACTGTGTCCCACAATCCGTGCGTTGCGACCACCGGGCGGCACCTTGCCAGGGCGTTTGGCGAGGTGCTTCTTCCAGCGGACTTCGCCCGTTGCCGCCTCGAACGCTGCCACGGTCACGCCGCCGGCCAGTTCCACGTGTGTGCCTGCCGACGCGACGACACTTCCTGAGTCACTTGGGTCGGGACAGACACCATAAACGGGCCAAGAGCTTTCGAGTTGACCGTTCACGCAGACGTATCGTTCGGCCGGGGCAAGGAGGTACTTCCATTGGAGCAAACCGTCATTCACCTTGACCGCGTAGACCCAGCCATCATGCGAGCCGAACACGGCCACACCCGCAACCACAACCGGCGGCGTAGAGATGCGAGCGTCTGACACAAAACTCCAAAGCACCTTGCCGTCGCGCCGACCTTCCAGCCGATGCTGGTGTACGACGGCAACGAGTTCCAGGTCACCGGTCTTGACCGGTTCCGTCCGGGTCCTGCCGGCGCGCCATTGTTTCAGCCACTCTTCTGCAACGGGCCCAGGAGGCATTTGGTCGGGCGCGGCGGCCGGGATGGTCGCCGGTTTGCCGGCGCCTCGAACGAAGCGGCGTCCGGCCGCAAGTGGTTTCGGCAGGGGATCGCTGGTCATCGCCTGAAAACCGCGTACCTGCGTGATGCAGCCACAGGCGTTGGGTGTGAAGTAGGTCATGCCGTTGGCCGGGATGTTGCCCATCGCGCAGCCGGAACGCGCCGCGCAGACTTGCTCACCTCCCAGGCTCTTATCGTAGTACGCCGACTGTCCGAACAGGAAATAGCGTGGCGTTGCCGTGAAACGCGTGCATCGCTGGTTCCACGAGTTGATGATGACTCGCTCGACATGGCCCGACGTCGGCTGATAGCGCCACACATTCGTGAACGCGCCGGCAAACCAGGCCGCCCCATCGCGCCACAGCACGTTGTAACCCCAGACATTGTAGTTTTGCCGGAACGGCTCATCCGTTTGGTGGAGGACCGATCCGGTTTTCGCGTCGATCGTAGCAATATAGGGTGAGTTGCCGCCGGAGATCGCACAACTGCCGAAGAGAATCACATGGCTGCCGGCCGGAACGATCTGGCCGGGTCCGCGTCGATACAGCCGGCCGGGCTTGCCATCCTTGCGATCGACGTCGCGACTGGCCACGTCCTTGCATTCCCACAGCGTGCGGCCATCGGACAGGTCGATGGCCAGGAGCGCTTCGGTATTCTGATTGGTGGGCCAGCGGCCACCGAACTCACGACGTCCCCCCGGCTTGGCAACGAGGCAGTAGACTCGCCCGCCGCCCTCGTCGACGACCGCGCCAAGTAGCAGTTTGCCTTCTCTGGCCACACTCCAGCACGGCCTGCCGGACCTGCGGTCAAAGCAGGCAATCCGTTCGCGCAGTCCGACAACCAGCCTGTCTCCGGCAACACGCACACAAGCCGTCTCTTCGCGCAGGCCGTTTTCGGCGTACCCCGTACCGGGGTATTTGCGTATCGGCTTGCCCGTGGTGATGTCCAACGCGGTCAATTGGCCATCCCGCTCCAGCCACGCGAAGACCTCACCGTCCGCCGCAACCAGCGACCAACGGCGTCCGGACACCACGCGATCACGGGGCACTGTCCACAGGGGGATGCCGTTGAACGCATCCCGGCCCTGTAGCACCCAGGTGTCTCGATCATTTGCCCTCGTGGCGGCATACGCGTCGTTGACGTCGACGACGGCGTACCGGTTCCAAATGCGGACTCCTGCACCGGGTGAGTAGCCGGCCGGATTCCCTTCGAACGGATTGGGTTGCACACCAGTGATCCATTGTTGCTGCCGGATCGGCGCGACCAGTACGTCTTGGGAGACTGGATTCCCGTCCGCGCCGTGGTCGAAGTGCTTCCAGTCGTCCATCGTGGCAGGCCGCGGTTTGCGGGTCACTCGCCACTTGCCTTCCGTCTTCACAATCAGCGCCCCCTCGGGTGCGACAACACGCACGAGTTCCAGTTGCCCGGGCGCGGCCGACCCAAGCGCATCGAGGTCGGCCACCACGACGGTCGCAAGGTTTGAAGCGTAAGGAAGCCGGTTCCGATCATGCCACGTCGCCACGCTGGCCAGGCCGTACACGCCCTTGATGGTAATTGCCTCCTGGGCGCGCTCGCGGAGGCCATTATCGACCGCGAGCCCATGCACCAGGTATCTTCCACGATCGGCCACCTCCGCCTCCAGTTGCCCATCCGTTACACCAACGTGAACGATCAGTCCGCCGCTGATATTGGTCTTGGTGAGGAGATCGACCGGCCCCCCTTGGCCTGAGGCAGCGGCGCAAAGGACGGCCCACGCGCACGCAGACAGAAGCGAGATGGTCTTGCTCTGCATTTGCATCGGCAGTTCCCTTGAGCCGGGATTTCCCGGACGGCCTCGGGCCGACGATCGCCGCCGACCTTTCTGGCGATTGTATCACGACCCGCAAGGCCGGCAAGCCCCTGGCCGGCGCAGCGGAGGCGGTATCCGGCCGTTGCCGGGCGATGATGCGGGCCGAACCAGCCGGCAGATGCCCGTTTGCATCCGGGAAATCCGGGGTCAGTGCAGTTCACGAGTGGTTGTAGCACCTTGCGCGGCGGGTCTGTGCACTTGCCGCGCCTGCCGCGGCCGCATCCCGACGGGCCGCGCCACGGCCGTCGCCGTCCCCGGCCTGGACCTTGAAGGCATGCGGCGGTTGGCCGAAGAGGAGTTGGGTGTCGGGTTCAGCGTGCGGCAGTACAACGTGGTGGGGTGACAGTGCGTAGGGTGGGTGCTTGCACGCGCGGCCTCGGCGTTGACACGCCCGCCGCCGTCCCTTCGGCCTTGCCTCGGGGGAGGGGTGGGATTAGGCTGTGAAGCAACAAGCGATTCTCTCATGGCGCCTGGCACAAGAATCGGGAAGGGGTCAGCATCATCTTCCCGCTCTCCTTCCTTTGCTTTCATCGCATCGATTCGGCTTCGCCGCAGGCCGCCAGGGCAAGAATGGCGTATGCCGTACCGGAGTGCGTTATGAATTGCCTGCTATCCTTGTCCATCGAGCGTGTGAACCATCGTCCGCTGGCCCGCTGATGGGTTTTCAGCCACTGAATTCCCTTCTGGATTCGCGGGTCATCCGCGGGGACGCCTGCGGTGCGCAGTGCGTAAATGACAAAGCCGGTGCCGTAACCGTCACTCGTCTGGTAGTCCTGTGGCGTTGCGTCGGCGCGTTTCCAGTTTCTGCCCAGGGTGGCCAGATTCCAGCCTCCGTCGGATTTCTGGAGGGCGAACAGATCATCAATGACCTTCTTCCGCTCAACCTGAGTCATAATCCCGCCGACGCGCAGCGAAGCCAACATTTTCATGGCCCGATTGTGCATGTTTGCCGGGGAGTTGTTCCTCAAGTACGCTCGTATCTTCTCAAGGCCCTTTCTGGCTGCGGCGGTCTTGCTGTAGTCCTCCGGCGCCATGCCAACACCGATAGCCGCCATCGTCACGCCATAGTGTTCCTCTATCTCCGAAGGAGGCTTATTGTCGTCGAGCCACTTCCATCCGCCGTCGTCACGCTGGTGCTCCCACATCCGGTCCAGGGCCTGGCGTGTCGCCGGATGCAGCCTGCCGGTTGTCGCCGCGTCGTTTTGCGCAAGCGCCGACGCGATCATCACGGCCTCGGTCGCTCGATATCCTGTCGTTCGCGGATGAGTGGCCAAGTACTCCGCGGCCTCGCGAATCTGCCTGTGAGCGGTCACCTCGTGGGTTATCACCGGCCGGGCCATCAGAAAGGCATAGTCCGAGTGGCACGAAAAACACGTGCGTTTCTTCTGCCACGTGAGCGCAACAGAATCGAGAAACCTGACCGCCTGCTGCATGGAGAACGTCTCGGCAAACGGCTCATCCGCCCGGTTGGGCCCTGGGGAAACAACATTCTCAAGTGCAATCCCCTCCCCTGCCACCAATACGCCTCTTGCCGATAGCAGGACAAAGGCGGTTAACATGAGAAACTGTAGGTTTGTTCTCATGGTTCAGTCCTTCTCTGAAACCTGCGTCACAACGCGTCTTGGCATACTCTGCAAATCACCGCGGTACGATACGACACGTACCGACAGCGTGCAACATGAATGCCCTGTCATACAAGACGAAAAGGCGGAATGTGGGTTTGGATGCCGGGCTACGGGCGATGACACCCCGCCGGGCCAACTGATGATCCGGGATTGCCCAGGCGGGCCCTTGCCCAGGACCGTCCTGGGGCATCGGACGTCAGTATCCCTTCACCTCGGGGGGATTGCCAACAACTTCCGTGGTAGCCAGAGGTCCCTTGGGACTCCATCTGCCCGCTGTCGGACCGTGAAAAACGCCCTTCATTGGAACACGTTCGCTTGCCACCGTCCTATGCCACGACCCTGAGCGGTTCCAACGCCGGTGGCCAGGGGGCATCCTGGGTCGGGCGGTAGGACCAGGTCAGGTCGGCCGCGCTGCTGTTCCGGCTCTGGAGAGATGTCAGGGCATCGTCCGCGCCCAGCCAGATTGCCGAGCCGTCGGCCTGGCCGAGGTCGTCCACTTCCGTGAACGCCACGCTGCCGAAGATCGGGGCCGCCAGGATGACATCGGAGGCGGCAGCCACGTCGCCGTCGCCCCGCCGCCAGCCAACCTGGACGCTGCGGATCGTTGCGTCGGCGTTGACCACCTCATCGGCGGTCACGGTCCCGTCATCCAGGGCGGCGGAGTCGATGCCCACGAGGACGTTCAGGCCCGCGGCCTGGTTAACCCGCAGTTGCCCCAGGTTCCCCGACGCCACGAGGGTCAGGCCGCTGGTGTTGCCGTAGAGGCAGACGTTGCCCACGGACCCGGTCAGTTGCCACGTGGCATCGGTAACGGCGCCGCGAACGTAAGCCTGTCCGAGCACGTCGTCCCCGTCAAGCGCGTTGCCCTGGAGGGTGACGTCGGCCAGGAAATCGCCCGTGCTGTACAGGCCGTTGATGGAGTTGGCCTCGAGGCTCCCGTCCGCAAAGGCGTCGCTGCGGAACGACTGGACGTCGGCCAGGCCGGTCATGGCCATCTGCTGGACATCGCCCAGATACAGCGACCGCACCGTGGACACCGCCGCGTCGTCCATCTGGAGCGTCCAAGCGTTAACCGTGCCGCTCTGGCGGATGAAGAGGACGTCGCCGCCGATGTCCCAGAGGCCCGTCAGATCGCCGTCGATTCGGGCCGATCCGAGGTTGCCGGCAACGGTCAGGCTGCTGGTGTCGAGCAGGCCGGCGGTGTCGCGACCGCTGACCGAGAGGCTTCGCAGGTCGCCGTAAACGGTGACGTCGGCGCCGAGGTGCCCGTCGCGGACACTGAGGCTGTTGATGCTGGTCGCCTCGACGGTGCCGAGCAGGTCGCCGCCGCTGACGTCGAGCCGGCCGATGTTCTGCTGCCTGGCCAGCAGGTCGAACTCCTCGGCGCCCCCCACGGCGTGGATGACGCCGTTGAACCCGCCCGTCAGGCTGATGCGCGACAGGAGCGGGGCGTCGATGGTGCCGGAACTGGCGGCGCCGGTCTGAAGCGACCGGATGCAGTCGCCGGCCTCGATGGTGCCGGTCAGGGCGCCGCCGACGCCATCGGCGGCCCGGATATACACGCTGTGGAGGGTTTCGTTGGTCCCGACCTGGCCGCCGGTGTGATTCTCGGTCTCGGTGAAGGCGGTGTGCTCGTTGACGCCGCCCTGGTTCAGTCCCGTGAAGTCCCAGATGTTGCGCTTGTAAACGTCGACGAGTTGGTAATCGCTCAGGTCGATGCGGTCTTGGCTGCCGTTGCCGTCGAACAGGCCGACGACGTACTGATCGTTGGAGCAGACCAGGTAGTCGCGGTCGGCGCCGCCGGTGTGGTTCTCGACGCTGGAGAAGGTGGGGTTGGCGCCAACGAGGTAAAGCCGGCCGCCGCTGGCGATGCCGAGATTCAGTTCGGCAGCGGCGCTGAAGCCCAGGTCGAAGACGACCTCGGGCGTGTCGGGCCCGGTGCCGTCGGCGTTGGCGCGATCGGAGACGTAGAAGCCGTCGAGCAGGTAACTCCAGTTGCCGGTCTCGCGCGACCGCTGCAAGCCGTAGGTGTCGTAGCCGAAGCCCAGGTGCAGCGTCGCCGACGCCGACCCGCTCAGCCGCATGCCCAGCGGGCCGTAGACCGGGAAGTACCGGGAGTAGTTCGCCGAGATGACCAGGTTCGGGATGGAGAAGGTCATCAGCGTGGCGTCGTTGCCCATCAACAGGTTGAAAATAGTCGAAGGCTGGAGGATGTTGAGCGTGAAGGAACTGTTGCCGGAGTTGGCCTCGGTGAGGAAATTCTTGGTGTCGGCATCTGCGCCGGATGCGCTGAGGTTCGACCCGAAGTCGGGCGTGGAGGTCCCGGTGATGGCGCCCCCCTCGCTGGTGCCGGAGTTGCCGGCGACGCTGAACGAGCCCATGTCCAGCCAGAAGTCGCCGGTGGGGGCGGAGGCCACCAGGTCGGCCATGTCGGCCACCCAGATGACCGCCTCGACGAAGGCGGCGTGTCGAACGCCGTGAAGTCGTACGCGTAATCGAAGTCGATCGTCAGTTCGCGCGCGTCCGGATCGATGTGGATCAGGTCCTGTAGGCCCGATAGGGCGGTTGCAAAGTCTCCGAAGTCGCTGAACAGCGGCGTGACCGTGCCCGTCCCGCCGTCGACCGTCAGGACGTTTGAGTTGACGCCGTCGGAAATCGCCAGGGGGATATCCAGGATGTCGCCGACCGTCGCCCCACCAAGCAGCGGCAACTCCTGCCGCATCACGTCGATGCCCTGCACGCCGCCCATATACTGCGACAGTTGCAGGAAGCCGGTGACCATGGCCTGTGGCGAGAGGGCGGTCGCCTTGATGAGGTCGCCCAGGTTCGAGACCCCCACGCTCAGGTCGCTCGACGTCACGAAGTCGTCGGCCGTCATGGTCAACACCGGCGCAGCCGCGAAAGCATCGAGCGTCACGCCCGGCGTGGCGGCAAACTCCAGCGGCACGTTCACGGAAGCGGTCGAGGCGTCGAAGGTGGCCTCCACCAGGGCCGACCCGCCCGTGGCCAACTCGCCGGTGTAAATCCGCCCGCTGCCGTCCGGGTCGACCAGCGAGACGCCCACCTGCACCCCCGAGCCCGTGATGGTGCCCGTCGTCAGAGAGAACATGTCCAGGTCGATGGCCAGCGGCACCGAACCGGAGAACCCCATATCAAGCGACAGGTCGGCTCCGGCCAGGAAGAACCCCTTCGGGCTGACGCCATCGAGCGTCAGGTCCACCCCCATGGTCAGGCTGCCCGAGAACGTGGCGTCGACACTCACGCCCAGGTTGCCGGCGGTCGGCGCAGGTCGTGCGGCATGCCTTTTCCCAGCGCGACGTTTCCTTCACGCCGGGGCACAACCACGCAGGTTCGGTTCTGCCACCGTGTGGCGGCGACAGAACCTGCGTGCCAGGCAGACACTCACACCCCAGCGCGAGGATCCCCTAGTGTCGTTTCGCGTATCGGCAAAACCAGGCAACAGGCTAAGTAAAAATCCCCGGGGGTTGCATGCAACAGGACACGTCCTGCTCGGCCGAAAGGCTTTGACCCCCAAGCAGGGGCTTTGAGTCTGTGCCTGACATGGACACTTTCAAGACTGACCTGCACCTGACCATGGTCGAACCCGCTCCTGCGATGGAAAGGGCTCATGCTCCCTGAGCCCGATAAACAGGTGCGGGTTGTGGAAGAACACGAGTTTGACAAGTTGCTCGCAGTGTGCGAGAATCCTGCCTTGCGGGCGCTGCTCGCGGTGGCGTACCGTCGGGCCTTGGGCCAACCGCTTGGGGCCTTGCCATGCTGACCGTGGATGAACGGGTAATAACCTGGCAAGAGCGCGGCCCCTCACAAGCCGCACCATGCGACATAAGTCCTTTACTGACAGATGCTTGCCGAAGTGGCGGAATTGGCAGACGCGCGGGATTCAAAATCCCCGCCCCAGGAGCGGCATCGTCCATTGCGATGCTTCGAGAGGCTCTTTGATGCGGCGCACGACGCGCTGAAACGCGCTGAAATCTGTGACCTGTCCGTGACCAACTTCGCCTGCCGATGGTGTTTGTCTCCCCGTGCCCGGACCGTCGGCGACGCCATTCATCTTGAACCACCAAGCGGGCGGGCCGACGTGTGAGGGTGACACCGAGCCCGGGCGGACGCGGGGAGGAGGGGGTGCGATCACAGCCGCTTCAGGGCCCCGTCTACGTCTTGCGGCGGAGCAGCACCAGCCCTCCGGCGGCAAGTAACGCGAGCGTGGCGGGTTCGGGGGTGGGTACGGGAGCGCCAAGGCCGCC